>NZ_JADOGI010000147.1 GCF_015645445.1 Nonomuraea cypriaca | reverse complement strand
CTTTGGGGGCGAAGCCCCCCGAGGGATAACTCAGTTGAGGCAGAATTCGTTGCCTTCGGGGTCGGTCAGGACGATGAAGCCGGCGCTCAACGGGGGAGCGGGTTCGTAGCGGCGTACCCGCTTCGCTCCCAGCGCGACGAGCCGGTCGCACTCGGCCTCCAGCGCCGCCATCCGCTCCTCTCTCTGCAGTCCTGGAGCCGCGCGGACGTCGAGGTGGAGGCGGTTCTTGGCGACCTTGTCCTCCGGCACCTGCTGGAAGAACAGCCGTGGGCCTTGCCCGTCCGGGTCCTCGATGGCCGATCTCGTGTTGCGCTGCTCCTTCGGCACGCCGACTCGCGCGAGGAAGTCGTCCCACGCGGCCAGCGGGTCGGCCCCCTCGGGCAGGTCGACTCCGGGCGGGCCGGGGTGGACGTAGCCCAGTACGTCGCGCCAGAAGGACGAAAGCGCCTGCGGATCGTGGGCGTCGAAGGTGATCTGGATGTGGCGGCTCATCGGGTTACTCCGTTCGTAGCGGGTTTCGTGTGCGGGTAGAGGTCGCGCAGCAGGCAGACCTCGGACAGGTGGTGGATCAGCTCCCGGTTGATGTGCAGCACCAGATCGGCCATGGGCGCCTCGGGGAAGGGCTTCTCGCCGATCGGGACCCGGAGCCCGGCCTCGCCCAGGCCGCGCACTCCGGCCAGCCAGACGTCGAGTTGGGCCTCGAGCTGGTCGAGCGCGGTGGCCGCGCTGCCGGCGTACTCCCAGGTCTCGTACGACGCCGCCGGCGCGCCGAAGTGCGCCGCGTTGCGCGCGGCGAGCACGCCGACGATGACGTGACCGAGTCGCCAGGCGATCGTGGTGAAAGCCGCGGGGACCGGCTCGGGGAAGGCATAGTCGATCGTGAAGTCCCCGGCACCGACCTGCACGGGCGCCGTCGAGCTGCCGCGCGGCCGCACGCTCCAGGCGTCCGGCACCGGCGACCAGAAGTACTCGTCGTCGGTGAGGCCGTCGAGCCGGGCTCGGAGCTGATGGTTCCAATGGGCCTCCACTGCTCGCGTAGCGTCCGGTTCCAGTCGAGTTCGTCTGCGTCCATGGAGCCACCTTGGTACCCCAAGCGGACAGGATCGGTCCGCTGTCTCTGGCAGGGTGGGCGACGTGGACATGGCGAACGCCGACGAGCGGGGCACGACGGAGCGGGTGCTCACCCTGCTCGGGCTGCTGCAGCAGCGCCGGATCTGGACCGGCCCCGAGCTCGCCGGGCGGCTCGGGGTCACGCCGCGCACGGTACGTCGTGATGTCGGGCGGCTGCGTACACTCGGCTATCCGGTGCATGCCAGCCAGGGTGCGGGCGGCGGCTACCAGCTCGGCCCGGGGCAGGACCTGCCGCCGCTGCTTCTCGACGACGAGGAGGCGATCGCCACCGCGGTCGCGCTGCTCGCCGGCGCGGGTGGCGCGGTCGCCGGCGCAGGCGACGCCGCGCTCCGGGCCCTGACCAAGCTCGACCGGGTGCTGCCGACCCGGCTGCGGCACGAGGTACGCGCGCTCGCCGGCTCGGTGGAGTCCTTCGGCGGAGGCCGCACGCCGGTCGACCCCGAGGTGCTCATGACGCTGGCCAGAGCCTGTCGCGACGAGGTCGAGGCCGGCTTCGACTACCCCTCGGGGAGCGAGGTGCGACGGCGGCGGGTCGAGCCCTACCGCCTGGTCGCCTCCGACCGGCGCTGGTACCTCCTCGCCTACGACCTCGATCGCGACGACTGGCGCAACTTCCGCGTCGACCGGATGACCGACGTGTCCGCACGGAGCTGGTGCTTCCGCCCGCGCCCGTCGCCCGACGCGGCGGCGTACGTGCAGGAGAGCGTGGCGAGCCGGGTGTATCCGCACCAGGCGCGCTTCCTCGTGCATGCCCCGGCCGACACGGTACGCGCCCAGATTCCGGCATCGGCGGCCGTCGTACGACCGCGCGGAAGCGAGCGCTGCGAGGTGCTCAGCGGCGCCGGCAGCCTCGACTTCACGCTCATGCACGTACTCCTGCTGGGGCACGACTTCGAGGTACTCGACCCTCCGGAGCTCGGAAGTCGCTGTCGCGCACTGGCGAAGAAACTCCTGTCGGCCGGCGCGACGATCCCACCGCCGGACACCAAGAAATCATGAGCCCCGGCCAAACGTGGCCCGAGTCAGCCACGGAGGGGTTTGGGTTTGGGGGGCGCTTGGGGGCGAAGCCCCCCGAGGGAGCGTGCGCGCGTAGTGGCGGCGCGCCGGTGAGGCGGAGAAGCGTCTCCCTGGAGGGCCGTCAGGGTGACAGCGGCGGGAGGAGCCGGCTTGGCTCCGCCGTAAAAACAAAAAAAAGGCCGCTCGCCGAAAAACGGCGAGCGGCCTTCACGAAGAAAAAACTAATCAATCATTGAGATGCTGGCGCAGGTAGGAGTCCACGGAGTCGATGGAAATGCGCTCCTGGTTCATGCTGTCGCGTTCGCGGATCGTCACTGCCTGATCATCCAGGGTGTCGAAGTCGATCGTGATGCAGAACGGCGTGCCGATCTCGTCCTGGCGGCGGTAGCGGCGGCCGATCGCGCCCGCGTCGTCGAACTCGACGTTCCACCGGCGGCGCAGCTGGGCGGCCAGGTCGCGGGCCTTCGGCGACAGGTCGGCGTTGCGCGAGAGCGGCAGCACCGCGGCCTTGACCGGCGCGAGCCGGTGGTCGAGCCGCATGACCGTGCGCTTCTCCATGACCCCCTTGGCGTTGGGCGCCTCGTCCTCGGTGTAGGCGTCCAGCAGGAACGTCAGCGTGGCCCGGTCGACGCCGGCGGCCGGCTCGATGACGTAGGGGACGTAACGCTCGCCGGTGTCCTGCTCGAAGAAGCTGAGGTCGACGCCCGACGCCTTGGAGTGGGCGGTCAGGTCGAAGTCGGTGCGGTTGGCGATGCCTTCGAGCTCACCCCATTCCGAGCCGGTGAAGTTGAACCGGTATTCGACGTCGACGGTGCGCTTGGCGTAGTGGGACAGCTTGTCCTTGGGGTGCTCGTAGAGGCGCAGGTTGTCCTTGTTGATGCCGAGGTCGGAATACCAGCGGAAGCGCTCGTCGATCCAGTATTGGTGCCATTCCTCGTCCGAGCCCGGCTTGACGAAGAACTCCATCTCCATCTGCTCGAACTCGCGGGTGCGGAAGATGAAGTTGCCCGGCGTGATCTCGTTGCGGAACGACTTGCCGATCTGGCCGATGCCGAACGGGATCTTCCTGCGGGCCGACTGCTGCACGTTGAGGTAGTTGATGAAGATGCCCTGCGCGGTCTCCGGCCGCAGGTAGGCCAGGCCGGACTCGTCCTCGACCGGGCCGAGGTAGGTCTTGAGCAGGCCGCTGAACTGCCTGGGGTCGGTGAAGGTGCCCTTGTTGCCGCAGTTGGGGCAGGTGATGTCGGCCAGGCCGCCTTCCGGCGTCTTGGCGTTCTTCTCTTCGTACGCCTCGATGAGATGGTCGGCGCGGAAGCGCTTGTGGCAGGACAGGCACTCGGTCAGCGGGTCGGTGAACGTCTCGACGTGGCCGCTGGCCCGCCACACCTCGGGCGCCAGGATGACGCAGGAGTCAAGGCCCACCACGTCGTCGCGCGACTGGACCATCGACAGCCACCACTGCCGCTTGACGTTGTTCTTCAGCTCGACGCCCAGTGGACCGTAGTCCCACGACGCGCGCAGTCCGCCGTAGATCTCGCTCGACGGGTATACGAGCCCGCGGCGTTTGGCGAGGCTGACGATGGTGTCCATGACGTCGGTGCGTCGTGCCATTTGGTTGGTTCTCTTTCCGGCTGGAGGTCGGCGAGTGAATTGATGAGATCCCAGCTTAGGGGACGGGCGGGACCTCTCGCGCGCGAGTATTCCTACGCCCCGTCCTGGGTGTAGACGTCCTCGAACGCACTGGGTTCGTTGACCATGAGAATCATCAGCGGATACATCGCCATCCGGGCGGCGGAGAGCGCTCTGCGGTAGAAGCCGGCGCCTTCCCACTCACTGACCAGAGCCCACAGATTGGGCTCATCGACCGAACGGGCCAGCCTGCCACGTTGGTAGCCGGGTTGGGCGGCGAGCGTGTCGAGGATGGCGTAGCCCTGCTTGACGAAATCTTGGGACTGGGACTCTGGAACGGTGTATCGGATCACGGCGAGCACGCGACCAGCCTAAAGGCGCTGAGCCCGGGGGATGCGCGAACTCACACATGCTCTCACGTACGCTCCGGCCCACCGGACGCCCGAACTCCCAGAGCGCTTCGAAGCTCCCGTAGGCTCTGGGGGTGGCTCGTGACAACAAGCGTCCGCTTCCCCAGGGCGAGCGGTTCTTCACGCCGGGTGCCTCCGGTCTGCGCAAGGCCGTCGAGCAGCGCAGCGCGGTGCCGATGGCATACCTGTTCTCGCAGGTCCCCCGCTGGGTCGCGCCCGCCGTGCTGGTGGTCCTGCTGCTGATCGGGTTCGCCGTGGCCAACCCGCTGGGCGGGCTGGCCGCGCTGGTCGTGCTGGCGTTCGTGGGGTGGCTGGCGTACTTGTCGTGGCCGTCGCTGGGGGCCGGCGGGAAACTGCTGCGGGTCGCCATGCTGGCCTTTCTCGCCCTGCTCGTGGCGACCCGCTTCGGAGCCTTCTGATCCGCGCCTGTTCGACGCCTGGATCCTGGCACCTGTTCAGGCCGGCTGGTTCAGGCCTGTTGCGGCAGCATTGTGTAGTGGGGGAAGTTGCCGGGGAGCCGCTCTTCGTCCGGGCCCGTGGTGGCGGCCCGCACCAGCAGCTCGCCGCCGACGAACGCGCCCCGCCACGACGCCCCGAGCCCGCCGAACAGCTCGTCCCTGTCGCCGCGCGAGCGCGGCCTGTTGTGACCCACCTTGAACGCCCGCACCTCGGGCGCCAGCCGGTGGAACGTCTCCTCCTCGTCACAGGACACCGTGGCCACCAGGGCGCCGTTGCTGGCGTTCATCGCGGCCAGCAGCTCCGCCTCGGTGTCCACCAGCACGATGGTGTCCACCGGGCCGAACGGCTCGGCGTGGAAGAGGGGTGAGGAGCGGGGCGGGCTGAGCAGCGCGGTCGGCGGTACGTACGCCGAAATATCCTGCCCCGGCAGGAAATGTCCGTCAGCCAGCGACGCCTGGTGCACCGGCACGCCGCCCCGCACCACCGCCTCATCCACCTGGTCGGCCAGTTCCTTGGCCTTCGAGGCGTTGATCAGCGGGCCGAAGTCCAGCTCGGGCAGCGGATCGTCCGGCGCGGCGACCGCGAGGGGATGGCCGAAGCGCAGCGACCCCACCGCCTTCAGATAGGCGGCCAGGAACTCGTGGAACAGCGACCGCTGCACCACGAACCGCGGGTACGCGGTGCAGCGCTGCTTGCCGTAGTCGAACGACGCCCGGATCTGCCTCGTGAGCAGGTCCCAGTCGCCATACTCCCACACGCCCCAGCAGTTCAGGCCCTCCTGCTCCAGCACGTGCCGGCGGCCGAGGTCGGCCAGCGAGGTGACCACCTTCGCCCCCGCGTCCCTGCCGCCCACGAACGACACGCAGCCGAGCGAGCGGCCCGCGACCAGCGCCGGCGACAGCTCCGCCCCTCCCCCGCTGACCAGGGTGAACGGCAGCCCTTCACGGACGGCCAGCGCGCAGGCGAGCGTCAGGCAGCAGAGCCCGCCGTCCGTGGGGGTCTTGGCGATCACCGCGTTGCCGGCCAGCGCCTGCACCAGCATGGCGTGCATGAGCACGCTCATCGGGTAGTTCCAGCTCGCGATGTTGCTGACAGGCCCTGGCAGCGGCGCGCGCCCGGCGACCATGCGGTCGATCTCGCCGACGTACCAGCGGACGCCGTCCAGGCAGCGGTCCACGTCGGCGCAGGCCGCCTTCCAGGGCTTGCCGATCTCCCACACCAGCAACAGGGCGAGTAGATCGCGGTGCGCGGCCATGGACTCCACGGCCGCGGCCACCATGGCCTTGCGTTCGGCCAGCGGCAGGTATCGCCATCTGCGGTGCTCCTCGACCGCGCCCGCCACCGCACGTCCCGCGCCCGCTCGTTCCAGCCTGGGCAGGCCCGCGATGGCGGTGCCGTCCAGCGGCGAGAAGCCGGGCACGGGGCGCCCGTCGCGGTGCCAGATGCCGCCCCAGTGGTTCAGCACCCGGTCGTCGTGGAAGGCCTCGGGCGCCGCCGCGCAACAGGCGTTGTAGGCGTCCTGCCAGGCCGTACCCGGCTTGAGCTGCATATACGCTCCTCCTCAGTCGGATCAGTCGGACCAGTCGGCCGTGATGAGCTCGGGCAGAGGCTCGAACTCCTTGATCGCCTCCAGTGAGGGCCCCATGGCGGCGTTGGCCTCGCGCTCGACCATCACCTCCACCAGCACCGGCAGCCGCTCCCGTGCGGCCTCCTCCGACGCCCAGGACAGCGCGTCGCGGATGTCGCCTGGCAGCTCCACCCGGCGCGCCGGGCAGCCGAACGCCTCCATGGCCTTGACATGGTCGATACCGCCCTCCCCGTAGTGCAGGTCCACGGCGTAGTTCATGCCGTACGGCAGCTCGGACTGCCTGATGAGGCCCAGGTACTCGTTGTTGATCATGACGATGACGAACGGGATCCGGTACTGGGCGGCCACCGCGACCTCCTCCATGAGGAACTGGAAGGAGTAGTCGCCGGCCACCGCCACGACCTGGCGTTCCGGATGGGCGCACTTGACGCCCATGGCGGCGGGCACCTCCCAGCCCAGCGGCCCGGCCTGCCCGCACACCAGGTAACGGCGCGGCAGGTACGTCGTCTGGAACTGCCCCGACCAGATCTGGTAGAGCCCGATGGCGGTGACGAACGTGGTGTCTTTGGGGAAGAACTCGTTGATCTCCTTGAACACCCTGGGCGGCTTGATCGGCACGTCGTCGAAGTCCTCACGGCGTGTCATCGTCCGGCGCAGGTCGGCGACCTGGCGTACCCACTTGCCCGGTTTGCGCGCCTCGCCGCGGCTGCGCGCCTCGTCCAGCAGCTCGGCCAGCACCGGCCTGGCGTGTCCGACGATCCCCAGGTCGGGCTCGAAGACCCGGCCGATCTGCATGGGCTCGATGTCCACGTGCACGAACTTGCGGCCCCTGCGGTAGACGTCGAGGTCGCCGGTGTGCCGGTCGCCGAAGCGCGCGCCCACGGCCAGGACCAGGTCGCTCTCCAGGAACGCGGCGTTGCCCCACCGCGTCTGCGTCTGGATTCCTGCCATCCCGGCGAACAGCGGGTGGTCCTCGGGGAAGGCGCCCTTGCCCATGAGGGTCACCTGCACGGGCACCTGGAGATACTCGGCCAGCGCGCGCAGCTCATCGCAGGCGTCGGCGACGAGCACGCCGCCGCCGGCCAGGATGATCGGGTGCCGCGCCTCGGCCAGCAGGTCCACGGCCTTGCCCACGGCCCGGGGCAGCGGGCGCGGCGTCTCGACGGGCAGCGGCGCGTCCACGTCGGGGTCGTACAGGCAGGTGCCGCGCTGCACGTCGATCGGCAGGTCGATGAGCACAGGCCCTGGTCGCCCCGACCGCGCGATCCTGAACGCCTCCCTGAACACCCACGGCGCCTGGGCGGGCTCCTTGAGCTGCACCGCCCACTTGGTCACCGGCCGCGCGATCTCCACGATGTCGACCGCCTGGAACGCCTCCTGGTGCAGTTTGGAGGTGGCCGCCTGGCCGGTGACGCAGATCATCGGGACGGAGTCGGCGAGCGCGGTGTAGAGGCCGGTGATCATGTTCGTGCCGGCCGGGCCCGACGTGCCGATGCAGACCCCGACGTTGCCGGTCACCCTGGACCAGCCGTCGGCCGCGTGGGTGCCGCCCTCCTCGTGGCGCACCGTGATGTGCCTGATCGAGCTGTGCTGGAGCGCGGCGTAGAGCGGCAGGATGGCCGCGCCCGGAATGCCGAAGACGGTGTCCACGCCCTCCGACTCCAGCACCGCCACCACGGCTTCCATACAGGGGATGCGGTTCATGCATTGAGCCTTTCGATCACCTTGAGCAGGGCTGAGTGGTCGAGTGAGCCGTGGCCCTGCGCCCTGGCCGCGGCCACGAGCTGGGCGACCTGGCCGGTGAGCGGGAGGCTGACGCCGGCCTCGCGGGCCGCGGCGACGGCGATGCCCATGTCCTTGTGGTGCAGGTCGATGCGGAAGCCAGGGGCGAACTCGCGCTTGACCATGGTGTGCCGCTTGAGCTCCAGGATCCTGGAGCCGGCCAGACCGCCCGCGAGCACGTCGAGGCCGGCCACCGGGTCGACCCCGGACGCCTCCAGCAGCACGATGGCCTCCGCCACCAGGCCGTAGATGCCGCCGACGACGAGCTGGTTGGCCGCCTTCACGGTCTGTCCCGCGCCGGCCGGGCCGACGTGCACCATGGTCGTGCCGAGGCTCTCCAGGATGGGCCTGGCCGCCTCTACGTCCTCGGCGGCCCCGCCGACCATGATGGACAGGGTTCCGTCGACCGCGCCGCGCTCGCCGCCGCTGACCGGGGCGTCCAGCGCCCGCACTCCGGCCGCCGCCGCCTGTTCTGCCACCCGGCGGGAGGTCTCCGGCTTGATGGTGCTCATGTCGATGTAGAGCAGGTTCGGCTTGCCGTACTCGATGACGAGCGGGGCGACCTCCTCGACCTGCGGCGAGTCCGGCAGCATGGTGATCACCACGTCAGCGCCGCCGACGGCCTCGACCACGCTCGACGCGCCCTTGCCGCCCAGGCCGGCGAGTTGCTCGACCCGCTCGGCGCTCACGTCATACCCGGTCACGACATGTCCGGCTTTGAGGAGATTGGCGGCCATCGGGCTGCCCATGATCCCCAAGCCCACGAACCCGATGTTCATGCCAGCCTCCAGTCGAACGCGCCCTGCCCCTCGTGCCGGTACTCCAGACCGACGTGCCCCCGGTAACCCGCGGCCTCCAGCCGCGTGAAAATCTCCGCGTACGGCATCCGCCCGCTTCCCGGCCGGCCCCTGCCGGGGTCGTCGGCGATCTGCACGTGCCCGAACCGCGAGGAGTGCTCGTCGATGAGCGCGAGCACGTCCTCCCCCATCCGGTTCAGGTGGTAGAGGTCGGCCAGGAAGGCCACGTTCTCCCTGTCCACCTCGTCGATCAGCTCGAACGCCGCCTGCGACGACGTGATCGGATATTTGGGGTTCTCGTGGGAGTTGAGGGCTTCGACGACCACGGTCGCGCCGATGCCTGCCGCCGCGTCCGCCGCCCTGCGCAGGTTCGCCACGGCCAGGTCCCTGTCGGTGCCGGGGTCGTTGCCGTACAGCGCGTTGAGCACCCCGCAGCCGAGCTCGCCGGCCAGCCGGACCGCCGCGTCGATGTTGGCCTGGAACCGCGCGGAGCCGTCCGGCCTCGCCAGCAGGCCGCGCTCACCGGCCGCCATGTCGCCGGCGTCGAAGTTGAGCCCCGCGAGGCGCACCCCGGCATCCTCGACGGCCTGCCGCAGCGCGGCGAGCTCCGCGCTCTCAGGTTCCGGGGAGCCGAACGGCCACCACAGCTCAACGGCGTCGAACCCGGCCTTGGCCGCCGCGGCCGGCCGCTCAAGCAGCGGCAGCTCGGTGAACAGAATGGACAGGTTGACATCAAATCTCACGTTGTTCATGGCCTCACTCCGTTCGGCGGGCTCGGTCGCCCGAATGCCGCCGCCTTCCCCCGCTCTGGTCGCTCCGCTCCCGCCGCTCCTCCAGGCGACGGCACTCCCTCACGACACCGCCTTGGTGAGCTCGGAGCGCATCAGGCGGGCGGTCTCCGTCGGGGTGCGGCCGACGCGGACGCCGGCGGCCTCCAGGGCTTCCTTCTTGGCCTGGGCGGTGCCGGACGAGCCGGAGACGATCGCGCCCGCGTGGCCCATGGTCTTGCCCTCGGGGGCGGTGAAGCCGGCCACGTACGCGACCACCGGCTTGGTGACGTGCGCGGCGATGTAGGCGGCGGCCCGTTCCTCGGCGTCGCCACCGATCTCACCGATCATCACGATGGCGTCGGTGCCGGGGTCGTCCTGGAACGCCTGGAGGCAGTCGATGTGCGAGGTCCCGACGACGGGGTCGCCGCCGATGCCGACGGCGGTGGAGAAGCCGAGGTCGCGCAGCTCGTACATGAGCTGGTACGTCAGCGTCCCCGACTTCGACACCAGCCCGATGCGCCCGGCCGAGGTGATGTCGGCGGGGATGATCCCGGCCGACGACTGCCCGGGGCTGATCAGTCCGGGGCAGTTGGGCCCGATGATCCGGGTACGCCCGTTCGCCAGGGCACGGAACCGGACCGCGTCGTGCACGGGGACGCCCTCGGTGATGACCACGCACAGCGGCACCCGCGCCGCCACGGCCTCCTCCACGGCGGAGCCGGTGAACTTGGGCGGTACGAATATCACCGAGACGTCCGCCCCGGTCTCCGCCACCGCCTCGGCGACGGACCCGAACACGGGCACCGTGCGCTCGCCGAAGTCGGCCGAGCGGCCGCCCTTGCCCGGCGTCACCCCGGCCACGATGTCGGTGCCCGCCGCGAGCATGCGGGCCGTGTGCCTGGTGCCCTCCGAGCCGGTCATGCCCTGCACGAGGACCCGGCTGTCCTTGGTCAGAAAGATGGCCATTCATGCACCTGCCGCGAGTCTGGCCGCCGTCTCGGCGGCGCCGTCCATGGTGGAGACCTGCCGGACCGCCGGGTGCCTGGCGTCGCTGAGGATGCGCCGGCCCACCTCGGCGTTGTTGCCGTCCAGCCGTACGACGATGGGGCGGCCCTGGCCGCGCTCGCCGAGGAGTTCGAGTGCGGTGACGATGCCGTTGGCCACCGCGTCGCAGGCGGTGATGCCGCCGAAGACGTTGACCAGCACCGAGCGCACGTCGGGGTCGGCCAGGATGATCTCCAGGCCGTCGGCCATGACCTGCGCGGACGCGCCGCCGCCGATGTCCAGGAAGTTCGCGGGGGCGGCGCCGGCGCCGGCGACCACGTCGAGCGTGCTCATGACCAGCCCCGCGCCGTTGCCGATGACGCCGACGGTGCCGTTCAGCTTGACATAGTTCAGTCCCTTGGCCTTGGCCCGGTCCTCCAAGCCGTCCGAACTCTCCCCGTACGCCCACGCGTGCCGGAAAGCGGCGTTGTCGTCGAGCGTGACCTTGCCGTCAAGGGCCACGATGCGCTGGTCGGTGGTGCAGATCAGCGGGTTGACCTCGACGAGCAACGCGTCCTCCGCGACCAGCACCCCCCACAGCTTCTCCAGCACCTCGGCGGCCTGCTCGGGCAGCCCCGCCTTGGCCGCGAGCAGCCGCGCGGTGTCGGCGTCCACGCCCGTCACGGGGTCGATCGGCAGTCTCACCAGGGCGTCCGGGTCGGTGGCGGCCAACTCCTCGATCTCCATGCCGCCCCGGCCTGACACCATCGCCAGGAAAGCGCCGTCGGCCCGGTCGACGAGGAAGGCCGCGTAGTACTCCTCGAAGGGCACGGTCGCGGCCTCCACCAGCACGCGGCGCGCGACATGTCCCTTGATGTCCATCCCGAGGACGCGGCCCGCCTCCTGCTCGGCGGTGACCGGGCCCGCGGCCGGCTTGATGCCGCCCGCCTTGCCTCGTCCACCGGTTTTCACTTGGGCCTTGATGACAACGGGCGCGTTCAGCTCAGCCGCAATCTCACGTGCCTGGGCTGCGGTGGCAGCGACTCTGCCTGCGGGAACGGGGATCCCGTGACGCCCGAAGAGCTCCTTCGCCTGGTACTCGTACAGGTCCATTCGAGCCTCCTTTGTCTACGGTATACCGTATGGAGTATCCTCCGTCTAGGGTCTCGACAGCGGCCGGTTCTCTGGATATTCCATACAGTATGGAGAATGCAATCAGAGACTGGCGCGGCCGCTCGTACCTCCCCGGGCCCGTCCCCGCCGACCGCACCCGGATGTTCCGGCTGGCCTGGGCGGCGATGGCGGCCATCAGCCCGCTCCAGTACGCGTACGCGGCGCTCCTCGCCAAGGAGGCCGCCGGTCTGGCGCTCCTCGCGATCTGCATAGCCGGGCAGGCCGCCGCCGCCCTGCCCGCACTCCACCTGGTACGCCGCCGTCGCCTCGGCGTACGCGCCTGCCTGGCCGCCGGCGCCGCCCTGAGCGGGCTCGGCCTGGCCACGGCCGCGCTCACCACCCCCGGAGCGCTCGCCCTCATCGGGTACGCCCTGCTCGGCGGCCTCGGCGCCGGCCTGGTCTACGGCGTGTGCAGCGAGGTCGTCTCCTCCTGGCACCCCGAGCGCCCCGCCGCCCGGGTCGGCCTGATCACCGGCGCCTTCGGTTACGGCGCGGTGCCCCTGCTGGTATGGGCCGGGCTCGCCCCGGGCGCCACGTCCGCCGCCTTCCTGGTCGCCGCGGCGGTGGCGGTGGCCGTCATCGCGGCCGCCGCGAGGAGCCTGCGACTGCCTCCGCCCCTGTGGTGGCCCGCGGACGTCGACCCCCGCTCGCATGCGCTCGACGCGGCCCGCCTGCGCACGACGCCCGAGGCGGCCAAGCAGTTCAGGCCGGCCCAGGCGCTCCGCACGCGTACGCTGCCCGCGCTCGCCCTGATCCTGACCTGCGCCGGGGCCGTGTCGGTCTTCGACGTGATCGTGGTCGCCGGCACGGGATCGTGGGCCGCGCTGGCCGTCATGGTGGCGCTCAACGGCGCCAGCCGGTCGGTGGCCATGCGCTGGTCGGAGGTGTACGGCCGCAAACGGGTGCTGGCCGCCGTCCTGACCGCCCTGGCGACCGGGCAACTGCTCCTCGCCACCGCGCTCCAGGACGCCGCCGCGGTCAGCACCCCGCTGCTGTGGCTCGGGGCCATCGCCGCCGGGCTGGGCGGCGGAGCGTTCTACCCGCTGCTGGCCAGCGTCGTACGCGAGTTCTTCGGCGCGGAGCGGGCGGGCGAGATCCACGCGGTCGTCTACAGCGCCAAGGCCGTGGCCGGTGTCGTCGCGGTCGCCCTGGCGCTGCTCGCCCTGAGCACCCCCGCGGCGGCCCTGCTGACCGCCGCCGCGCTCGCCGCGCTGCCGGCCCTGGCGACGCCCCGCCTGCGCATTCCTGGCCTGCCGGCCACCATTCCCTTGTGATGAGTTTCACGACCGTCAGACAACCCCCCTGACGGTATGCTGTAGGCAGTCGACGAAAAACAGTTAAAGGCGCTCTGGAGACGAGAATATGTTGCTGTCGGATCAGGCCGGTCAGGCGGCGGCCGCCAAGATTCCCCGCCCTGCGACGCTCAGAGAGAGCGTCATCGAGGCTATCCAGGAGCTCATCGTCTCCGGGCAGCTCAAGCCCGGCCAGCACCTCGTGGAGAGCGAGTTGGCCGAGATGCTCGGTGTGTCCAGGCAACCGGTCCGCGAGGCGCTGCAGCAGCTCAGCGGTGAGGGCTGGGTGGATCTTCACCCGGGTCAGGGCGCGTTCGTGCACGTCCCGACAGTGGAGGAGGCCGACCAACTGCTCGCCGTCCGCGCGCTGCTGGAGACCGAGTCCGCCAGGCTCGCAGCGCAGCACGCGGGCAAGGACGGCGTGAAGCGGCTGCGCGCCCTGTGCGCGCAGGGCATCGCGGCCGTCCGGTCGGATGACGTCGACACCGCCGTGGCGACCAACTCCGCGCTGCACGCGCTGGTCACCGCGCTTTCCGGCAACAGGGTGCTGGCCGAGCTGGCCTCCCAGGTGGCCAGGCGGGTGCGGTGGTATCACACGCCGGTCGCCCGCCAGCGTGGCATGGCGTCATGGGACGAGCACACGGCGCTGATCGACGCGATCGAGGCGGGCGACGAACGCCGCGCCGCGAAGATCATGCGCGAGCACACCGAGCACACCCGCGCCTCCTACATGGAGCAACGCGGGAAGGAGCCCGAGGAGCCGGCCCCCAAGCCGGTGCGCCGCCGGCGTCCGCGCACGGCCCACACGGGCTGACCCACCGTTCCGACACGGGCCGACCCAGCGTTCCGACACGGGCTGACCCAGCGTTCCGACACGGGCTGACCCAGCGTTCCGACACGGGCTGATCCGCCGTCACGGAGCGGGTGTCCCCTGCTCACAAGCAGGTTGATCCGCCGTTACCGAACGGGTTGATCTGCCGTTCACAGAAGACCGCATGCTCCGAAACACCTCGGGTAGAGGATGGAGCTCATAAGGAGGTGCATGACCATGAAGGCGTTCATCCGCTTTCTCCTTGGTGATCCCGCCGGCCAGTCAGCCGACGGCCGGATGATCGGCCTGGGCCTGAGCACAGCGCTCAAGAAGTACTATTCCGCCGACGAGGCGGAGCACTACATGAACCGATGGGCCGCCGAGCACGATGTGACGGAGAGCCCCCGGCACTGAGAGCAGCCCTGGTGGGCACGCGGCGCTGAGCCGCGGCAGGGGCGCCGGCTTCCCGCCCCCGCACGCGGCCCGATCAGCGCTCCGCGGGTTCTGGCTCCACCACCTTCGCCTTCTCATCGCGAGCCGACTTCATGAGGCTCAGCACCGTGGTGACGGCGAGGGTCCCCACGATGACGCCGAGAGACACCATGATCGGGATCTCCGGCGCCCACGAAACACCGTCGTGGTGCAGAGCTTCGAGGATCAGCTTCACGCCGATGAAGGCCAGCACCACCGACAGTCCCTTGCTCAGGTAGACGAGCCGGTCGAGCAGTCCGCCGATGAGGAAGAACAACTGCCGCAGCCCCATGAGGGCGAAGGCGTTGACGGTGAAGACCAGGTAGGGCTCCTTCGTCAGGCCGAAGACGGCGGGGATGGAGTCGAGGGCGAACAGCAGGTCGGTGGTCCCGATGGCGACCATCACGATCAGCATCGGGGTGACCATCCTGCGGCCGTGGTGCACGGTGAGCCGGGCGCCGTGATAGGTGTCCGTCGTCGGCAGTACCCGGCGTACCGTGCGGAGGGCGATGTTCTCGGAGAACTCCGCCTCGTCGTCCTCGTGCCCGATCAGCTTCCACGCGGTGTAGACCAGGAAGGCGCCGAACACGTAGAAGAGCCAGTCGAACCTGGAGATCGCCTCCGCGCCGGCGGCGATGAACAGGCCACGCATGACCAGCGCCAGGACGATGCCGACGAGCAGCACCTTCTGGCGATATTCCCTGGGCACCCGGAACCGGCTCATGATCAGGAGGAACACGAAGAGGTTGTCCACACTGAGTGAGTACTCGGTGATCCACCCGGCGAAGAACTCCCCGCCGTGCGCGGGTCCCGACCAAGCCAGCAGGCCGATCCCGAAGGCCACGGCCAGGCCCACGTAGAACAACACCCAGCCGACGCACTCCTTGAGCGACGGCTCGCGCGGGTTGCGCGCGACGAGGTAGAAGTCCACCGCGAGGACCACGGCGAAGCCACCGATCGTGGCGAGCCAGACCCAGACGGGCAGGTTCATCGGCGGCCCCCCTTCCGCCCCTGCAACGCCTGCGCGTGCCCGATGTAGAGTCCGAGCAGTTCCTTGGCACGCGGGTTGCCACCCGCGATGCGCATCAGCCAGTGTGGCATGAGCCGCTCGTGCAGCCAGATGAAGCCGATGGCGAAGCCGAGGCTCACCATCGCCTGGTAGACGAGGAACCACAGGACACCGTCCGCCATGCCCACTCCGGCCACGCCCTCCTGCGTCAGCCGGGACAGCGGGAAGGCCGCCATCCAGTAGAGGCCGGCCGGCCCGAACGTCCCCGGCCGGAACACGCCCCGGCCGAGGAGAACGCCGTACAGGCCGCCGAAGAAGCAGAGCGGCAGGGTGAGTGCCAGCGCCGACAGCAGCGCCACACCGGTGGGCGCCCCAACGAACAGGGTCAGCCCACCGGCCATGGCTCCGGCGACGGCTCCGATGGTCGCCCCTGGCAGGGCGAGCTCGATGCTGTGCCGTGTGACCATCAGCCCACGACCACGCCGAAGGCGAACAGACTGTAGAGCAGCATGCCCAGGTAGAACACCGCGCCGAAGCCGATGATCACGTTGGTCCACCACTTGGGCCTGATCGGTTTGGGCAACATGCGGTTGTTCACCAGGAGCAAGGTCACGCAGTACGCCCCCATCGCGAGCGTCGACAGGAACGCCAGCGTGTCCAGGATCCCGCTGGGTCCGTCGGCCGGGCCGAACAGCAGGATCAGGATGCCGAAGATGATCACGCCCCAGAGGAACATCGCGTACAGATGCGACATGCGCATCTTCTTCGCCCCTGGGATGAAGTTGTACGTCATGTCCGCCTGGCCCCTGGAGAACGAGTCGAACAGCCCCAGGGTCGCGTTCAGGCCGATCAGCGCGATGAACCCGAGGAATATGCCCCCGAGCACCGAACCGCCCGCCGAGGCGACGGCGTTGGACATGGCCGTGAGCGCCGCCTCCTGCTGGTCGGCCCGGAGGAGCTCGCGCACGCCCGGGTCGAGCCGTACCGCCGACTGCGCGATCACCGTGAAGGAGATCGTGACCAGCATGGTGACGCCCCAGAACAGCAGCAGGGCGTCGAACGTGACCCAGCGGCGCCAGCCCTTCCACTTGGCCAGTTCGGCCGGGTCGTCGGTGTCGAACATGAACCCGCGCGCGGGCATGGCCTCCTGCTCGCCCGCGTGCCGCAGCCCGCGGACCTTGGGCATGTGCGCGCCCATGCCGGCGCCGGAGTCACGCAGGTGCAGCGTGTACCACATCTGCTGCATACCCGACGGTCCCGCGAACGCGCACGCGCCGACGATCACCGGGAACCAGGCGGCCGACATGGCCTCGGACGGCAGGTAGCCGATGGCGAACATGCCCGTGATCGTGTCGACCACGTCGCCCCAGGAGCCCACCATGGCGGCGACCACCGCCGTGCCGAGCACGAGTGTGCCGATCAGCAACGACAACAGGTTCTCGAGCAGGTTGTAGATCACCTTGGCCAGGCTGAAGACCACCCCGACCAGGATGAGCCCCGCGATCGCGGTTATCATCCAGGGGATGCCGGTCACCTGTTCGAACGCCGCGGCTCCCGTGGACAGGTGTCCTGGCCAGATGTAGACGGCGATGGCCACGATGAAGAAGAACCACATCAGCGGCTTGAACACCCGGGCCGCGCCGGAGAAGATGCTCTCCCCCGTGGCCATGGCGTAGCGCGCCATCTCCAGCATCACCACGGCCTGCAGGGTGACGCCTACCAGGAACAGCCATCTGATCTCGGGCCCGAACAGCAGCACCAGTCTGGGCCACATGTACGACTCGCCGATGCCCACGCCCAGCGCGACGAGGAAGACCGTCGGCCCGAGAATGTGCACCGAGGGAGGCGCGTCGGGGAGCTTCCTGATGGGCATCGGCTCGAGCCGGCCCGCTTTCCATACTCGTCCATCCTCGGCCGGCGGCGCGGCCGTCGCCGGTGGTGTGTTAGATGTGTCCACCTACGGACCTCCTGGGGGGTTGTTGCCTTCCTCATGCGCTGCCCCGAATAGCCCCCTCGCCTGTGCTGATGCGCCTGGCTCTAGCGCAACAGCCCGGCCGCTCTGGCCCAGCGATACTTGGCGCCAAGGACCGCCACGGGCTTTTCAGTCGTGTACGGGTACGCGACCACGCCATGCTCGAACAGGTACTCGCTGGCCTCCTCAACTTCGGTGTCGCCGGCCAGTGACGCCACGACCGGCTTGATGTTGCCCTTCGCCCGCTCCTCCGCCACCACTCGGGCGATGAGCTCGGCGAAGACCATCGGCGGCGTCACGATCGTGTGCCAGTAGCCGAGGACGAGCGCGTGGATGCGATCGTCGTTCAGGCCGAGGCGGACCGTGTTCTCGTAGGTCGAGGGGGGTTCGCCGCCGGTGATGTCGATGGGGTTGCCCGCCGCGCCGAAGGGCGGGATGTAGGCGCGGAAGGCCGTGTCCAGGTCGGGCGGGATGTCCATGAGCGTCAGCCCGGCGTCCACGATGGCGTCGGACAGCAGCACGCCCGAGCCGCCCGCCCCGGTGATGATGACGACGTTCTCGCCCTTGGGGGCGGGCAGGATCGGCAGCGCGCGGGCGTACTCCAGCATGTCGTTGAGTCCCGGCGCGCGCACCACCCCGGCCTGGCGCAGGATGTCGTCGTACACCTTGTCGTCGCCGGCCAGCGCCCCGGTGTGGGATCCGGCCGCCCGCGCGCCCATCGCGGTGCGCCCGGCCTTGAGCACGATGACCGGCTTCTCCTTGACCACCCGGCGGGCCGCCTCGACGAAGCCGCGCCCGTCCTTGAGGTCCTCCAGGTGCATGGCCACGGCCTTGGTGTTGTCGTCCTGCTCGAAGAACGTCAGCAGGTCGTCCTCGTCCACGTCGGCCTTGTTGCCGACGCCGACGATGGCCGAGACGCCCATCTTGGTGGTACGGCTGAAGCCCAGGATGGCCATGCCGATGCCGCCGCTCTGCGAGGTCAGCGCCACACTGCCCTTGACGTCGTACGGGGTGCAGAACGTCGCGCAGAGGTTCTCCGGCGTGTAGTAGTAGCCGTAGATGTTCGGCCCGAGCATCCGCACGCCGTGCCGCTTGGCGATCTCGACGATCTCCCGCTGGCCCTCGACGTTCCCGGTCTCCGCGAACCCGGACGGGATCATGATCGCGCCCGCGACGCCCTTCGTCCCCGCCTCCTCCAGCGCCGACGCCACGAACTTCGCCGGGATCGCGAACACGGCCACGTCCACGTCACCGGGAACGTCCCCGATGCTCTTGTACGCGGGCAGCCCCAGGATCTCGTCGGCCTTGGGGTTGATCGGGAGGATCTGCCCCTGGTAGCCGCCGTTGATGAGGTTGCGCATGACCGAGTTGCCGATCTTGCCGGTCTCCGCGGAGGCGCCGATCACGGCGACCGAGCGCGGCTTGAAGATCCGCGTCATCTGCCCCAGGATCTCCTCGCGCGACAGCCGGGCGACCTCCGCGGGCTTCTCGCCGATGAGGATCCTGACGTCCGCGGCCACCGCGCCGTTCGCGTCGGCGAAGACGGGGTTGAGGTCGATCTCGACGATCTCGGGGAAGTCGGAGACCAGCCTGCCGACGCGCTCGATCAGCCCCGCGAGCGCCTCCCGGTCAGCGGGTTCGGCGCCACGGGCACCACGCAGCACTTCGGCTGCTTTGATGTCGTCCAGCATGCCAAGGGCATCATTACCCGAAACCGGGGCCAACCGGAAGGTGACGTCCTTGAGCACTTCGACCAGGACACCGCCCAGGCCGAACGCGATGACCTTGCCGAACGTCGGGTCGGTGACCGCGCCGACGATGACCTCGTGGCCGCCGCCGACGAGCTGCTGCACCTGGACGCCGTCGATCTTGGCGTCGGGGTTGTAGGCGCGGGCGTTGGCCAGGATCTTGTCGTGGCCCTCGCGTACCTCCTCGACGGTCTTGAGCCCCACCAGGACCCCGCCGGCGTCGGTCTTGTGCAGGATGTCGGGGGAGACGATCTTCAGCACGACCGGCAGGCCGATCTCCTCGGCCAGCCGCGCCGCCTCGTCGGCCGACGTCGCCAGTCCTTCGCCGGGGGTGGCGATGCCGTACGCCTGGCACAGCTTGCGCCCCTCCGGAGCGGTCAGCGCCGTGCGGCCTTCGGCCAGCGCTTTGTCGATGACTTCCCGCACCACTTAAATGACTCCGTTCGACTTGAGTTCGGCGAGTTCGTCGGCGCTGACGCCGAGCTGGCCGTAGATCTCCTGGTTGTGCTCGCCGAGCAGGGGCGGGGTGAGGACGTCCACCGGTGAGTCCGACAGCTGCAACGGGCTGCCGACGGTCACGAACTCGCCGCGCTCGGGGTGGTCCACCTTGACGACGATGCCCTCGTCGCGCAGGCTCTCGTCGTCGACCAGCTCCTTGGTGGACAGGATCGGCCCGCAGGGGATGTTCTCGGCGTTGAGCCGGTCGAGGACCGTCCACTTGTCGTGCCGGATCGTCCACTCCTCGATGAGCTGGAACATCTTGTCCAGCTTGGACAGCCGCGCCTCCGGCGTCGCCCACTCGGGGTCCTCGGCCAGCTCCGGCCGGCCGATGATGGACGAGATCGGCTTCCAGCCCGGCGGCTGGACGATGACGTAGATGTAGTCGTTCGGCCCGCCGGGGGCGCAGCGCACCGCCCAGCCAGGCTGGCCGCCGCCGCTGGCGTTGCCGGAGCGGGGCACCTCGTCGGTGAACGACTTGTTCGGGTATTCACGCAGCGGCCCGTGCGCCAGGCGCTGCTGGTCGCGCAGCTTGACGCGGCACAGGTTCAGCACGGCGTGCTGCATGGCCACCTGTACGCGCTGTCCGCGCTGGGTCTGCTGGCGCTGGTAGAGGGCGGCCAGGATGCCGGCGACCGCGTGGATGCCGGTGCCCGAGTCGCCGATCTGGGCGCCGGTGGCCAGCGGCGGGCCGTCCTCGAAGCCCGTGGTGCTCATCGAGCCGCCCATGGCCTGGGCGATCACCTCGTACGCCTTGAACTTGGCGTACTTGCCGGTGCCGAAGCCCTTGATGGAGGCGTAGATGAGACGGGGGTTGAGCTCCTGGAGGCGTTCCCAGGTGAAGCCCATGCGGTCGACCGCGCCCGGCCCGAAGTTCTCCACCAGGACGTCCGAGCTCTTCACCAGCTCGGTGAAGATCTCCTTGCCGCGCTCGCTCTTCATGTTGAGCGTGATGCTGCGCTTGTTGCAGTTGAGCATCGTGAAATAGAGGCTGTCGACATCCGGCACGTCGCGGAGCTGTTGCCGGGTGATGTCGCCGTGCGGAGCCTCCAGCTTGACCACGTCCGCGCCGAGCCAGGCGAGCAGCTGGGTGGCGGACGGGCCGGACTGGACATGGGTCATGTCGAGGACGCGGACACCTTCGAGAGCCTTCATGTCGCTGATTCCCTCACTTGTACATGGTCTGGTTCATCGTTCCTGGGGCGTAGACCTCTGGATCGACCCAAACGTTGATCAGCGAGGGCTTGCCCGACTGCCTGGCCCGCTCCAGCGCGGGGCGGATCTCGGCCGGGTCGCGGACCTCCTCGCCGTAGCCGCCGAGGAGCTTGGCGAAGTCGCCGTAGCGGATGTCGCCGAGGGTGTTGCCGACGCGGCCGCGCTCCTCCCCGTACTTGGCGGCCTGGCCGTACCTGATCTGGTTCATGGAGGAGTTGTTGCCGACGACTCCGATGAATGGCAGGTCGAAGCGGACCATCGTCTCGAAGTCCCAGCCGGTCAGGCTGAAGGCGCCGTCGCCGAACAGGCACAGCACCTCCTTGTCGCGCCGCGCCTGCTTGGCCGCCATGGCGAAGGCCATGCCCACGCCGAGCGTGCCGAGCGGTCCCGGGTCCATCCAGTGGCCGGGCGACTTGGGCTGCACGACCTGGCCGGAGAAGGTGACGATGTCGCCGCCGTCGCCGATGTAGATCGTGTCCTCGGTGAGGAACTCGTTGATCTCGTGGACGAGGCGGTAGGGGTCGATGGGCTGGGCGTCGGAGAACTGGCGGGGCAGGCGCTTCTCGTACGCCTGGGTCTCGACCGCGCGCAGCTCGTCCAGCCACGACTTGCGCTTGGCCGCGGCGTCCCCGATGCGGCCGCTGGCCGCCTGGGCCGCCGCCGAGAGGATGAGGCCGGCGTCGCCCACGATGCCGAGGTCGATGTCCCTGTTCTTCCCGACGGTGCGGTAGTCGAGGTCGATCTGGACCACGGTGGCGGTCGGCGACAGGCGCTTGCCGTAGCCCATCCGGAAGTCGAACGGGGTGCCGACGATGATGATCAGGTCGGCCTCGGTGAAGGCGTACCTGCGGCTGAGCTGGAAGTGGTGCGGGTCTCCCGGCGGGAGCGTGCCGCGCCCCGAGCCGTTCATGTACGCGGGCACGTTGAGCGCCCTGACGAAGTCGATCGCGGCGTCGGTCGCCCGGCACGTCCAGACCTGACTCCCGAGCAGGATGGCCGGCTTCTCGGCGTGCGCCAGCAGGTCCGCGAGCCGCTCGATCGCCTCGGGGTCGCCGGCCTGCCTGGTGGAGGCCCGGTAGCGGCCCGCCTCGGGGATGCGCGCCTTCTCCAGCGGCACCTTCGCGTCGAGCACGTCACGTGGGATCTCCAGGAACGACGGTCCAGGCGCACCGTGGTAGCACTCCCTGAAGGCCATCGACACGATGTCGGCCACCCGCTCCGTGCTCGGCACCGTGGCGGCGAACTTGGTGATCGGGGTCATCATGTCCACGTGCGGCAGGTCCTGCAGTGAGCCCATCTTGTGCTGGCTCAGCGCGCCCTGCCCGCCGATGAGCAACATGGGGCTCTCCGCGCGGAAGGCGTTGGCCACGCCCGTCACCGCGTCGGTCGTGCCTGGCCCGGCCGTGACCACCGCGCACCCGGGCTTGCCGGTGATGCGGGCGTATCCGTCCGCGGCGTGCGCGGCCACCTGCTCGTGGCGTACGTCGATGACCTCGATGCCCTCATCGACGCAGCCGTCGTAGATATCGATGATGTGGCCGCCACAGAGCGTGTAGATCACTTCTACGCCCTCGGCTTTGAGTGCCTTGGCTACGAGATGACCGCCAGAGATCGTTTCCGACATCATGCCACCCTTTCCCGGCGACTGTCTTCCGCATACTGCATACCGTATGAACGCAATGGTTACTCCCTCTTGAACTGCCTGTCTAGCCCCCAGGGGGCAACTCGATCAGCTCGATATGATCACCGGCCCACCCCGGAGGGACCACGGCGAGGGCATCTGCCAGCGCCGCTCCCCACAAGGATCCTGGCCGGTCATGGCCCACGGGAACGGCGCCACGGGCGGATCTCCGCACGGGCACCAGGCGGGTGTTGTGAGGATGCGTACGCACCTCTCCGGCGAGCGCGCTGGTCTCCTTGCGCGCCGGCGTCCCTGCCGACGCCCGGACGATGGGGACGAGGAGGGTGAGCGCCGCCGCGAGCGCCGCGAACGGATTTCCCGGCAATCCCACCACCAGTCGCCCGTCGGGTAGCCGGGCGAGCAACTGCGGGTGCCCCGGCCGCACGGCCACCCCGTCGACCAGCACGTCCGCGCCGAGCCCTTCGAGCACCTTCCGCAGGTGGTCGGCGGGCCCCTTGGAGGACGCGCCGCAGACGACGAGCACGTCGCCGGGCGCCGCACGGGCCGGCACTACCGGCGTTCCACCGGCGAACGCTACACTCGCCGGCGTTCCACCGGTGGGCTCACCGGTGAGCGGGGCCTCGCCGGGCGCGCCGAGGGCGGCGAAGAGCGGCTCGGGCCCGTCGGGGAGCCGGAGCGTGCCCGTGACGCGGCCGCCGGCCCACTCGACCAGTCCGGGCAGGAACGGCCCGATGGCGTCCCGCACCCGCCCGGGCTCGGGCAGCCCCCGGTGAACGACCTCGTCGCCGGTGACCAGCACCGTGACGCGCGGCCTGGGACGTACCAGGAGTTCGTCGTGCCCGAGGCCGGCGGCGAGCCCGAGCGCCACCGGGGTCACCACCGCGCCCGCCTCCAGGACGACGGCGCCCTCGGCGACGTCCTCGCCCCGGCGCCTGATGTGCCGGCCCGCTTCGACGACGCCGTCCACCCACACAGGTTCGGCCTGGCCACGCGCCCGTGGCACCGGCGCGGTGGCCGCGACGGCCTGCTCGTAGGGCAGCACCGCCTCCGCGCCCACGGGCGTCGGAGCGCCGGTGGCGATCTCCACCGCCTCGCCGGGCCGCAGTTCGGCCCCGAAGGGCGCGCCTCCGGCCAGCACCTGCCCGGCCACGCGCCACGGCCCGGGACCGGCCACCGCGTAGCCGTCCATCGCCGACACGTCCACTCCCGGCACCGCCACCAGAGCCCGCAGAGGCTCGGCCAGCCGGCAGCCGAGGGCTTCGGAGAACGGCGCCAGAACGGGCTCCAACGGGCGGTTCGCCCCAGCCGCGAGGGCCCGCGCCGAGGCCCATGACATTGCTTCCACCACTGGTTCATGCCGCACAACGGTCACAGGCATGCTCCTTGACCCGACTTTTTCCATACTGTATACCGAATGCACGATGGGCTGCGTACAGCAGCCCATCGCAAGTTACGGGCCTGTACTCGCGACGGGCTGCGTACAGCAGCCTGTCGCGAGTCACGGGCCCGTACTTACAATCCCGACGCGAGGACGGAGCGCAGCATGAAGGTCGCTGTTCTTGGCGCCGGCGCCATCGGCGCATACGTAGGGGCCGCCCTCCACAGGGCCGGAGTCGAGGTGCACCTCATCGCGAGAGGTGAGCACCTGCAGGCGATACGCAGCACCGGTGTGCGCGTACTCACCCCTCGAGGCGATTTCACCGCCTACCCCCATGCCACCGACGACCCCACCGACGTCGGCCCAGTGGACCACGTGTTCCTGGGCCTCAAAGCGAACAGCTACTCCTCCGCCGGCCCCATGATCCAGCCGTTGCTGCACGAGACCACGAGCATCATCGCCGCACAGAACGGCATCCCGTGGTGGTACTTCCACGGGCTCAAGGGCCCGTACGAGGGCTACCGCATCGAGAGCGTCGACCCGGGCGGCGCGGTGACGGCCGCGCTACCGCTGCGCCGGGCGATCGGCTGCGTCGTGTACGCCGCCACCGAGATCGAGAGCCCCGGCGTGATCCGCCACCTGGAGGGCACCCGCTTCTCCATCGGCGAGCCGGACGGCGAGCTCACCGAGCGGTGCGCCGCCTTCAGCCAGGCCGCGATCGAGGGTGGCCTGAAGTGTCCGGTCGAGCCGGACGTCCGCCGCGACGTCTGGATCAAACTCATGGGAAACATAGCCTTCAACCCCATCAGCGCGCTCGCCAGGGCGACGATGGCCGGGATCTGCCGCCACGACGGTGCGCGGGAGCTCGTCATGGCCATGATGCGGGAGACGGTCGAGGTGGCCAGACGGGTCGGCTGCGATCCTGGCATCTCGATCGAGCGCCGGCTGAGGGGCGCGGAGAAGGCCGGCGAACACAAGACCTCCACGCTCCAGGACCTCGAAAAGGGCAAGCCTCTGGAGCTGGACGTGCTGCTGGCGGCGGTGGTCGAATTGGCCGACCTGACCGGCGCCGAGGTCCCGACGCTGCGTGCGATCCACGCGGTGAGCGACCTGCTCAACGAGAACCTTGTCCGTGCGGTCTAGCTGGGCATACCGTAGATTGTATACAGAATGGAGGGATCATGAGCTATGACCGCCTGACCCATCCACTGGTACGCGAGAACGGCGTACTGCGTAAGGCGACATGGGAAGAGGCGCTGGAGCGCGCTGCGGAGGGCTTCCGCCGCAACGTCGAAAGGCACGGGCCCGACAGCTTCGCGATGCTGTCGTGTGCCCGCTCCACCAACGAGATGAACTACATCGGGCAGAAGTTCACCCGAGTGGTCATAGGCACCAACAACGTCGACTCCTGCAACCGCACCTGCCACGCACCGAGCGTGGCGGGGCTGTCGGCGGCGTTCGGCAGCGGTGGCGGCACCTCCTCCTACCAGGAGGTTGAGGACACCGATGTCATAGTGATGTGGGGCTCGGCGGCCCGCAACGCCCACCCCATCTTCTTCCAGCACGTGCTCAAGGGCATCCACAAGGGCGCCAGGATGTTCGCGGTGGACCCGCGCCGCACCGGCACCGCCCAGTGGGCCGACCTGTGGCTCGGACTCAACGTCGGCACCGACATCCCGCTCGCCCACGCGGTGGCGCGCGAGATCATCCACGCGGGGCTGTACAACCAGGCGTTCATCGAGCGCGCCACGGTCGGGTTCGAGGAGTTCAAGGAGTCGGTCGAGCCGTGGACGCTCACGGTCGCCGAGGAGGTCACCGGCGTGCCGGCGTCCGCCATCCGCGAACTCGCCCACACCTACGCCCGCGCCGACAGGGCCCAGCTGTGCTGGACGCTGGGCATCACCGAGCACCACAACGCGACGGACAACGTACGCGCCCTTATCAACCTGGCCCTGCTTACCGGCCACGTCGGCCGGTACGGCTCCGGCCTGTCCCCGCTGCGCGGCCAGAACAACGTGCAGGGCGGCGGCGACATGGGCGCCATCCCCAACCGGCTGCCGGGCTTCCAGGACATCCTCGACCCGGCGATCAGGCAGCGGTTCGAGGGCGCCTGGGGCAAGGAGATCCAGCCCCAGTACGGGCTCAACCTCACCGAGATGCTGGAGGCGATGGCCGAGGGCGAGGTGACCACCTGCTATCTGATCGGTGAGAACCCCGTGCAGTCCGAGGCCGACTCGCTCGCCTGCATCAAGCGCCTGTCCATGCTCGACCACCTGGTCGTGCAGGACATCTTCCTCACCAAGACCGCCCAGATGGCCGACGTGGTGCTGCCG
This sequence comes from Nonomuraea cypriaca, assembly GCF_015645445.1. GTDB lineage: Bacteria > Actinomycetota > Actinomycetes > Streptosporangiales > Streptosporangiaceae > Nonomuraea > Nonomuraea cypriaca. The sequence goes on along the minus strand of NZ_JADOGI010000147.1, from coordinate 1,246 downwards.
GCCAGCGCCGCCTGGTGCGAGGCCGACGGCACGTTCACCAACAGCGAGCGCCGCGTCCAGCGGGTGCGCAAGGCCCTGGACCCACCTGGCGAGGCGCGCGACGACATCTGGATCATGTGCGAGCTGGCCCGCAGACTGGGCCACGACTGGCACTACGACGGCGCGGAAGAGGTCTGGGACGAGCTGCGCGCCGTCTCCCCGCAGCACAAGGGCATGAGCTACCAGCGGCTGGCCGAGCTGCAGGGCATCCAGTGGCCGTGCCCGTCGGATGACTCGCTCGAACCGCCCTACCTGCACGGCAGGCTGTGGGAGACCGACCCGGTCAAGCGGGGCGTGCCTGCGCCGTTCGCGGTGCTGCGGCACTCGCCGCCGGTGGACCTGCTGGACGAGGAGTATCCGCTGCGGCTCACCACCGGGCGGCGGCTGGACTCGTACAACACGGGCGTGCAGTCGTCCGGGTTCGCCTCACCGCTGCGCCGCGGGGAGACCATCGAGCTGTGCCCCGAGGACGCCGACCGGCTCGGCGTGGTCGCGGGCGAGGAGGTGCGGATCAGCTCCAGGCGCGGCTCGGTGACCGCGCCCGTCTACATCGATCCGGCCCTGCGGCCCGGGCTGGTGTTCATGACCTTCCACTTCCCCGACGAGGTCGACACCAATGCCCTGACCATCGAGGCCACCGATCCCATCTCGGGCACCGCCGAGTTCAAGGCCGCTGCCGTACGCGTCGAGAAACTCGTCAAGGCCAGGTGAACCAATGGATTTGAGATTCCGTGGCGCGGAGCCGTCCGAGGAAGAGCGCGCGGCGGTCGACGCCCTGCTCGGGCCGCCCGCCACCGCGTGGGACGGTGGTTCGCGGACGGCGGCCGACCTGCGCAGCGCCGCCCGCGCAGAATCCCAGCGCGACCTGCTGCTGCCCGCGCTGCACGCGGTCAACGACCGGGTCGGGTGGATCAGTGAGGGGGCGCTGGAGTACATCTGCCGCCGTCTGACGATCCCCCCGGCCGAGGCGTACGGGGTGGCGACGTTCTACTCGTTGTTCTCCATGGAACCGCGGCCCAAGCGGGTGCTGCACGTCTGCACCGACCTCGCCTGCCAGGCGAAGGGCGCCCAGGACGTACGCGACCAGGTGGCCGAGCGGCTCGGACCGCCGGGATCGTCCTGGCACGAGAGCCCCTGCCTGGGCCTGTGCGAGCGGGCCCCCGCGGCGCTCGCCCTGGAGGCGGGCCAACCCCCCAAAGCCCAGGTG
>NZ_JADOGI010000146.1 GCF_015645445.1 Nonomuraea cypriaca | reverse complement strand
CCATCCCACCCGACCCCCGAGGAGCACATGGTGACCAGGGAAGTCGCTCTCCAGGACTACGACCGCGACGGCTACACGATCTTTCGGAACGTCCTCGACCGCGAGCTGATCGACGAAGCGAGCGACCACGTCGCATGGCTCCAGGCCAAGTACCCCGACCGGCTCGGCGAGGACCTGGGCACCGAGCTGGTCGCCAGGGATCCCTTCTGGGTCCGGCTGGTCGGCGACGAACGGCTGCTGGACGTGGCCGAGCTCTTCGTCGGCCCGGACATCGCGCTGTTCGCCTCGCACTACATCAGCAAGCCGCCCTTCTCCGGCATGCCGGTCCTGTGGCATCAGGACGGCGCCTACTGGCCGCTGGAGCCGATGCGCGTCGTCACGCTCTGGCTGGCCGTCGACGAGGCCACACCGGAGAACGGCTGCCTGCGGGTGATCCCCGGGTCGCACAGCGAGAACCTGCACGAGCTGCGGCAGCGTGACGACATCGACAACGTGCTCGGCTCGGAGAGCGCGGTGACGGTGAACGAGTCGAAGGCCGTGGACCTGGTGCTGTCGCCCGGCGACGTGGAGGTGCACCACCCGAACATCCTGCACGGCTCCGATGCCAACACCTCTCCCAGGCGCCGCTGCGGTCTGACCATCAGGTACATCCCGACCTCGACCCGGATCACGAGCGAGGAGCAGCCGTTCGTGTCCGCGCTGCTGCTCCGAGGGGAGCCGGGCGTGAACGTCTACCAGCCGTTCCCGAAATACGTGGCAGGTGAGCACATGTCCTTCACCGGTGCCACGAACCTCGCCTGACGCCGCGACCGCTCGAACTCCGTGGACGGCCATGGTTCGTCGCCTGGTGCCGCACCCCGTGCCCGCGGCTGTGGCCGGCGCCACTCGATGACCTCGCCGGCCTTCCGAGACGGCCGTCACTCGATGACCTCCCCGGCCGTCCGGCGACGGCCGTCGACGGTGACGGTGCCTGAGGAGGTGGAGACGTCGATGGTGCGCCCTCGGTAAGCCAGCCCCGTCAGCTCCATCCCTCCGCCGGGAAGGGCCGCCGGGGCGACGACCAGGCTTCCGTCGAGCCGGAACCGCACGCCCGCCGCGCCGGTCAGGATCGCCTCCGCACCGGCCAGCCCGGCGACGATGTTGATCCGCCGGCCCGCGGGCGGTGCCGCCGGGCGGTCGCAGTAGTGATCCTGGGGAAAGTACGGGAAGTGCCGCCCCATCCAGAGCAGCCGTCGCATGACCTCCCAGGCGAGGGCCGGCTCGCCCCGCTCCCAGAGCGTCAGCGCGAGCTGCGGGCCTTCCCCGGTGTACGCCCCGCCGCCTGACCAGTCGGTGTCGCCGAGTTCGTAGTGCAGCCGGTCGTCCGCGGCCACGGCGCTGACGCCGTAGGGGGCGAGGAAAGAGCCGTCACGCAGCCGCCCGAGCATGATCCTGGCCATCTCGGGTGTGCAGGCGCCGTTCCGCATCGCGTCGAACGCCTGGATGTGCTGGACGAGCTCGCTGTGCCCGTCGGGGTAACGACAGCGGAACCACCCCGCACGCTCGTCCCACAGCTCGCCGGCGATCGCGCGCCTGATGTCACGGGCACGGGAGCGCAGGTCGTCCACCGGCAGCCGCGCGCCGGACATCTGGGACAGCTCGGCCAGCCGGTCGAGGCACCAGGCGCGTTCGGCGTTGGGGCTGGCGGCCACGTGCTCCCAGCCCGTGCTGCGCATCTCCAGCAGGTTGTACTGGTCGCCATAGTCGCGTAGTGCCCCCGCCGGGGCGAAGCGGGCGTCCAGACCCTCGACCAGGTCGTGCAGCTGGGTGACCAGGTCGGGGGAGACGCCGAGGTGGGCGGCGACGGCCGTGGCGAGGGTGACCAGGGACCAGCCGCTGTACGCGTACGGGACGCCCAGGCCGGTGCCGTCGGGGGCGATCGCGTAGTGCCGGGTGAGATCCACCTTCATGAGCGATTCGAGAACGCCGGTGGTGGCGTCGCCGAGCATGAGGGTGAGCAGGTGAGGGGCGTACCCGCCGGTGTCCCACGCGTAGGCGCAGAGCGCCCCGCCGTCCAGGCCGGACGTGGCCACGAAGGGAGAGGTGATGAAGCCGGGGTTGTCCCACAGGCAGACCAGCCCGCTGGTGAGAGAGCCACGCCAGTATGCCTCCAGCCCGGGGATGTCGCTGGACAGCCGTGGCACGCGAGCCAGGGCCCGAGCCAGCCGGTCCTCCGACCGCCTGGCGGATTCGGCGGCCAGCTCCCGCGGCCGCCCAGGCGGCGTGCTGGGGCCGGTCCGGACGGCCAGTGCGAACACCGCGGTCCCGCCCGCCGGGACGTCCTGGCTGAGCCCCTCATGGGAGAGCTCGACGGTGACGTCCCCGGCCTGCCAGGTCCACCGGTCCGCGCGCACGGCTTCCGGTCCGGGGGCGGGCGGGACCCAGCCCCATTCGCCGAGCGGGACCCGACGGGGGCCGCCCGGGGCGGCGCGTGGGTGGAGGGTCACGGTGATGTTCCGTCCGGCGCGGTTGACGATCTCCACCTCCAGGACGAACCCCGCCTGGCCGTACAGCGGGGTGAGGGTGCTCTGGACCCGGAGCGAGATCAACTCGTCCTGGTGGCGGCGATGGTAGGTGCCGTGCCTGACCATCCGGCCGGGCCACCAGGTGCCACCCGCGTGCAGCAGGCCCACCCCGGCCACTCCCGGCGCCGCGCCGTCGGCGATCCGGCGACCGTCCACGTCCAGCTCGACGGTCAGCTCGGCGTCGGGGGCCGCGTACGGCGGCGCGAACCACCCGCCGACCGCGCACACCGACCCCGGCGGGGCGTGGACCGTGGTCCAGCCGCTGGTGACCCAGATGTCGCCCGGCGCCATGCTCTGGCGCAGGTCGTAGGCGAACTCGTCAACGGAATAAGGCATGCGTCAATCCCTTGCCTGACGGTGGCTGGCGGGGGAGGTCTGTCCGAGGGCGTGGACGGCCGGCGGTCCGGGCGCTCGCGACCGATGGTTACATCGGCCCGTAATCGCCGCAAGAGTTACAGCCGAGTTACTCCTGTTTTTCATTCAGGTATTGCCATCGAACCGGTCCAGCGCTACGTTCCTGGCAAGTGTTGGACCGGTTCGACAAAATGCCGGGCGCAGCTGAGGAATGTGCATGGAGAAAGTCACGATCCGCGATATCGCACGCCTGGCCGGCGTATCGAAATCGACGGTGTCGCTGGTGATCAACAACAGCCCGCGGGTCGACCCGGAGACCAGGGGCCGCGTGCTGGCGGTCATCACGCGGCACAACTACGTGCCCAGTGCCACCGCCAGCGCGCTGGCGAAGGGACGGCCGCCGTTCATCAGCATGATCGTGCCCGGGCTGACGTGGCGGCTGGTGGCTCCGCTGAACTACGGCGTCGCCTCGGTCATCGAGCGCACGCCGTACGAAATCATCCTCTACACGAGCACCAACGACCATGACTACGCGCCGGTCATCGACCGCATGCTCGCCTCGGGGCTGTCGGCCGGCGTCCTGGTCATCAACCAGGACCAGACCATGCAACCGCTGCTCGACCTGCACGCGCAGGGGGTGCCCGTGGTCCTCATCAACACCCTCGGCTCCCACTTCGACCTGCCGTCGGTCGAGGCCGACAACTACGAGGGCGCGTACGGCGCCGTCCGCCATCTGCTGGACCTGGGCCACCGGCGGATCGCGTCGCTGGCCGGGCCGATGACGTACCCGTGTTGCCAGGACCGGCAGCGCGGCTACCAGGACGCGCTGACCGAGGCCGGAGTCCCGATCGACGCCTCGCTCACCCAGCAGAGCGGGTTCCAGCCGCCCACCGCCCGTGAGCTGGTGCGTGAGCTACTGGAACGCGCAGACCGGCCGACGGCGGTGTTCGCGCACAACGACGTCACCGCCTACGCCGCCATGGATGCCGCCGCCGACCGCGGCCTGCGGGTGCCCGAGGACCTGTCCGTGGTGGGATTCGACGACATACCGTCGTCGGCGCACGTCAAGCCCGCCCTCACCACGGTCAGCCAGCCGTTCGAGGCGATGGGCGAGCACGCGGCCCGGATGCTGCTCGCCGCGATCTCCTCCGAGTCCGCCTCCTCCGAGTCCGCCTCCTCCGAGTCCGGGGAGGGCTCCGCTCCGGGCGGGCACGGCCCACCGCCCGCCCGCGTCCACCTGCCGACCACTCTCATCGTCCGGGACAGTACGGGCCCCGCTCCCAGCTGACGCCTGACGCCCGGCGCACATCCATTTCGACGACGCGAAGACCGGTGCCCTCGGGGGCGCCGGTCGAAATCCCCCTGCCCGTCGACAGAAAGGATCCTGACCATGAGTCGCCTCACGAAGGCGCGGCGCCGACTGGCGTACGTCATTCCCGGGGTGCTGCTCTCGGCGTTGGGACTGGTGGCGCCCGCGGCCGCCGCCGAACCGCCGACCGAGATCATGCCGGCCAACGTCCTGGAGGCGTTCACCCAGTTCACGGGGAATCCGGCACCCCAGACGGAGATCGTCACCGTTCATGGGCAGCCCGGCTTCGACAAGGCGCTGCAGGTCACGGTGACCGGGCAACCCAGCACGTCCGGCCTGGACGGCGAGTACTCCCTGGGCGTGGGCGTGCCGGCCGCGCTGCCCACGGTCAAGGACGAGGCGATGCTGGCCACCTTCTGGGTGCGGTCGGTCACGCCCACCCCGTCCGGTTCCGGCCTGGCCCACTTCGTGTTCGAGCAGAACGGCGGCGGCTACGCCAAGTCCACTCAGGCGGCGATGAAGTTCGGGTCCGCCTGGCAGCGGTTCCAACTGCCGTTCCGGATGGCCGCCGGCTACGCGGCCGGCCAGGTCCGCGTCAACTTCTGGCTCGGTTACGGCCCGCAGGTGCTGCAGATCGCGGGTGTGTCGGTGCTGCGGTACGGACCGGGGACCCCGGCCGGGTGGCCGGCGGCCACCTATGCCGGTCGTGACCCTGGGGCGTCCTGGCGGGCCGCCGCCGACGACCGCATCGAGCGGAACCGTAAGGGCAACCTCTACATCAAGGTCGTCGACTCCGAGGGCCACCTCGTGCCCGGCGCCACCGTCCAGGCGGACATGACCGAGCACGCCTTCAAGTTCGGCACGGCCGCGGACGCCGTGCGCCTGATGGCCCAGAACACCTCGGGGCAGAAGTACCGCGACACGCTGCTGGCCAACTTCAACCAGTTCACGCTCGGCAACAACCTCAAGTGGAACCACTGGGAGAACCTGGCCGAGCGAGAAACCTACACCCTGCCCGCCCTCCGATGGGGGCGCGACCACGGCCTGTTCGTCCGCGGACACACTCTGATCTGGCCATCGTGCGGGCTCATGCCCGCCGACGTCTGCGGTCTCCGCGACGACCCCGCCGCGCTGCGGCACAGGATCGACACCCACATCACGGACGAGGCGGGCGCGCTTGCCGGCACGATCGACGAGTGGGACGTGGTCAACGAGCCGTACGCCAACCACGACGTGCAGGACGTGCTCGGCGACGGTGAGATCGACCGCTGGTTCCGGCTGACCCGGCAGGCCGACCCGGGCCCGAAGCTCTACCTCAACGACTACGACATCATCGAGGACAACGGCTGGGAGGTCCGCCACCAGGACCACTTCACCGCCCGGGTCCGCGCGCTGAAGGACGGCGGGGCGCCCATCGGCGGGATCGGCATCCAGGGGCACTTCGCCGGCGAGCAGCTCACCCCGCCGGCGGACCTGGTCACGCTGATCAACAGGTTCGCCGGGCCAGGCCTGCCCATCGCGATCACCGAGTTCGACGTCGGCACCACCGACGAGCAACTCCAGGCCGACTACACGCGTGACTTCCTGACCGCGATGTTCAGCTTGCCGCAGGTCACCGGGGTCAGCACGTTCGGGTTCTGGGAGGGCGACACCTGGGATCCCAGGCGGGCCCTGTTCCGGACCGACTGGACCCCCAAGCCGAACGCCCTGGCCTGGCGCGACCTCATCTACGGCACGTGGTGGACGAAAGCCTCGGCCACGACCGGGCCGACCGGCTCCACCACGGTGCGCGGCTTCCTCGGCGACTACACCGTGAAGGTCACGGCCGGCGGCGTCACCAAGGAGGTCGCCGTCTCGATGTCGACCATCTCCGGCAAGGCGATCACGGTGGTCGTCGGCTGACCTCAGCAGACCGAAAGGAAAGACCATGTCAGCCATTCAGCTCAGCCGCAGGCAACTCCTGCGGGCCGCCGTCGCCACCGGCGGGGCCGCGTTGCTCACCGGCTGCGGCGGCTCCTCCGAGAACGCCGGCCCGGCGTCGGGTGCCACGCTGGCGTACTGGGACTGGTACGTCGGCCAGGCACCGTGGGTGGACAATGAGATCAAGCTCTTCCAGCAGGCCAACGGCAAGGTCACGGTCCAGAAGACCACGCAGGTCACCGACAAGTACCTGGACCTGCTGGCGCTGGCGTTCCGCAGCGACACCGCACCTGACGTCTTCCTGCTGCCCACGAAGCCGAAACTGGAGGTCCACGTCGGCGAGGGCTGGCTGATGCCCCTGGACAAGTGGGCCACCTCCGAATGGCGGTCGAGGTTCCCCGGCAACAGCTTCGTCGAGGGCGTCAACATCTTCGGCGGCAAGGTCTACTCCGCGCCCTTCAGCGGCCTGGCGCCGGCGCTGCAGCTCTACATCCACAACGGAGTCTTCAAGGAGTCCGGCCTGACCAACCCCGACGGGACGGTCTTCATCCCGAAGACGTGGGACGACATCACGCGCGCCGCCGAGGCGATCACCAGCAGGAGCGGCGGCAAGGTCTTCGGGCTCGGCTTCGGCAACGCGCAGAAGGCGGCCCTGCCGTGGCTGATCGAGTTGTTCTGCCGGGGCGCCGGGTCGCCAGGGGGCACTCAGAGCGTCGACTACCGCACCGGCAGATGGACGTACGGCACCGACCGTAATTACGCGGACTTCCTCGCCCTGCTCCTCGACTGGAAGAACCGCGGCTTCATCTACCCCAATTCGATGAGCATCTCCGACGAGCAGGCCAGGGCGTTCTTCTCCCGAGGCAGATTCGGCATGATCGTCGGTGGAGTGTGGAACCAGGCGCCCTGGGAGGAGGCCGGATTCAAGGACTACAGCCTCATGACGCTCCCGTCTCCGACCGGCACCCCGCGGGGCTTCTTCTACGGATCTCCCGGCAGCTACCTGCTGGGCATCTCGGCCAAGGCCAAGAACCCCGACCAGGCGTGGGCCTGGCTCGACTGGTTCTACGGTCCCGCCGCAGGCAAACGCTGGGTGCAGGGCGGCTACGGCCTGTCGATCCATCCCGAGAACAACGATCCGGCGGGCGTGACCTCGGCGACGTTCCGGCAGTACGTCGCCATGGCAGACACGGCACTCATCGGCCCGGTGCCCGCGATCCGCAACCCCGAGATCGCCAAGGTGGAGGTGGCACCGGTCCAGCCGGACCTCCCCGACGTCGCCGCGGGCATCTACACCGGCCAGATCAAGGACGCGGCCAAGGCGCTCAAGGAACTCGAGGACCGCCTCAACGGCGCCCTGAGCGAGGCCGTGTCGCAGGCGCGCGGGCAGGGGCTCAAGGTCAGCATGGACGACTACGTGTTCGCCGACTGGGACATCGCCAAGCCGTACACGACCAAGCGCGGATGATGTGATGACCGACATCCGACTTGCCGCCCGGCCCCGTGCGCTGACCACGGGAAAGGCGTCCCGCCTGCGGCGGCGGATCGTCGCCGCGCGCTGGTCCTACCTGTACGTCCTGCCGATGCTGGTGCTGCTGCTGGCGTTCGTGATCTATCCCATCATCGCGTCGCTCGGCTACACCTTCTACCGGTGGGACGGGATCGGCGAGCCCGGTGACTTCGTCGGGCTCGCCAACTTCTCACGGGTGATGACGGACTCCATCTTCTGGGAAGCCCTGCGCAACACGTTCTTCTACGTGCTGATCGTGGTGCCCGTCCAGCTCGTCCTCGCGCTCGCGCTCGCCCTGGTGGTGAACAATCGCCGGTTGCGCCTGCGGACCTTCTACCGCACGCTCTTCTTCCTGCCGGTGGTGACGTCGGCCGCGGTCGTCGGCGTGGTCGTCCAGCTGCTCTTCTCCAATTTCGGCGACATCGTCAACGACGCCCTGATGTCGCTCGGCCTCACACACGAATACATCGACTGGCTCGGCGACCCGAACTTCGCGATGATCATCATCATCGCGGTCGGGATCTGGCACACGCTCGGCTACAACCTGGTGTATTTCCTGGCCGGCCTGCAGACGATCCCCGACGAGCTCTACGAGGCGGCGCGGCTCGACGGCGCGGGCGCCTTCGCGAGCTTTCGCTACATCACCGTGCCCATGCTCAGGTCGGTGGGGGTCGTCATCGTGCTGCTGTCGGTCATCGGCTCGTTCCAGGTCTTCGACCTCGTACAGGTGATCACCAACGGCGGGCCGTACTTCGCCACCGAGGTGGTCAACACCTACATCTACCACCTGGCGTTCGGCGGATCCTCCGGCTCCACCGTCGACCGGGACGTCGGCCTGGCCTCGGCGGCCTCGTTCTTCTACGGGCTGCTGCTCATCGTGTTCGCCGTGGTCCAGGCCCTCTTCCTGCGAGCGGTGGTCAGACGCAGGGGAGGCCGCGCATGACCCGGCGGGCGCCGCTGATGACGCACGTGTTCCTGCTCGTGGGCGGGGTCGCCTGGCTCTACCCGTTCCTGTGGACGTTGGGCAGCTCGCTCAAGAGCACCGACGAGTTCTTCGGCCGCGGACTGGACCCGCTGCCCGGCACGCCGCTGTGGTCCAACTACGCGCAGGCCTGGCAGGGGGCGTCCTTCGGGCAGTACTTCCTCAACACCCTCACCATCACCGTCGTCACGGTGCTCATCACCCTGCTCGTCACCGCCATGGCCGGCTACACTCTCGCCCGCACCGAGTTCCCCGGCAAGGGCCTCGTCCTGGTCGCGGTGGCGGCGACCGTGTTCCTGCCCCACGGGTACACCATCATCCCGATCTTCGACATCATGGACGCGCTCGGCCTGCTCAACAGCCTCTGGTCGATCATCATCGTGCAGTCGGCCGGCGGCATCGTCTTCGGCACCTTCCTGTTCATGGGCTACTTCCGGGCGATCGACCGGGCGTTGGAGGACGCCGCCCGCGTGGACGGGGCCAACTTCCACCAGGTCTTCTGGCGGATCATGCTGCCGTTGTCCGGGCCGATGCTGGCGACGGTCGGCCTGTTCACCGCCATATCGGCGTGGAACAGCTTCTTCATCCCGCTCGTGTTCACCCTCGCCCGTCCAGAACTGCGCAGCCTGGGCGTCGGGATGTACGCCTTCATCGGTGAGAACTCCACCGACTGGACGCTGCTGTGCGCCGGCTCGGTCATCACCCTCGCCCCCATCATCGCCATCTTCCTGGTGCTGCAGAGGTTCTTCGTGAACGGGCTCGCCGGCGCCGTCAAGCAGTGACAGAAAGGCTGTCCATGTCCCATCCCCAGCGAGCCGCGATCATCGGCACCGGCCTGCGCGCCCAGTTGTTCACCCAGGGCCTGGCCCGGCGCGAGCACATCGACCTGGTCGCCCTGTGCGACCCGAACCAGACCCGCATGGCCGTGCACAACCGCCTCATCACCGCGCAGGGCCGGCCCCCGGCCGCGACCCTGCGCCCGGACGGGTACGCCGACCTGCTCCGCGACGTCGACACCGTGGTGGTCACCACTGTCGACGCCCTCCACGACACCTACATCGTCCCCGCGCTCGAGGCAGGCTGCCGGGTGATCACCGAGAAGCCGATGACCACGGACGCCGCCCGGTGCGCCAGGATCCTGGACGCCGTGGACCGCACGGGATCCGGCGTGACGGTGGCCTTCAACTACCGGTTCAACCCGGTGCACGAGAAGGTTCACCAGCTGCTGCGGGCGGGCGAGATCGGCGAGGTCCTGTCCGTGCACTTCGAATGGCTCCTGGACGTACGCCACGGCGCCGACTACTTCCGGCGCTGGCACCGTTCCAGGGCCGGCAGCGGCGGCCTGATGGTGCACAAGTCCGGACACCACTTCGACCTGGTGAACTGGTGGCTGGGCAGCGTGCCGCGACGCGTCTACGGGCAGGGCAGGCTGGCCTTCTACGGCGCGGCCAACGGGCGCGTGTCGGGGTACGCGCGCGACTACGAGCGCGCGCACGGATCGCCCGAGTCCGCGAGCGATCCGTTCGCCCTGGACCTCGCGGCGAACGACCAGCTCAGAGAGCTTTACCTGAACGCCGAGCACGAGGACGGCTACCTGCGCGACCGCAACGTGTTCGGCGACGGCATCACGATCGAGGACGACATGGCGGTCCTCGTGACCTACTCGAGCGGCGCCACGATGACCTACCACCTCACGGCGTACTCCCCCTGGGAGGGGTACCGGGTGATGTTCAACGGCACCCGGGGGAGGCTGGAACTGGAAGTGGAGGAGACTCAGTGGGCCGATCCGCGTACGCGCGTCACCGCCGGGTCGGGGGCGCTGCACGGCGACGTCGCCCCGCCCAACTCCGGCGGGGCGCGGATCCGGGTGCGTCCCCTGTGGGCGCCCCCGCGCGACATCCCGGTGACGGTGGTCCACGAAGGGCACGGGGGCGCCGACGAGCGCATGCTCGCCGCGATGTTCGACGGCGTGACCTCCCCGGTGGAGCTCGCGAATGAACGGGACGGCGCCCACGCCCTGGCGATCGGGCTTGCCGCCAACGAGTCGTTCGCCGCCGGGGAACCGGTCACCCTGCCGGCCGGCTAACCCCTCTGCGCGCCGCCGCCGGCCCGGTACAGGACGGGGTTGAGCGGAGTCTCCGGGACGGCGCCGACCTCGGCTCCGGGCAGCCACGCGCGCAGGTCGGCCCGCTGGTTGTCGTTCACCGGTTGGGAGACGGTGATGTCGGCGTCCATGTGGATCACGGTCATGACCCCGCGCGGGACGCCCGACCGGTTCGGCGCGGCGTGGTGAAACGTCCACCCAAGGTGGTAGCTCACGTCGCCGAGCCGGTAGGGCGTCCCGACGAGCGGGAAGTCCTGCTCGTCGAGCGCCTGCCGGAGCGCGCGCTCGGACTCTTCGCTGATGGGCAGGTCACGGCCGTACTCGAAGCGATGACTGCCGGCGGCGAAGGCCAGTGGCCCCATTTCGGCCGGCGTCTCCTGCAGGGGATCCAGACCGTCACGGTGCGGTCGGTGGCCAGGGGCCAGTAGTACTGGTCGGCGTGCCAGGGGGTGATCCCGCCACCGACTGCGGCTACAGGCCGCAGGCCCTTCAACATCAGCCTCGCAGGGCGAGCAGCGCCTCTCGTGCCGCGGCGAGCGCCTCTTCCTCGGAGGCTCCGGCGTGCAGCGCGGCCCTGGCGAACTCCTCGGCCGCTTCGGCCAGCCGGAGCCGGAACCGGTCGGCCGTGCCGGCGATGACGGCCGTCCGGCCGCGGCGCAGCTCCACCAGCCCCTCGTCGCGCAGCTGCTGGTAACCCCGCAGGACGGTGTGCAGGTTGATGCCCAGGGTGGCGGCCACATTGCGGGCCGAGGGGAGCCGGTCCCCGGGGGCCGCCGTGCCGCTGGCGAGCGCGGCGCGGACCGAGGCGGCGACCTGGTCGGCGAGAGGCTGGGGCGATGCCGGATCAATCGTGATCAGCACTACGCCGTCTCCCCCTGTCGTTGCCTGATCAGCCATCCGTTGACCAGTGCGGCCGCGGTCTCGGCTTCGCGCGTGGAGTAGACGAACCACCGGTCGTCGCTCAACGACAACGCCAGGACCGGCCCCTTCCCGCTGACCATGCCCCAGCCCGACGCGCTGTCGCCCAGCCTGTATCGCCCCGGAAGGGGCTCGCTTCTGGCCTCAGCGAACCGTACCGAGGAGTAAGGCACCGTCCGCCGCAGGATGGGCAGCCACGACGCCAGCACCGTGATCCCCGAGCCGTCGATCTGCAGGCGGGTGCGCGCCTGCGCCGCCTCGAAGATCGCCATCAGGGCCAGCATCAGTGTTCCTATCCATGCGTGCGAACCGACGGAAAGGGACAGTACGGCTGCCGTACCGAACGCCGCGGCGACCAGCAGCCTGCGCCCCGACCAGGCCGAGGTCACGAACAGGACGCGCTGCGACGGGCCGAGCGCCATGGTGAGCGTGTGCGGCGGCGGTGTGGCGGTCACCTCGGGCGGTGACGGTGTCGGCCCTGCCGCCAGGTAGCCCAGGCCGGCCGCCGCGACGGCCGCGGCTATCTCCACCGCCACGTGCCAGGCGGGCCGGGTCAGTGTGCCTTGGGCGTCGACCAGCAGCATCAGCCACAGCGCGGCGGACACCGACATGTACACGCCGACGACGAAGCTGAAGATCACCATGGCGCGCTGGAGCTGCGGCAGCCGCCAGTAGTACACGAACGGGACGACCAACGCCACTTCAAACCACACCAGCGAGAAGCGCCGTCCCGACAGCCAGCCCTCCCAGGTGGGCGCGTACTGGGGCAAAGTGGCCCAGCTCTCGACATAGGCGCGGTCGGGGAGACGCCCTCCGTAGACGCCGACCAGGGCCATGGGCACGATCAGCAGAAGCAGCGGGGGAACGACCGTCAAGGCCAGGCGACGGAGGCGCCCTGGCGCGGCGGTGTCGGGAAAATGGGACACGGCCCACCTCCAAACTGTTTGCTTTTGACTATAACACTGCGAACAGTTCCGGCCAGGTTGCGGCGAGGCCGGCACCCGCTGTGGCAACGTCACGATCGCAAGGCCCGGCATGGGGTTCGAGGAACAATCGCCCAGATCACGGCCAATTGGCGGCTCATCGCACGTTTCTCGTCCGCGGCTCGGGTTCGTGACGGATGAGGGGAGGCCGGCCTGCTGCTATCAGCGCCGACCTCCGAGGGACGAGTCGAACGCCCCAACAGCGATGTCAGAACGACTCGCGGAGGTCCCGCTTGAGTACCTTGCCTGAGGCGTTCTTGGGGAGGGCGGACACGAACGTGACGTGCTTGGGCGTCTTGAAGGCCGCCAGCCGCCCCCGCAGGAACGAGATCAGCTCGCCGGCCGTCAGCCCCGCGCCTTCGCGCAGCACCACGGCGGCCGCCACCGCCTCGATCCACCTCTCGTCCGGCACACCGAACACCGCCGCCTCCGCTACCGCGGGATGCTGGTAGATGGCCTCCTCGACCTCCCGGCTCGCCACATTCTCGCCACCCGACTTGATCATGTCCTTCTTCCTGTCCACGACCGACAGGTAGCCGTCGGCGTCCATGACGCCCAGGTCGCCGCTGTGGAACCAGCCGCCGCGGAACGCCTCGGCGGTCTTGGCGGGGTCGTTCCAGTAGCCGAGCATGGCGTGCGGGCTGCGGTGGACGATCTCGCCGACCACGCCGGGCGGCACAGGACGGTCCTCGTCGTCGACGATCCTGGTCTCGACGTTCAGCGCGGGCCGCCCGGCCGAGCCCAGCCGGGTGAGCTGCTCGTCCGGGCCGAGGATCGTGGCGACGGGTGCCATCTCGGTCTGGCCGTAGAAGTTGAACAGGCGCACCTCCGGCAGCCGCGTGGCGATCTCCTTCAGCACTTCGACGGGCATGATCGAGGCGCCGTAGTAGCCCTTGCGCAGCGACGACAGGTCCCTGCGGTCGAAGTACGGGTGGCGCAGCAGGCCGATCCAGACGGTGGGCGGGCAGAAGAGCTTCGTGGCGCGCTCACCCTCGATCGTGGCCAGGATCGTGCCCGGCTCGGCGGCCGGCAGGATGATGTTGGTGGCGCCCAGGTAGAGGCCCGGCGTGAGGAAGCAGTGCAGTTGCGCGCAGTGGTAGAGGGGCAGGGCGTGCACCTCGACGTCGTCGTGCCGCATCTCGCCGTCGACCATGCAGGTGACGTACTGGGAGATCAGGCCACGGCTCGACAGTGTGGCGCCCTTGGGGCGGGACTCGGTGCCGCTGGTGTACATGAGCTGGATCGGGTCGTCGTCGGCGATCTCGGCACGCGGCTCGGACGCGTCGTCGAAGGCCGCCCACTCCGCGAACGATTCCCAGCCGTCCGCCGACCCGATCACGCCGCGCACCGAGATCGCCGGTCCGGCCGCCGCCGCGGCGACCGGCAACAGCGCCTGCTCGGCCAGCATCCCGGTGGCGCCGGAGTGCTCCAGTATGTACGCGACCTCCGCGGCCCCCAGCATGAAGTTGATCGGAACCGAGATCGCGCCCAGCCGCGCCAGCGCGAAGTACGTCACCACGAACGCGTGGTTGTTGTGGCTGAAGACGGCGAACCTGTCGCCCTTGCCCACTCCCCGGGCGGCGAGCGCGTTGGCCGTGCGGTTCACCTGCACGTCGAGGTCGGCGTAGCTCTGCCGCAGGTCGCCGTACACGATGGCGGTCTTGGCGGGATGGCGTGCGGCGGAGCGTCGCAGGAGGTCACCGATGGCATGCTGACGAGTCATCCCGACACCCTTCATGGAACAGAGCGATGTTCGGGTGATCCTAACCCGTAACGGCCGCCGCGAGCCGCCGGTAGGAGTCGAGCCGCCGGTCCAGGTCGTACGTGTTCATCGTGACCAGCACCTCGTCCGCCCCGCTCGCCTCGACCAGCGAGCCCAGCGCGACCGCGACCTCACGCTCCGTCCCGTGCACCTGCCCCTTGAGCGCCTCCTCCAGGAACGCCCGCTCCCGCGCGCTCATCTCCAGCCCCCTGATCTCCTCGGCGGGCACGAGCGGCGCGAACACTCCGCTCGTGCGCGAGCGCGCGGTGGCCCACGCCTCCGGCAGTTGCAGCAGCGCCGCCGCCTCGCGGCTCGCGCCGACCGCGACGTTCACCGCGATCATCACGTACGGCGCCGCGGCCCACCCGGACGGCCGGAACCCGGCGCGGTACCTGGCCACGGCGTCGACCATCCGCGACCCCGCCCCGATCACCATCGGCAGCCCGTGCGCCGCCGCGATCTCCGCGCCCGCCCCCATGGCCAGCACGAACACCTGCGGCCGCAACCCCTCGGAGGGCAGGGCGCGCACCCCCGGATACGCCGGCCGCGTGCCGGTGAAGTAGCCGAGCAGTTCGCCGAGATCGTCGCCGAACCGGTCCGCGTCGTCCTTGCCGTGCCCGAGCGCCCTGCGGATGCCCCCAGTGAAACCCACAGAACGCCCGAGCCCCATGTCGACGCGGCCGGGATACAGCGACTCCAGCACGCCGAACTGCTCGGCCACCACCAGCGGCCGGTGGTTGGGCAGCATCACGCCGCCGGTGCCCACCCGGATCCGCGACGTGACCGCGGCCACCGCCGCCGCCAGCACCGTCGGCGCGGACCCGGCCACACCGGGCACGCTGTGGTGCTCGGACACCCAGAACCGGTGGTATCCGAGCTCCTCGGCCTGCCGCGCGAACCGCACGGTCTCGCGCAGCGCCTCGGCCGGGTCGGAGCCCTGCCGGACGAGCGAACGGTCCAGAATCGAGTACGCGGTCACAAATCTGTGCAACACGCGCGCGCCCCGGATCAATCCAGCGGATCTCCGGCGATCCCGTCGTAGAAGTCCAGCACCTGGGCCATCAGCGCGTCCGGCCAGACCAGCCTGCCGTCCGCGAACCCGCCCGCGGCACGTGCCACCATCCGCGGTACGGCGTCAGCGAGCGTAGACCCCCACCGACCAGCGCACAGGACGGTTGGTGAACTCGCCCCACCCGCCGAGCCGCCCGGTGACGGTGACCCGCTCACCCTTGGGGACCGTGACCTCGCTCATCGCCATCGGGAACGGGCCCTCCTCCCAGACGCCGCAGCCCGAGGTCTGGGGAAGCTCCTTGTCGCCGACCCGGAACGTGAACCACATCCGCGTGGCCAGGTCGCCCGTGCAGAGCTGCTCGACGCCGATCTGCCCGCCGGTGCCCTCGGCCGTCATCGTGAAGGACGAGTCCTGCGGCCACACGCCCGACGCGGAGGTGGCCAGCTCCATGCCGCCCAGCCGGTCGGGGAATGCCTTGACCTGGGCAGGCTCGACCGGTTCCGCGGGCGGAGTCCACTCGTAGACCGCCAGATCCCAGCCACCCGGCGGGAACTTGTCGGGCAGGCACGGCCCGTCCTTCTTCGTCCTCAGGCAGCCGTACTCGGTCGCGTCGAACTTGACCGTCACCTCCGTGGCGCCCGGCGGCACGGTCAGCGACCGCAGGTACATGCCGTCGGCGCAGCCGAACGAGGGGGCGGTGGCGCGCTTGCCGTTCACGGTCACGTCCGGCATGGCAGTCACGAACTCGCCGTCGCACGGCGCGGCCATGTCCAGCGGCCTCCCGGAGAGCGGGACCGTGACCGACACGGCCTTCTCGCCCGTGTCCCTGAGCTCGGCCGTGGCCAGGCGGCGGTATTCGGTGCCGTCCTGGGCGGTGAAGCTCTCGGGCAGCTTCGAGACGGGCCCGGCCGCAGCCGTCGTCGTCTCGCGGGGCACGGGCCCCGTCGTGCCGGGAAACAGGGAGACGCCCACCGCGATCGCGGCGACCGCCGCCATGCCCGTCACCATGCCCGCCGCCGCCCGCCGCCGCAGGCGGGTCCCGCGGATGCGGGCGCGGACCTGGTCGTGGCGGTGCGGGTTGGCGGGGGACGGGGCCTCGGCCTGGTCCCGCAGGGCCTCACGCAGGTCTTGCACGGTCATCGGTGCAGCTCCTTCACGATCGACTCGTCCACTCGCAGCTTGGCCAGCGCCTTGGCCGTCTGGCTCTTGACGGTGCCCTCCTGGCAGCCGAGGATCCTCGCCACCTCGGCCACCGGCAGGTCCTCGTAGAACCGCAGCACGATCACCGCGCGCTGCTTGGCGGGCAGCCGGCCCACCGCGTGCCACAGGTCGTCGCGTTCGCCGCCGGGCGCGTCGTGCGCGACCGTCTGGGGCAGGTCGTCGCTGGGCAACTCCCTGCGCCATCTGCGCCGCCACCAGGACGTGTACGTGGTCACGAGGACCTTGCGCACGTACGCCTCGGGCTCCTCGATGCCCGCCCAGGCGAACCAGGCCTTGGCCAGCGACTCCTGCAGCAGGTCCTCCGCGGTGCCCCAGTCGCGAGTCAGCAGGTACGCGGTACGTAACAGCCGATCCGACCTCGTAGCCACGAAGTCTTGAAATATCGCTCTATCCGCCAACGGGGAAACCGCCTCCTCAGTGAGCCTGCTGACGGTAGTGACGCATCGAACGCGACACCGGGTTGCCCGCACGCCCGGAACCAGGCCCGGCGACAGGCCGGGAAACGGGCCGGGAAACGGGCGCGTAAGGAGGGTCAGGTGGCCTCGGGGCGCGTGACCGTGAAGGGCGCCAGCTCGCCGAGCCCGCGTACCGACAGCCGGTTGACCGGCCGCAGCCGGAACGCCCGGTCGCCTTCCAGCTCCTCGGCCATCTCCGGGTCGGCCAGGATCGTGCCGGGCAGCGACAGCGCCGTGAGCCGGCTCGCCAGGTTGACCGTGGTGCCGAACACGTCGCCCATCCGCCAGATCACCTGCCCGGACGCCAGCCCCACCCGCAGCTCGGGCATGTCCTTGATGCGGGCGTGCGTCTCGATCAGCCGCAGCGCGATCTCCGCCGCCAGGTGCGCCTTGTCGGCCACGAACAGCACCGAGTCGCCCAGCGTCTTGACCACCCGCCCGCCGGAGGAGGTCACGATGTCGGCCGAGCGGCCCTCGAACCCGTCGATCAGCCTGGACAGCTCGCCGGGCGTGATCTGCCTGCTCAGCCGGGTGAACGCGACGAGATCGGCGAACCCGACGGCGAGGCGTACGGAGCTCATGTCCTGGTCGGCCATCCGTCCCGCAGCGGCGGCGAGCTGGCGCTGCCAGGCGTAGACCAGCAGCCGCGCCAAATCGGGCACCACCTGCTCGGCCCGCCGGCGCCACGCCCTGGGCCGCTCCGCCAGCGGCACCCCGGCCTGGTCGAGCGACTCCACGCCCACCTCGGCCTGCGACTCGGCCAGCCGGGCCGTGGCCCGGCCGATCGAGCGGGCGATCAGCAGCATGTGCTCGTCGTCGTAGGCGCCCGAGCTGACCATGCGCAGCATCGTCTTGAGCGCCTCGACGTCGGATTCGGTGAACTCGACCGCGTCGTCGGCCACGTTCGCGAATCCCAGGGCACGCCACAGCCGCCGCGCGCGGTAGACCGGCACCCCCGCCATCTCGGCGACCTGGTGACTGGTGTAGCGGCGCGGCTCCCGCAGGAACGCCTCCCGCAGCCCGTCGTCGTCCTCGAGCGCCACGGGGGCAACATAACACTTTGTGGGACGAATCACTCCAGGAGTGCCCGCAGGGCGGCCCGTTCCCCGGCCGGCACATGACCCGCGTAGTAGTCGTACATCGTCTTCCTGGACAACCGCGCCGCGAGCGGGCCGTCTCCGGCGCGTATGGCGGCCATGACCTCCTCGTGGTGCCTGATGCTCCGCCGCATCAGCGCCTCCCTGCCGGGAGCGGCGGCGATCTTCTCGGAGATCAGGCCGAGCACGATCGAGCGGACCACGTCGCTGCAGATCTGGATCAGCTTGTTGCCGCCCGCCCGGACGACCGCGTCGTGGAAGGCCACGTCGGCGGCCCCGAACTCGTCGTGACCCGTCTCGGCGGCGGCCTTCATGCGGGCGACGGCGGCGGCCATCTCGGCGAGCTGCTCCTCGCTGCGCAGCCGCGCGGCCAGCAGCATGGCCGCGGAGTCCAGCACCATCCTGAACTGCAGGAGCTCGCCCAGCGACAGCTCCTCCACCCGGGCCAGCGTGGTCATCGACTTGTGCAGCGCGGCGGGGGTGAACGGCAGCACCTCCGCGCCGTTCGGATCGCCGGGCCGCGAACGGACGAGGCCGCGCGCCTGGAGCACCCGCAGCGCCTCGCGCACGGTGGACCGGCTGACCGAGAACTGCACCATCAGCTCGCGCTCGCTCGGCAGCCGCTCACCCGGGCACAGGGAGCCGCTCTCGATGGCCTCCTCGATCTGCTCCACGACCCGCTCGTACGCGCGTACGGCGCGTACCGGCTCGAACCGCGGACCACTCATGGACGCCCCCTTGACCGAACCGCCGCCTGCTGGCAATGTGCAGCCTACTGGTCAGACCAGTGCACCAGCCAGGAGGCTTGCGAGACATGAGGCGCATCGGGATCTGGATCGCCGCCGGCGGTCTCCTGCTGGGCACGGCGGCCTGCGGAGGCGGAGGCGACGCGGGGACCGGCACCCCCGCGGCCCAGTCGCTGGCGGTCGGTTTCGTGGCCGAGCCCGCCAACCTCGACTTCACCGCCACCGAGGGCGCCGCCATCCCGCAGGCGCTGCTCGTCAACGTCTACGAGGGTCTGGTCAAGCTCGGCCAGGACGGCGAGATCGTGCCGCTGCTCGCCGAGAAGTGGGACGTCTCACCCGACAGGAAGACCTATACCTTCACGCTGCGCGACAACGTGAAGTTCACCAACGGCGCGCCGTTCACGGCCGACGACGTGGTGTTCGCGCTCGACCGGGTGCGGACCGACTGGAAGCTCAAGATCAAGTCGCAGCTCGACGTCATCGACGAGGTGGACAAGAAGGACGACACCACCGCCGTCGTCACGCTCAAGCGGCCCAGCAACGGCTTCCTCTACTCGCTGGCCACCAGGCTCGGCGCCATGTTCAGCCGCACCGGCGTCGCCGACCTGGCCAACAAGCCCGTCGGCACCGGACCTTACACGCTGGGCTCGTGGCGGCGCGGCGACTCCATCAAGCTCGGCGCCAACCCCTCCTACTGGGGCAAGAAGCCGCCGCTTGGCACGATCACGCTGAAGTACTTCAAGGACGCCACGGCGATGAACAACGCGCTGCTGACCGGTGGCATCGACGTCATCTCCAGCGTCCAGGCGCCCGAGTCGCTGCAGCAGTTCGCCGACCCCAATCGTTTCCAGACGGTCGAGGGCACCACCAACGGCGAGGTCGTGCTGTCGATGAACAACGGCCGCCCGCCGTTCGACGACAAGCGGGTCAGGCAGGCGGTCAGGCACGCGATCGACCACAAGGCGCTGCTGGAGACCGCCTGGGCCGGGCGCGGGCAGCTGATCGGCTCGATGGTGCCGCCCACCGACCCCTGGTACGAGGACCGCACAGCCGACTACCAATACGATCCGGCCAAGGCCAGGCAGTTGCTCGGCGGCCGGACGCTGAACGTCAAGATGCGCATCCCCAACCTGCCGTACGCGGTCAACAGCGCGCAGGTCGTCAAGTCGCAGCTCGCCCAGGTGGGCATCACGGCCGAGATCGAGCCCCTGGAGTTCCCCGCCCGCTGGCTGGACCTGGTGTTCACGCAGGGCGACTACGACTTGTCCATTATCAACCACGTCGAACCCCGCGACATGAGCATTTTCGCGGATAAGTCCTACTACTTCCGCTACGACAACCCCGAGTTCGGGAAGCTGCTGGCCTCCGCCGACGAGGGCACCGAGCAGCAGCAGGCCGACGACCTCAAGCAGGCCGCCAAGCTCCTGTCCGACGACGCCGCCGCGGACTTCCTCTTCCTCTTCCCCAACCTGATCGTGGCGAAGAAGGGCGTCACCGGGCTGCCGAAGAACGCCATCGCGGAGTCCTTCGACTTCACCGCGCTCGCCAAGCAGTGACGCTCTACCTGCTGAAACGGCTGGCCGTGCTGGTCGCGAGCACGGCCGTGGCCGCGGTGGTGGTGTTCGCGTTCATGGCGCTGCTGCCAGGTGACCCGGCCGAGATCGCGCTGGGCGTCAACGCGACGCCGGAGGCGGTGGCCGAGCTGCGCCGGCAGTTCGGCACCGACCGGGCGCCCGTCGTCCAGTTCCTCGACTGGTTCGGCGGCCTCGCCCAGGGCGACTTCGGCACCTCCTACGTGACCAGCTCGCCCATCGGCCCGCAGATCGGCGACCGGCTCGGTGTCACGGCGGTGCTGGTGCTCGGCGGCATGGCCCTGGCGCTGGCGATCGCGGTGCCGCTCGGGACGTTCGCCGCCGTGCGCCACCGCGACCCCCTGGGCGCGCTCATCAGCGCGGCCAGCCAGCTCGGCATCGCGGTCCCGGCCTTCCTGGCCGGCATCCTGCTGGTGTTCGTGTTCGCGGTGCAGGCCCAGGCGCTGCCGTCGGGCGGCTACGTGCCGATCGCGGAGAGCCCGGGGGAGTGGCTGCGCAGCCTCCTGCTCCCGTGGCTGTCGCTCGGCCTCGTGCAGGGCGCGGTGCTCACCCGGTACGTCCGCAGCGCCGTGCTCGACGTGATGCGCGAAGACTACCTGCGCACGGCCCGCGCCAAGGGCCGGGGCAGCACCGGCGCGCTGTGGCGGCACGGGCTGCGCAACGCCTCGATCCCCGTGGTCACCGTGCTCGGGTTGCAACTGGCCACGCTGCTGGTCGGCGCGGTCGTGGTGGAGCGGGTGTTCGTCATCCCCGGCCTCGGCGACCTGCTGCTGAACGGCGTGGCGGGGCGCGACCTGCTGCTCGTCCAAGGTGTGGTGATGGTGCTGGTGGCGGCCGTGCTGCTGATCAACTTCGTGGTGGACGTGACGTACCATCTGCTCGACCCGAGGCTGCGATGAGGGGCCGGATGAACGCCGGGCTGCTCGTCGGCGGCGTGCTCGTCGGGATCGTGGTGCTGGCGGCGCTGGTGTCGTTCTTCTGGACGCCGCACGACCCGACGCTCGTGGACGCGGCGCGCAAGCTGCGCGAGCCTGGCGGCGGCAACCCGCTGGGGGCCGACAAGTTCGGCCGCGACACGCTCAGCCAGCTCATGGTCGGCGCCCGCACCACGCTCTACGTCGGCATCGTGGCGGTCGGCATCGCCGCCGTGATCGGGATCCCGCTCGGCGTGATCGCCGGGATGACGCCGCGCGGCGGGCTCGGTGAGCTGATCATGCGGGTGAACGACCTGGTGTTCGCCTTCCCCGCGCTGCTGCTCGCCGTCATGCTGGGCGCGGTCTACGGGGCGGGCACGCTCACCGCGATGATCGCGATCGGCGTGGCGACCGTGCCCGCCTTCGCCCGCGTGGCCCGAGCCGCCACACTGCAAGTCATGGTGACCGACTACATCCTCGCCGCCAGGGCCGCGGGGCGGCGCCGGACGGCGATCGCGGTCCGTCACGTGGTGCCGAACATCGGGTCCGTGCTCATCGTGCAGGCGTCGGTGTCGTTCGCGATCGCGATCCTGGCCGAGGCGGCGCTGTCGTTCCTCGGCTTCGGCACCCGCCCGCCGACCCCGTCGTGGGGGCGGATGCTGCAGGAGTCGCAGGAACTGCTCTTCTCCACCCCGCGCCTCGCCCTGTGGCCCGGACTGGCGATCGCGCTGGCGGTGCTCGGCTTCAACCTCCTCGGCGACGGCCTGCGTGACTTCCTCGACCCGAAGCTCAGGAGGATCCGGGAGCGAACCCGACGCAGCGAGCGGAGTGGAGGCCCGACGGAGGAGGGACTCCGCGGAGCGAGTGAGGAGTGGTGAGCGACCAATTGAACACGCTGAGCGTTGAGGGGTTGACCGTGCGGGCGGACGCGGTGGAACTGGTGCACGAGGTGTCGTTCTCCATCGCGCCTGGTGAGCGGGTCGGGTTGATCGGCGAGTCGGGCTCGGGCAAGTCGCTGACCGCACTGTCGCTCATGGGCCTGCTCCCGGAGGGCGTCACCGCCTCGGGCCGGGCCAGGCTCGGGGACCACGACCTGGTCGGCGTGCCGGAGAGCCGGATCAAGGACCTGCGCGGGCGCGACGTCTCCATGGTCTTCCAGGAGCCGATGACCGCGCTGAACCCGCTCATGCGGATCGGCGCCCAGGTCGCCGAGGTCATGACCCTGCACGGCCGGGGCAGGCAGGAGGCCCGCTCCCGGTCGCTCGACCTCCTCGGCCGGGTACGCCTGCCCGACCCGGGACAGATCGCGCGCGCGTACCCGCACCAGCTCTCCGGCGGGCAGCGGCAGCGCGTCATGCTCGCCATCGCCCTGGCCAACGAGCCCGAGCTGCTCATCTGCGACGAGCCCACCACCGCGCTCGACGTCACCGTGCAGAAGCAGATGCTCGACCTGATCGCCGAGGTCGCGCCCGCGCTGCTGTTCATCACCCACGACCTCGCCGTCGTCGCCTCCGTGTGCGAGCGGGTCCTGGTCATGTACGGCGGCCGCGTCGTCGAGTCCGGCCCCATCCGCGAGGTCTTCACCCGGCCCCGCCACCGCTACACCGAGGGCCTGCTGGCCGCTTCCAAGCTCACCCCGCGCGGCACCCGGCTGCCCACCATCAAGGGCAGCGTCCCCCCGGCCGGCCGGTTCCCCGGCGGCTGCGTGTTCAGGAACCGCTGCCCGCACGCCACCCCTGCGTGCGAGGTGGCGCCGGCACTGACAGGAGACGGACATGCCCACGCATGCCGGCACCCCGCCGATTGAGCAGGAGACGGACACGCCCGCGCCCGCCGGAACCCCGCTGATCGAGGCCCGGGGGCTGAACCGGGTCTACCACCGGCCCCGCACCTCGCTCACCACGCCGGGCGCCGCCGTCCACGCGCTGCGCGAGGTGTCCCTGACCGTACGGCGCGGCGAGCGGTACGGCGTCGTCGGCGAGTCCGGCTCGGGCAAGTCCACCCTGCTGCGCCTGCTCTGCGCGCTCGACCAGCCCACCAGCGGCTCCATCCGGTTCGACGGGCGGGAGATCACCGGCCGGCCTGAGCGGCGGCTGCGCTTCCTGCGGGAGAACCTCCAGATCGTCTTCCAGGACCCGATGAGCTCGCTCGACCCCCGCATGCGGGTGCGCGACCTCGTCGCCGAACCGCTCGTCGCCCTCGGCCTGCCGGTCGGCGGCCGGGTGGCCGAACTGCTCGACGCGGTCGGGCTGCCCGCCACGGCCGCCGGCCGGTACCCGCACCAGTTCTCCGGCGGGCAGCGGCAGCGCATCGCCATCGCCCGCGCGCTCGCGCCCCGTCCGGCGGTCCTGGTCGCCGACGAGCCGGTCAGCGCACTGGACGTCTCGGTGCGCGGGCAGATACTCAACCTGCTGGCCGACCTCGTCGACGAGCTCGGGCTGACGCTCGTGTTCGTCTCGCACGACCTGTCCGTGGTACGGCACGTGTGCGAGACGGTCGCGGTCATGAGCGCGGGCGAGATCGTGGAGAACGGTCCCGTGGACGAGGTCTGGGCCGCGCCCGCCCACCCCTACACGCGTACGTTGCTGAAGGCCGTACCGACTCTGGAGGGATTGCTGTGATCGACGTCGATGCCGATGGAGTGGTGGCGTTCACGCAGGAGTTGGTGCGGATCCCCAGCACCAACGACCCGGGACGGCGTGAGCGCGCCGCCGCGGAACTGGTGGCCGCCAGGATGCGGGAGTGGGGCTGGGAGCCCGCCGTGTACGAGGTGGCACCCGACCGGCCGAACGTGGTGGCCGTGGTCGAGGGCGGCGGCGGTGCCGGGCCGACGCTGATGTTCGAGGGGCACACCGACGTCGTGACCGAGGGCGACCTGTCCACCTGGACCGTGGACCCGTTCGGCGGGGAGGTCCGCGACGGCCGGTTGTGGGGGCGGGGCAGCGCCGACATGAAGTCCGGCCTGGCCGCCACCCTCTACGCCACCCGCGCGTTGCAGCTCGCCGGGCCGTTCCCCGGGCGGATCAAGGTGTGCGCGCTGGCCGACGAGGAAGGGCTGATGCTCGGCGCGCACCACTTCGTCTCCACCGGTCTCGGGGCCGACGTGGACGGCGCGATCGTCGCCGAGCCCGAGGCGGGCGAGATCTGCGCGGTGGCCAAGGGGGCTCTGCGGCTGCGGGTCGACCTCACCGGCAAGATGGCGCACGGGGCGATGCCGGGGCACGGCCGCAACCCGATCCAGGCGGCCGGCGCGCTGCTGGCGGAGCTGCCTTCTCTCCAGGAGGCTCTGCAGGCGCGCCATCCGGCGCACGAGCACCTCGGCGAGGTGTACGTGACTCCGACCGTCCTGCGGGCCGGCTCCGAGGAACAGGTGAACGTCATCCCCGCCGTCGCCTCGCTCTTCGTGGACGTGCGGACGATCCCCGGCGTCGAGCACAAGGAGGTGACCGACCAGGTGGCGGCGCTCGCCGCCCGCGACGGCGTCTCCGCCGTCGTGTCGGTGCTCGTGGACCGGCCGCCGGTGGACGTGCCCGTGTCCGACCCCGTGGTGGCCGCGCTGGCCGCCGCCCACCGGTCGGTGACGGGGGAGGAGCCGGTGTACGGCGGGGTGCCCGGCTCGACCGACGGGTCCGTGCTGACGCACTGGGGCGGGATCCCCTCCGTGGTGTACGGGCCGGGCGGCAAGTGGATCGCGCACCAGGCGGACGAGTTCGTGGAGGTGGCGGAGATCGTCCGGTGCACCCAGGTGTTCGCCGAGGCCGCCCGCCGGTTCCTGAACGGCGACCTCTGATGCGCCCCGGTCTGGAGGAGTGGGTGCTGGACGGTGGTGTCTGATGCGGCTTGGACCGGCTGACCCGGTGCTGGACGGTGACGTGTGATGCGCCCAGGACCGACTAACTCGCTGCTGGACGTGGCGGGTCTGCGGGTTGGTCATGCGCAGCGGGTCGGAGGCGGGCATCTCACCGGCACCACCGTGGTCCTGGCTCCGCGCGAAGGGGCGGTGGCGGGGGTGGACGTGCGCGGCGCCGCCCCGGGGACCAGGGAGACCGAGCTGCTCGATCCGCGCAACCTCGTGGAGCGCGTGCACGCCGTCGTGTTGTCGGGCGGGAGCTCGTACGGGCTGGCGGCCGCCTCCGGAGTGATGGACCGCCTGGGGGACGCGGGCGTCGGCTACCCGGTCGAGGGCGGCGTCGTCCCGATCGTCCCGGCGGCCGTCATCTTCGACCTGGGCCGCGGCGGCACCTTCCGCGCGGTCCCCGACGCCTGCCTCGGCACCGCCGCGTACGACGCCGCCACCTCGTCCCGGTGCGGCAAGCTCGCCGCGGTCGCCCACGACGGCCTGGCCAGGGCGATCAGGCCGGCCCACACCATGACCGACGGCGACACGATCTTCGGCCTGGCCACCTGCGCCCGCCCGGCGCCCGGCCACGACGCCTTCCAGGAGGTCCTGGCGGCAGCGGCCGACGTGTTCAGCCGCGCCATCGCGCACGCCATCCTGGCCGCCACCGGACGCACGGACGCGCCCGCGTACCTCGACGTGTTCCCGAGCGCGCAAGGGGGAGGTCTGTGATCACGCGCCGGCGTGCCTGGGCCTGTTCCTGGGCGACCTGCGTGACCGCTGGAGTCGCGCTGGGGCATCTTGACGTCCTCCCGGGGGACCGAGGGAGGTTTGTGATGGGGTGTCTGGAGGCGCTCGCAGGGGAGCTGCGTGAGCGTCGGAGCCGTGCCGGGGTGCGTCGGCGTTTCTCCGAGTGCCGGGAGGGAGGGGCATGAGTCTTGAGACCGCGTGGCCGTCCGGCCTGCCGGTTGGGGATGGCTGGGTGGAGACGGGGCGGACCTCCGAGGTGATCTTCCCCTACGACGGGACGCCGGTGGCCGCCGCCCCGCTGGGGACGCCCGCGCACGCGCGTCAGGCCGTGGACGAGGCCCTCGCCGTGGCCCCCGCGATGGCCGCGTTGCCGTCACACGCCCGCCGGGCCGCACTCATGACGGCCCACGACGCCCTGGCGGCGCGGCGGGAGGAGTTCGAGCGGCTGCTCGTCATGGAGACCGGCAAGCCGCTCGTCGACTGCAGGGTCGAGGTGTCCAGAACGCTCCTCACCCTGGCCACGGCCGCCGAGGAGGTGGCCAGGCTGCACGGCGAGACGGTGCCGCTCGACCTGCTGCCATCGGGAGAGGGCCTGATCGGGTTCTGGACGCGCCGGCCGATCGGCGTCGTCGTCGGGATCACCGGCTTCAACTACCCGCTCCTCCTGGCCGCGCACAAGATCGCGCCGGCCGTGGCGGCGGGCTGTCCCGTGGTTGTCAAGCCCGCGCCCGCGACACCGCTGGCCACGCTCTGGCTGGTCCACCTGCTCCGCTCGTCGGGCGCGCTGCCCCCGGCCGGCGTGCAGCTCGTCACCGGAGACGTCGAGGTGGGCCGGACGCTGGTGGAGGACCGGCGGATCGGGGTGGTGTCGTTCACCGGCTCGGCCGCCGCCGGCCACGCCATCGCACGCGCCGCCGCGCCGACCAAGGTGCTGCTGGAACTCGGCTCGAACGCCGCCCTCGTCGTGGCGGCCGACGCCGACCTGGAGGCCGCCGCGGACGCCGTCGTACGCGGTGGCTACTACGCCTCCGGCCAGGCGTGCATCTCGGTCCAGCGGGTGCTGGTCGAGGAGCCCGTACGCGCGGAGTTCCTGTCCCTGCTTGCCGCCCGCGTCAAGGACGTCGCCGTCGGCGACCCCCGGCTGCCCGGCACCCGGGTGGCGCCGCTCATCGACGAGGCCGCCACGGAACGCGTACTGGAGTGGATCGCCGCCGCCGGGGCCGAGATCGTCACGGGCGGGCACCTCGACGGACGGGCCATCGCGCCGACCGTGCTCGACGGCGTCCCCGACGGGGTCGCCGCGTGGGACGAGGAGATCTTCGGGCCCGTGGTGTGCGTGCGCCCGGTGCCGGACCTCGACGCCGCGTTCGCCGCCGTCAACGCGTCGCGCTACGCCCTGCACGCGGCCGTGTTCACCCGGTCGCTCGCCACCGCGTTCGCGGCGATCGAGCGGATCGAGGCCGGGGGAGTGGTGGTCAACGACGTGCCGGGGTTCAGGGCGGACAACATGCCGTACGGGGGCGTCAAGGACTCAGGCGCCGGCCGGGAGGGGCCGCGGTTCGCCATCCAGGAGCTGACCGTCACCAGAATGGCGATCATCCGCCCCTGACAGGCCGGCACCGAGGACAGGCCGGCCGGGCGGGTCGAAGCCTCCAAGGCAGGCCGGCCGGGGGTCGAAGGCTCCACGGCGGCTGCTGGTGCGGTTCTCGGCGTGTTCCTGAG
>NZ_JADOGI010000145.1 GCF_015645445.1 Nonomuraea cypriaca | reverse complement strand
CACACCAGCACCACAGGCCGATGCTTTCCTTCAGAGACACACTCATCGCCACCCACCGGACTCGCCGGGATGCTCATGCAACCCTGGAACCCCTGGGCTGATCAAGCCCCGGAGTTCCTTACATGAGACGTAGACCGGTCGCACGTCGAGCTGATCGCCCCATCGGAGGGCGGACGACAGCTCATCCGGTGCTTGGACCGTCACCCGCCCGGCGGTCTGGCGTATGGCC
Organism: Nonomuraea cypriaca; assembly: GCF_015645445.1. GTDB lineage: Bacteria > Actinomycetota > Actinomycetes > Streptosporangiales > Streptosporangiaceae > Nonomuraea > Nonomuraea cypriaca. The sequence continues at coordinate 27,742 of NZ_JADOGI010000145.1, read as the reverse complement.
TGGTCGAGCCGTTCGACCGTGATGTGGTCCCGCGGGCGGTGATCAGGAACGTTCGCCGGGGTTGGTGGCGCGCCGGTCGATGTCCGGGCGCCGGGCCTGGCGGCGCATGAGACAACCGCGAGGAGGATACTCTCTGTGGTCGGCTTTCTTCGGCTGTGTGTCGTGTTCGGCGGCACGCCAATCGTCTTATACATGAGGGCAGACAGCCCAGCTGCAAAGGAGGTGGAGGGCACCGTGCCGGATGAGGACAAGAAACGAGCAGCGTATCGAACCCTGGTGGATCGTGTCCTGAACGGGGAGGGCAGGGCATCTGCGGAGCAGCGAGCGCGTGCCTTCAGCAACGACGGCCTCCTCCCGCCGTTGGACGCGCTGATCGGCAAGGTCGCCGACAGGCCGGCGCAGGTCACCGAGGAGGACTTGGCTGCGGCAGAGGCGTCGGGCTGCACCGAGGACCAGCTTTTCGAGCTGGTGATCTGCGCCGCAGTCGGCCAGTCCGCCCGGCTGTATGAAGCCGGACTGGCCGCCCTGGCCGAAGCGACCCTCAAGGGGAGACCGGATCATGCGACTTGACATCCTCAACCACGGTTACGGCCCCGGAACCAAGCTGCTCTTCGCGCTCATCCGGCTGTTCTCCGGGTACCCGGTACCGGACGCCGCCAAGCTGGTCTTCTACCGGCCCGATTTCTACGGCGCCCGTGCCAAGGCGTTCACCCACGAGGCGATGCGCGGGCCGTCCGCCTGGTCGGTAGGCGACCGGGAGCTGATGGCGGCCTACGTGTCCAAGGTGAACGAGTCCGCGTTCTGCGTCGGCGCTCACACCGCGACCGCAGGGCAGGCGTACCAGGACGGGCCACGGGTCGGGGCGGTGCTGGCCGACCTGGAATCGGCCCCCGTCGAGGAGCCGCTGCGGGCAACGCTGCGGATGCTCGGCAAGCTGACCAGGGAGGGAAAGGTCGGCGCCGAGGACATGCAGGAAGTGCTGGCCGCCGGTGTCTCACCCCAGCAGGTCAAGGACGCGCTGGCGGTCTGCGCCGCCTTCAACACGACCAACCGGCTCGCCGACGTCTTCGGGTTCGAACTGTTCAGCCCCGAGGGCTTCGAGGCAGGAGCCAAATACCTGCTCAAGCGGGGTTACCGGTAGCCCGCGCAGCGGGAGACGCGGGCACTTCAGAACGCGTTCTGACATACACTCATGGTGTGAGCGCTAGTCATGCGGACGCAGTGACCTTTTCTGACTTGTCGAGAAACCCCAGGGCGGTCGCCGAGCGTGCGGCGCGCCTGGGACGTGTGCGGATCACGCATCGGGATGCTCCCGACTTCTACTTGACCGCAGCGGAGCGCGAAGAGGGACGCGAACGGATGTTCGCCACCGCGTCCCGGTTGTTTCTCGCCTTGATCAAGCACGATCCCACCGCTCGGGCGCTGGTCGTTGCCATGCCGGAAGTCTTCCCTTGGGTTCGCCACCTGTCCCCGGACGAGCTGCGTGCCTTCACTCTGGAACTGGTTGATGCGCTCTCGGATGCGGCTGAGCTGGATGTTGATGTCGCGACCCAAGAGGTCATTGCGGCCTGGCGAGCCACTGCCAGGATCAAAGCAGACCCCGCGCACTACGCCGAGGCTCGCAAGCCCACGAGCGGTGACTTCGGGCCGGTGCAGGTTTCGGCATGAGCCCGAAGCGTGGAGATCGAGTTACCGTGCCACCGCCGGATGACGAGTGGGATGTCCGGTTCGGCACCAGCGACGCGGTCAGGGGCTGGGAGGTGCCAGACGGGTGCTGCGGTATCGGTGGCGGTGGGGTGGCCTGTCGGGCTGACGTCCGGGGAGGCGTGATCGGCCGGCTGTGAAGGTGGTCGGGGTCTGAGACAGCCAAGCATCTTCAGCGTGATCTGGCGTGGAACCCCGGGCGTTTACGCCCGGGAGGAAACGGCAGCGCGGGAGGGCCTCCAGGCCCGAGTGGTGCCGTGACAGTTGGTCCACGTGAGCTGCTCAGCCTGGCCGTTTCTGGTTCTCGATGTACTCCTTGATGATCGACAGCGGGGCGCCGCCGCAGGACGCGGCGAAGTAAGACGGAGACCAGAAGTGCCCGCCCCACAGATATGGGCGGAGGTGCGGGCCGAACTCTTTGCGCAGGAGCCGGGCCGAGACGCCTTTGAGGGAGTTGACCAGGACCGACAGGGCGACTTTGGGCGGGTAGTGGACCAGCAGGTGGACGTGGTCGTGCTCGCCGTTGAATTCGACCAGGACGGCGCCGAAGTTGTCGCACACCTCGATCATGATGTCTTCGCAGCGGCGCAGGATCTCGTCGGTGAACACCTCGCGGCGGTACTTCGGTGTGAAGACCAAGTGGGCGTGGAGGCTGTGAACGACCCTCCGGCCTCTCCGGATATCGGGATTCGGTTCCCATCGCGGTGACATGGACCGAATGGTAATGTGTTCGATTGTGAAGCTGGTGGTGCAGGTGAAACTCCTGCCGACGCCCGAGCAGGCAGCGGCACTGGAAGCGACCCTGCACGCCGTCAACACGGCCGCCGACCTGGTCTCCGCGGTTGCCTTCGACCAGCAGTGCTTCCGCAACTACGACTTGCGCGAACACACCTACGATCGAATCAAGGCCGAGTACGGGCTGGCCGCGCAGGCCGCCCAGCATGTGATCAAAAAGGTCGCCGATGCCTACCGCACGTTCCACGCCAACCTCAGAGCCGGGAACGTGGGCGCGCCGGGGGCCAAGCGGAGGACCAGGGCCGAGAGCAGGCCGATCACCTTCCGGCCGGACGCGGCCCAGCCCTACGACGATCGGTGCCTGTCCTGGCTGATGCAGGCGCGAACGGTGTCGATCTGGACCACTTGCGGGCGGTTGAAGAATGTCGCGTTCACCGGCTCGCCTGAGCAGCTCAAGACCTTGGCCGCCTGCCGCAAGGGCGAGTCGGATCTGGTTGCCCGAGACGGCGGCTGGTACCTGTATGCGACCTGCGAGGTCCCCGACGTGCCGGTGACCGAACCGGAAGGGTTCCTCGGCGTCGATCTGGGCATTGCCAACATCGCCACCACCGGCGACGGTACCCGGCACAGCGGCAAGGGCCTGAACGCGGTCCGCCACCGCAACCGCGAACTGCGCCGCCGGTTGCAGGCCAAACGGACCAAGAGCGCCAGACGGCTGCTGAAGAAACGCCGCCGCAGGGAAGCGCGGTTCGCGGCCGACACCAACCACACCATCGCCAAGCAGATCGTGACCGAGGCAGAACGCACCGGCCAAGGGATCGCCCTGGAAGACCTCCAGGGCATCCGCGACCGGGTACGGCTCCGCAAGCCCCAGCGGGTCACCCTGCACTCATGGAGCTTCCACCAGCTCGGGAGCTTCATCGCCTACAAGGCCCGACGGGCCGGGATCGCTCTCATCCACGTCGATCCGGCCTATACCAGCCAGCAATGCTCGGCCTGCGGGCATACCGAACGGGCCAACCGGCCCGACCAGGAAACCTTCCTCTGTACGTCGTGCGGCTTCGCTGAGCATGCCGACGTCAACGCAGCCCGTAACATCGCCGCGCGTGGTGTGGCGGGCTGGGCAGTGAGTCACGCTGCCTGACGCGGACCAGACCGTCGAAGCCATCGACGGCGAGGAGCTGCAAGCTCGGTCGTTTACGGCCGAGAAGCTGACCCGAAAGTACGACTGATCGGTGGTCGATCGGGCAGTTCGGGTCGGGCTCTTCGGCTGAAGAATTGCCATGGCGTCGGCCGTCACCATCAGGGCATGACCGACGAGAGCATGGCAGTACGACCCGCGCGTTCGCCGCGCGGCCGCGCGCGGGGTGGGTGGCGGGTTCCCGCCGGGTTGATCGCCCTCAGCCTCATTCCCCTGGTCGCCGGTGCCCTACGCATGACCGAACTGGCCGGTGGTCCCGTGATCATGCCGGAGACCAGGGCCCTGGCGCCTCTGCCCCTGGCGTTGCACATTCTCGGTGTCAGTGCGTACGCCATCCTTGGGGCCTTTCAGTTCGTCCCTCGATTGCGGCGCCGCAGGAACGGCTGGCATCGGAGGGCGGGGCGGCTGCTCGTTGGCTGCGGGCTTCTCGCGGCGCTCACAGGTATGTGGATGTCGCTTTTCCATGGCCGTCCCGAGGACGGTGGTCTCCTGCTCGGCTTCAGGCTCGTGTTCGGTGCGGCGATGGCCGTCTCGATCGTGCTCGGCTTCGCCGCGATCCGGCGGCGGGACGTTTCCCGGCACCGGGCCTGGATGATCCGGGGTTATGCCATCGGCCTGGGGGCCGGCACGCAGGCGTTCACCCAGCTGCCCTGGGATCTCTTCTTCGGGGCTCCCGGTGAGCTGCCCAGGGCGTTGCTCATGGCCGCCGCGTGGGTGATCAATCTGATGGTGGCCGAGTGGGTCATCCGGCGGTGGCCCGTCCAGGCGGTACCTGCCAGATGACGATGTTCGCCTGCTTGCCGTGACTTGTACGGCGTCAGCAGGTACAGACCGGTAAGCGCAGCGATTCCTGGGCCGATCAACGCCCACACCGGTCGCTCCCATGGACGCCCGCCACCCGGAGCCCGCCGACTGACGCCCATGGACGCCCGCCACCCGCTCTCCCTGAGTCCGCCGACCGACCCCCGGGTTTCCGATGAAACGGCACTCGCGTGCGAACGCGCGGCCGTCCAGTCGCGGACGGCCGCCTGCTCAGAGAGCGGTCATCGGGAAGAGGATGAGGGCTCCAGCTGGTCGTCGTGGCAGTTGCGGGGCGCCGTCACCGGATTGCAGCGCGCCACGCGCCCGCCGGGAAGCTCGGCCACGAAGTCGCTGTCGTACCTGGCGGCCATGCCGACGCTCGGGAAGTCCGTGGTGACCAGTTGTGCGCCGCTGGCCAGGGCGGTCTCAACCCGGCTGAACTCCTCGTCGATGACCGTCCGCAGCGGCTCGTCCGAGCGGGTGCGTACGACGTAGCCGCGCTTGACCAGGTCCCGGATGGTCGCCTCGTTGGCGCCGCGAGGGTCGTTCACCATCGTGATCGCCGCGTCCGGGTCGCCGGGGTTGCCCCGGGTGAAGACGGCGCGGCCTTCGAGGCTGGGGTGCCCGTCGAGGTACATGTCGCGGATGGCGCCGGGGCCGCCGTTGTCGAAGAAGAACATCACCTTGCCGCGTGCCCAGTCGAGGGTCGGCCAGCCGTTCTTCAGGATCGACTGCTCCAGTGTCAGGCCGGGGCGGCGCAGATCGTCGGCGGTGATCAGCTGCGATTCGGAGAAGACGGAGCGGATCTCGCGGTCGAGGTCGTCCAGCAGCGCCTTGGTCCATGGCGGGCTGACCGCGCCGCCCGCCTGCTCCAAGCGGTCGTCGGTCTGCTTGAGCTCCAGCTGCAGCATGATCGGTACGTGCTGGCGGTGAGCCTGTGACCACGTCTCCACCTGCTGGAGGCAGGTCACCAAGGTCCGGCAGGTGGAGTTGTAGTCCAGGTCGGCGACGTGCATGACCTTCATGCCGGGTGCGGCCATGGCCGGGTCGTCGATCGGGCCGAGGCCGGCCTGTTCGCGGGCGAGCGGATGCCGGTAGAGGCCCCCTTCTGGGTCGGGCAGCAGGTCCAGTTCGAGGGCGCGTATGTTCTGGCGGTCGAGCTGGTCGGCGATGGAGGCGTGCGAGTAGAAGCCCCACGACGGGTAGGTCGGATCCATCTTGACTGCCTGGGCCAGTTCGGCGCCCTGCATCTCGCGGTGGTAGGCGTTGTGGGCGCCCATGAACTGGATCTGGTTCATCCGGATCTTGCCGGCGGGGGTGGTGGCACTCGCCGGTGTCGAGGCCTCGTACGTCTGCTGCGAAGAAGCAGTGGCCGGAACGACGGCTGTCGTGACGACCGTGGCGACGGCGGCGGCGACCATGGCGCCGAGGCGGGCAAGGGGGGTCATGGGTCCTCCAGAAGGTGGCAACTGTCGCAGACTAGGGTGATCACCTGGAGGTAACGTCATGTGAATCGGCCGTTTCGCGAAAGCGGCCATTGGCGTGCCTCTGGGATGACAAGTGGACAAGGGGATTCGGACCGCAGATATTGGACAGGAAGCGGAGGTTTACATGGATGTGCGCCTGGACCATCTCGTCTGCTGGGTTTCCGACCAGCTCGCCTCGTTACATTTCTACGAGCAGGTCATCGGCCTGCCCGGGGTGCGGGCCGCGGAGTTCCGGGAGGGGAAGGCGGGGTTCCCCAGCGTACGGGTCTCCTCCGAGACGATCCTCGACCTGATGGCGTACGACGTGTCGAGGGGTGTGGAGGAGGGCACCGGCGTGGAGGGCAGCGCCGGGCATCCCATCAACCATTTCTGCCTGGCGGTGGGCCGGGAGGATTTCGACGCGTTACAGGTCAGGCTGAAGCAGCATGGAGTCGAGGTCACCGGGAGCGGGAGCAACTCCTTCGGTGCCCAGGGGATCGCGCCCGAGGTCGTCTACTTCCCCGACCCCGACGGCAACGTCCTGGAGGTCCGGTACTACGAGTGAGAAGTGTCGGCCGGGTCTGGTACACAGGGCGGCATGGGTGTGAGCGTCGATGAGTTCCTCGAGTTGCTGGACGAGCTGCCCGAGGTGCGGATGAGTCATGGCGGCGACTGGATCGCGCTCAAGGTGCGCGGCAAGGGCTTCGGCTATCTGTGGGAGGCGACCGAGACGGTCGGGCTCAAGGCCACGATCGACGAGCAGATCGCGCTCGTGGCCGAGCGGCCCGAGGTGTTCGAGGTGCAGTTCACCGCGGGGCGGTTCGGGTGGGTGGTGGTCCATCTCGACAGGATCGACTTCGATGAGCTGTTCGAGTTGGTGGCCGAGGCCTGGTGCCTGACCGCGCCCAAGCAGTTGGTGACAGACTTCGAAGCGGCCCACCAAATCGGGCAAGGTACCTGAGAAGCCGCGTGTGAACGTCCGGTTGAGTGCTCTAACCTTGATGGGTGGACAGCGCGAGTCTCGCCGCGGCGGGCCTGCTGGAGGGCCTCGGGCGGGCGTCGGAGATTTTCGCGGAGTTACGTCATCCCTTCGTGAGAAGTGAGCGCTTCTCCACTTTCTTCCCGCCCGCGGGCGCGCGGGTCGGTGTCTGTTTCATCCTGCCGGACGGCCGCGAAGTGCGGTTCGAGGTGTCCATCGCGGCCGACGGCGGCGCCTTCCACATCGCGGGGTCGATCTTCGCCGAGGATGACGCGTTGCTCGAACTTCCCCGTCAGAGCGTGCCGGACATTCACGACGGCCTGGCCGTGCTTGACGACTACGCGGGGGAGGTGGCGGCGCCGGCGGGCAGGCTGATCGACGGGCTACTGGACGACATTGTCTGATTGTCAGACAATAGCCGTATGAGAAGTGGACCGCTCGCCGTCGTCGGCGCGTCCGTGCTCTGGGGCACGGCGGGCACGGCCGGATTGCTCGTCTCCGCCGACTCCGTGGCCCTGGCCGCGGCGCGGCTGGTCATCGGGGGTACGGCACTCGCGCTCTTCGCGGGACCGGCCCAGCTGAGGCGGACGATCAGGCCGGGATTACTGGTGGCCGCCGCCGCGGTGGCCGCGTACCAGCTGTGTTTCTTCGCCGCGGTCGGCCGCACCGGCGTCGCCATCGGGACCGTCGTCGCCATCGGCAGCGGCCCGGTCTTCACCGGGCTGCTCTCCTGGGTGCTGCACGGGCAGCGGCCGAGCGGCCGGTGGACGGTGGCGACCACGGCGGCCGTGTGCGGGTGCGCGGCGCTGATCGCGGGGGGCGGCGCGCAGGCGGGCGGGCAGGTGGTGTCCGGCATCCTGCTCGCGCTGCTCGGCGGGCTGCTGTACGCCTTCTACGCGGTCTCCGCGGCCACCGCGATCGGCCGCGGAGCGGGGTCGAACGCGGTGATGGGGGTGCTGTTCGGCGGGTCGGCCGTCATCATGCTGCCGATCCTGGCGGTGGGCGGCGTCGGGTGGCTGGGGGAGCCGCGCGGGCTGCTCGCCGTGCTCTACCTCGGGCTGGGGACCACCGCTCTCTCCTACTTCCTGTACGGCCGGGGCCTGCGCACCACCCCGGTGGCCACGGCCGCCACCCTGGCCCTGGCCGAGCCGGCCGTCGCCGCGCTGCTCGGCCTGGTGGTGCTCGACGAGCGTCTGGCCCCGATCTCCGTCGCCGGGCTCGTGCTGCTGGCGCTCAGCCTCGTGGCGGTGGCCGTACCCGAACGTACGCCGCGAAGGGCGTTAGAGTCGCAGCCGTGACGTTGCCGCTCAGACCCGTCTCGACCGTGGGCGCGCTCGCCGACGCCCTGCGCGGCAGGGTGCTGTCCGGGGAGATCGCGCCCGGCACCCCACTGCCCGAGCAGGAGATCGCCGCGTCGTACGGCGTGGCCAGGCCGACCGTGCGGGAAGCGCTGGCGACCCTGGTCCACGAGGGCCTGCTCAGGCGCGAGCGCAACCGCAGCGCCTATGTCCCCGAGGTGACGATCGCGGACCTCGACGACCTGATGTACGTTCGCCGGCCCCTGGAGGACCTCATGGCCCAGGCCGTGTGCGGGCAGCGGGTGCCGGGTGCGGAGGCCGCGCTGCACCGGCTGGCCGCCCTGCCCGCCACGGCGCCGTGGTCGGACACCGTGGCCGAGCACATGGCGCTGCACCAGGCCCTGATCGAGGCCGCGGGGAGCCCGCGGCTCGAACGGCTCTACGGCACCCTGGCCGCCGAGACGCGGCTCGGGCTGGTGCGGTTGCGCGCGGTCTACCAGGACAGGGACGTGCTGGTGCGCGAGCATCGGGAGTTGCTCGACGCGATCGCCGAGGGGCCCGAGGAGGCGGCCAGGGCGGCGGTGACGGCGCATCTCGCCCACTCGTGGGGCAGTGAAGATCACTCTTGATGGGATGAACCCGGCGAACTGCCCATGAGGTGGTGAAACGTCCCATTGATTGTGAACCCTTGCGGGACAACCCCCGAACTCGCAAGAATCGCGCCCATGCACGGCAACCCGATGCCGGACTCCTACGTGTATGTCACGGAAGAGGGCGTCACCCGTCACTACGCGGACGGTAGCGTCGAGGCCCTCGCCTGGGAGGACGTGGTGGAGGTCCGTGTCGTCACAGAATCCGGGGAAGACGTCCTCTACATCCTGCTCGACCGCGACGGCGAAGGTTGTGTCGTGCCGCGCTCGGCCACGGACGCCACGTTCCTCGCCCGCCTGCGCTACCTGCCGGATTTCGACCTCGAACGGCTCACCTTGGCCGCTGACTCCGCACACGACGGGGTTGTGGTCGTATGGCGCAGTCCGGACCCGCCGTCCGCTTTGCCGGATCTGGAGTATGACTAGCGCGTTCATATCGCGGCCACCTGGCAAAATGCTGCACTAATCCTCACATTATCCCCACGGGACACTGCACCCTTGGACCGTTCCGTCAAGCCCCACAACCCCCTGATATTCGTCCGATTGTGGACATTTGGCGTTATTCCCTGGCTTCGAATCGATCTTTACTCTTTAGTGGGGGCCGCCGCCCTTGATTGCGCGAGGGACTTGTCAACCTATGTGGTGCAAGGAACGTCAAGTTATCGGTGTGCACAGAGTTGTCACAGGGTGGTGTTATGAGGGTGGGGACTGGGGAGTCCGCTGTCGTACTCCTCGAGGCCGTGCCACGCCGTGCGTCCAGCATCTGGACCCGGGCGTACCTACGGCTCCTGTTATACGGCGACACGATGTGCGCGCTCGCCGCGTGCGTTTGTGTGCTGGGCATCCGGCTGATCGCCGGCGTGTACATTCCCTGGGTCGAATTGCTGCTCGGATTCGCCCTGGTCATCGCCTGGCCCGTCGCGCTCGTGATAGGCGGCGCCTATCGCCAGCGCGCGCATGGTGAGGGAACGGAGGAGTTCAAGGCGGTGTTCAACGGCGGCGTCGGCCTGATGGCGACCGTCGCCATCATGGCCTATGCCACGCAAACGCCGATCGCGCGCAGTTTCGTCATGGCGATGCTGCCGCTGGCCTTGCTCGCCACGCTCTACTACCGCTACAAGATGCGCAAACGTCTCCACCAAAGGCGAGCGGTGGGCGACTACATGCGCCAGGTGATCGCGGTCGGGCACCGGGAGTCGATTCTCGACCTGATGCTGCAGTTCAGACGCCAGCCCTATCACGGAATGCGGGTGGTGGGAGCCTGCCTTCCCGAGAGCACGATGGACGTCGATCTGGACGGCATTCCCGTGCTGGGCTCGTTCGGCGACGTGGCGAGCGTGGTCGAGCGGGAGCAGGCGGACGCCGTGGCCGTGCTGGCCTGTCCCGAACTGGACGGGGCCGCGCTGCGCCGGCTGGCGTGGAGCCTGGAGACCGCGCGTACCGATCTCTTCGTGGCCCCCGCGCTCCTCGACGTGGCCGGGCCGCGCATCAGCATCAGGCCCGTCGCCGGGATGCCGCTGTTACACGTGGAACATCCCGAGTTCGACGGCGGCAGGCAGGTCGTCAAGACGGTGTTCGACCGGCTCGTGGCCGGGGTCGCCCTGCTGGTGCTGGCGCTGCCGCTGCTGGCGATCTCGCTGGTGATCCGCCTCACGAGCGAGGGTCCCGCGCTGTTCTACCAGACCAGGGTCGGCAGAAGCGGCAAAGAGTTCCGTGTGGTGAAATTTCGTACGATGGTGGTTGATGCGGAGCGGCTCAAGGGCGCGCTTCTCGAGGCCAACGAGTTCGATGGTGTGCTCTTCAAGATTAGGAACGATCCAAGGATTACCCGGGTAGGCGCCTTCCTGCGCCGATACTCGCTCGACGAGCTGCCCCAGCTGCTCAACGTCCTGCGCGGCGAGATGTCCCTCGTCGGCCCCCGCCCGCCGCTGCCGGAAGAGGTGGGCAAGTACGGCGCCGACGTCCGCCGCCGCCTGGTGGTCAAGCCGGGGATCACCGGGCTCTGGCAGGTCAGCGGCCGCTCCGATCTCACGTGGGAGGAGTCCGTACGACTGGACCTGCGTTACGTCGAGAACTGGTCGCTCATCCTGGACCTGCAGATTCTCTGGAAGACCTGGTCCGTCGTCACCCGTGGAGAAGGGGCTTACTAGAAGTGAAAGCACTCGTGCTCGCCGGGGGATCGGGCACTCGGTTGAGGCCCATCACGCACACCTCGGCCAAGCAGCTCGTACCGGTGGCGAACAAGCCGGTCCTGTTCTACGGGTTGGAGGCGATCGCGGCGGCCGGGATCCGTGAGCTCGGCCTGGTGGTGGGTGACACGCAGGCGGAGATCGAGGCGGCCGTGGGGGACGGGTCGGCGTTCGGGCTGCGGGTGACGTACCTGCGGCAGGAGGCGCCGCTCGGGCTGGCGCACGGCGTGCTGATCGCGAGGGAGTTCCTGGGTGACGACGACTTCGTCATGTATCTGGGCGACAACTTCATCGTGGGCGGCATCACCGACGTGGTGGACCGGTTCGCCGTCGAGCGGCCGGCCGCGCAGATCATGCTGACCAAGGTCGGTGACCCCACCCAGTTCGGTGTGGCCGAGCTGGACGTCGAGGGCCGGGTCGTCGGCCTGGAGGAGAAGCCGGCGCGGCCCAAGAGCGACCTGGCGCTGGTCGGCGTCTACCTGTTCGGTCCGGCCGTCCATGAGGCGGTGGCGGAGTTGAAGCCGTCGTGGCGGGGTGAACTGGAGATCACCGATGCGATCCAGTGGCTGATCGAGGCCGGGTTGCGGGTGGAGTCGTCGGTGATCTCCGGTTACTGGAAGGACACCGGCAACGTCACGGACATGCTGGAGGTCAACAGGCTGGTCCTGGAGTCGGTCGAGCCGAGGGTGCGGGGACACGTGGACGAGGCCAGCGAGCTCGTGGGCCGTGTCGTCGTCGAGCGGGGGGCCGTGGTCGAGCGTTCCCGGCTGGTCGGACCGCTGATCATCGGGGCCGGCGCGACGATCAGGGACAGCTATGTCGGCCCCTTCACCTCCATCGGCGCCTCCTGCGCCATCGTCGGCAGCGAGATCGAGTATTCGATCGTGCTGCCCAGGGCGTCCATCGCCGGGGTCGGCCGGATCGAATCGTCGCTGATCGGCCACGACGTCGAGGTCACCCCGGCACCCAACACGCCCAGAGCCCACCGTCTGGTGCTGGGCGATCACAGCAAGGTACAGATCAGTTCTTGACTTCCTCCCCACGGTTGAAGCCGGGGGATTCCCACCCTCGCGGGCCGGGTTTCCTGCTTCGCCGCCAGCCGCCCGCCCAGCTTGCGCTGCTCGGGTCTTACGCCGGCTCCACAGGCGTTTCAACTCTCCGCCAGCCCGGCGGCGAGAACGTTACGGGCCGCGTTCACGTCCCGGTCATGGGAGGCGCCGCAGGCGCACACCCACTCCCGGACGTTCAACGGCATCGCCTCCTGGACGGTGCCGCAGGCCGAGCACAGCTTGGACGAGGGAAACCAGCGGTCGACCACCACCAGCCTCCGCCCGCACCACGCCGCCTTGTACGCCAGCATGCCGCGAAGCTCCCGCCAGGACGCGTCCGAGATCGCGCGAGCCAGCCGCCGGTTCTTGATCATGTTGCGGATGGTCAGGTCCTCCACGGCGATCACTTGGTTCTCGCGAACAAGCCGGGTGGACAACTGGTGCAGGAAGTCACGGCGGCGATCAACGATGCGCGCATACACCTTCGCGACCTTCAGCCGGGCCTTGGCCCGGTTGCCCGACCCCGGCCGTTTACGGGCCGGCGTCCGCTGCGCCCGGGCCAGCCTGCGCCGATCGCGTTGCTCGTGCCGGGGGTTGGCGACCTTCTCGCCGGTGGACAGGGTGACCAGGGCGGTGATGCCCGCGTCGACGCCGACGGCGTTCTGTGCAGGTGCGAGTGGGCGGATCTTCTCCTGCACCAGGAGGGAGACGAACCATCGTCCGGCCGCGTCCCGCGACACCGTCACGGTGGACGGCTGCGCGCCGTCGGGAAGGGGCCGCGACCACACGATCGCCAGCGGCTCTGCCGCCTGCTCGGGGGTGGGGTAGAAGCGGTACTTGTCCGCCCGCTTCACGATCTGTGCCACGCCGAGCACTCTACGTGGTCAACCAAGAAATCGCATGCATGTTCCCATGCTGCGGCGTGTCGCGTTTCCTGCCCACGCCTGATGGCGGGGGTCTCCACGCTCAAGGAGATTCGATGACAAGGATCCTGGTGACGGGCGGGGCGGGTTTCATCGGCTCGCACTTCGTCCGCACCCTCAACGACGCGACTTTTGACGCACGCGAGTCCGGCGCGACCGAGACGCCCGGGTCCGGCGACATTGTCACCGTGCTCGACAAGCTGACCTACGCCGGCAACCCCGCCAACCTCGAAGGGGTGCCGCACGAGTTCGTCCACGGCGACATCTGCGACGCCGAGCTGCTGAGCAGCGTCGTGCCCGGCCACGACCTCGTGGTCAACTTCGCCGCCGAATCGCATGTCGACCGCTCGATCGAGGGGGCGGCCGAGTTCATGCGGACCAACGTGCTCGGCACCCAGACGCTGCTCCAGGCGTGCCTGGACGCGGGGGTGCCGAAGGTGGTGCAGGTGTCGACCGACGAGGTGTACGGCTCGATCGACATCGGCTCCTGGGACGAGGCCGCGCCGCTGCGGCCGAGGTCGCCGTACGCGGCGTCGAAGGCCGGCGGCGACCTGATCGCCCGCGCGTACGCGATCACGTACGGGCTGAACGTCTCGATCACCCGGTGCGGCAACAACTACGGGCCCAGGCAGTACCCAGAGAAGGTCATCCCGCTCTTCATCACGAACCTGCTGCGCGGCGAGAAGGTCCCGCTGTACGGCGACGGCGGCAACGTACGCGACTGGATCCACGTCGAGGACCACTGCGCGGGCATCAGGCTGGTCGCGGAGAAGGGCGAGCCAGGCGAGGTCTACCACATCGCGGGCACGGCCGAGCTGACCAACAAGGAGCTCACCACGCGCCTGCTCGACGCCTGCGGCCGGGACTGGGACCTGGTCGAGCACGTGGCGGACCGCAAGGGGCACGACCGGAGGTACTCGCTGGACGACGCCAAGCTGCGGGCGCTCGGCTACGAGCCGGAGATCTCGTTCGAGCAGGGGCTCAAGGACACCGTCCGCTGGTACGCCGAGCACCGTGACTGGTGGACCAGGTGAAGGCAGTCGGGGAGGCGTCATGAGGTGGCTCATCACGGGGGCGGGCGGCATGCTGGCCACCGACGTGCTCGACCGGGCGGCGCTCACCGGGGAGCCGGTGCTCGCGCTCGGCCGGGCCGAGCTGGACCTGCGCGACAGCCGCGCGGTACGCGACTTCGTGTCCGCCTACCGCCCCGGGGTCGTGGTCAACTGCGCCGCCTGGACCGCCGTGGACGCCGCCGAGACGCACGAGGCCGAGGCGCTGGCCGTCAACGGCCACGCGGTGCGCTGGCTGGCCGAGGCGTGCGACCGCGTGGGAGCCCGGTTGATGCACGTCTCGACCGATTACGTCTTCGACGGGACGGCCGGGGAGCCGTACCGGGAGGACGCGCCTACCGGGCCGCTGAACGCGTACGGCAGGACCAAGCTCGCGGGCGAGCGCGTGGCGCTGGAGCACGGGCACTACGTGGTGCGCGGCGCCTGGCTGTACGGCGCGCGGGGCACGAACTTCGTCCGCACCATGATGCGGCTGGCCGGCGAGCGGCCCACCGTGGACGTGGTCGACGACCAGCGTGGGCAGCCGACGTGGACGGCCGACCTGGCCGACTACCTCGTCCGGCTGGCGCAGGCGGACCTGCCGCCGGGCGTCTACCACGGCACCAGCGCGGGGGAGACCACCTGGTGCGGCTTCGCCAAGGAGATCTTCACGCTGCTGGGCGCGGACCGCGAACGCGTACGCCCGGTGCCGGGCTCCGCCTTCCCGCGCCCGGCCGCGCGCCCGCGCAACAGCGTGCTGGCCCACACCAGGTGGGAGCCGATCCGGCACTGGCGGGCGGCGCTGCACGCGGCCTGGCCGGTCATGACGGCGAAGGCAGGGCGTCAATGCAGCGTGGCGTAGAACTCCTCGCACGCCTGGAAGTCCGGCAGCAGCCCGGTCGCGAGCGCCTCTTCGAGGGACGGGGCCTTGGCGTCCTTGTCCGACAGCACCGGCTCCACGTCTGCCGGCCAGGCGATCCCGAGGTCCGGGTCGAGCGGGTGAACCCCGTGCTCGGCGCCCGGATTGTACGGCTGGGAGCACAGGTAGACGACCGTCGCCTCCTCGCTCAGCGCCATGAACGCGTGCCCCAGCCCTTCGGCGACGAGCACGGCGCCCCTGGTCTCGTCGTCCAGCGTGACCGCCTCCCAGCGGCCGAAGCCCGGCGACCCCACTCTGAGGTCCACCACCACGTCCATGACACGTCCGGACACGCACGTCACGTATTTCGCCTGACCGGGCGGCACGTCGGCGAAGTGGACGCCGCGCAGCACGCCGGACTTGGAGACCGAGCAGTTGATCTGGGCCACGTCGAGCGGCCGCGGCAGGTCGGCCGCACGGAAGGCTTCGAAGAAACTGCCACGAGCGTCGGTGTGCACGCGCGGCGTGACGTGCCACGCGCCGTCGATCGAGAGGCGATCCATGATCGCAGCATGCCAGACCCACACCGACATGTAAGCCCACCGAGAGGGATGTTCTTATGATGACCTCAGTCTTCTCGAACAGCGGCGTGAGCGATGAACGGCGGCGGGAGCTGCTCTTCCAGGGCGAGGTGTTCGTCTACTCGGCCTCGCCCGCCACGACCGAGCTGATCGGCTTCGCGAGGGAGCTGATCGCCGAGGCGTTCGGCGGTCAGGACCCGGAGACGGCGCAGCACGAGATGCCGGTCGATGACTTCGCGAAGTTACTCGCCGGGCTCAAGCCCCGTTTCATCCACCACCCCCGGTGCAAGGAGTTGCTGCCCGCGGTCATCGAGGAGCGCGGGTGCGACCTCGGGGAGACGTACTTCGACGTGCCGAGGATGCGTACCTCCACCTCGAACGACTACCTCGTCTCGGGCATCTCGTACGCCTTCCACCCGCATCGCGACTGCTGGTATTCGGCCCCGTTCAACCAGGTCAACTGGTGGATCCCGATCTACGGCGTGGTCCCGGAGAACGTGATGGCCTTCCACCCGCGCTACTTCGACCAGCCGGTGCGCAACGGCAGCAGGACCTACGACTACGCAGAGTGGAACCGGACGAGCCGGCACAACGCCGCCGAACACGTGCGCGGCGACACCCGGGTGCAGCCCAGACCCGAGGAGCCGATCGAGCTGGAGCCACAGGTCCGGGTGGTGCCGGAACCGGGCGGGACGCTCATGTTCTCCGGCGCGCAACTCCACTCGACCGTGCCGAACACCTCCGGCCGGACCAGGTTCAGCATCGACTTCCGTACCGTGTACCTCGGCGACGTACGCGCCCGCCGCGGCGCGCCGAACGTGGACGCCTCGTGCACCGGCACCACGCTGCGGGATTTCGTCCGCTGTAACGATCTCGCCCCGATGCCCGAAGATCTCGCGCTGGAGTATGAGGCCGCGGCGCTTGCTGGAGTGAGCTGAATGACCACCTGCCGCTTGTGCGGTTCGAGCGGGCTCGCCGGGGTCGTGGACCTCGGCGCGACCCCGCCGTGCGAGCTGTTCCTCACCGCGGCCGGACTCGAGGAGCCCGAGCCCACCTATCCGCTGCACCTGCGGGTCTGCACACGGTGCTGGCTGGCCCAGCTGCCGCCGCTGATCACGCCGGAGGAGACGTTCACCGAGTACGCCTACTTCTCCTCCTATTCGAGCTCCTGGGTCGAGCACGCCAGGCGGTTCGTGGCCGGTGCGGGCCTGCGGCCTGACTCGTTCGTGGTGGAGGTGGCGAGCAACGACGGCTACCTGCTCCAGCACGTGGCCGAGCGGGGCGTGCGCTGCCTCGGCATCGAGCCGTCAGCCAACGTCGGCAGGGCCGCCGTCGCCAAGGGGGTGCCGACGCTCACGGAGTTCCTCTCGCCGCAGGTCGGGGCGCGGGTGCGCGCCGAGCACGGCCCCGCCGACCTGGTGGTGGCCAACAACGTGTACGCGCACATCCCCGACGTCGTCGGCTTCACGAAGGGCCTGCGGGCGCTGGTGGCCGACGACGGGCGGGTCTCCATCGAGGTGCAGCACCTGCTGACGCTGATGGAGCTCAACCAGTTCGACACGATCTACCACGAGCACTTCCAGTACTACACGGTCGCCTCGGCGCAGCGGGCGCTGGCCAGTGGTGGGCTGCATCTGGTCGACGTGGAGCTGCTGCCGACGCACGGCGGCTCGATCCGGTTGTGGGCGCAGCCGGGCGAGGCGCCGGTCTCGCCGCGGGTGGTCGACGTGCTGGCCAGGGAGAAGGCCGCCGGGCTGCACGAGTTGTCCGGGTACGAGGACTTCGCGGCGCGGGTGGCCAAGGTGCGCAGGGATCTGCTCAGGTTCCTCATCGACGCCGCCGACGCGGGGAAGACCGTGGTCGGGTACGGCGCTCCCGGCAAGGGCAACACACTGCTCAACCACTGTGGGATCCGGCCTGACCTGCTGGCGTACACGGTGGATCGGAACCCGTACAAGCACGGCAGGTTCACGCCGGGGTCGCGGATCCCGGTTCTGGCGCCGGAGCGGATCGCCGCCGACCGGCCCGACTACGTGCTGGTGCTGCCGTGGAACCTGCGCGACGAGCTCGTGGAGCAGCTTTCGTACGTCCGTGAGTGGGGCGGCCGGCTGGTCTTCCCGATACCGAGCCTGGAGGTCGTCACGTGAAGGTCGTCCTCTTCTGCGGTGGGCGCGGCACCAGGATGCGCAGCGACGCGCCCGGCGGCACCCTGCCCAAGCCCATGCAGCTCGTGGGCCCGCGTCCGCTGGTCTGGCATGTCATGCGCTACTACGCACACTTCGGGCACAAGGACTTCATCCTGTGCCTGGGGTACGGCGCGCAGCACATAAAAGATTTTTTCCTGACATATCAGGAAGCGGGGTCGAATGACTTCATCCTGCGTAACGGGCAGATTGAGCTGTTGTCCGCGGACATCTCGGACTGGTCGGTGTCGTTGATCGACACCGGGCTCGACTCGCCGATCGGGGAGCGGTTACGCCGGGTGCGGCCGTACCTGGGCGGGGACGAGATGTTCCTGGCGAACTACGCCGACGTGCTCACCGACGCCCCGCTGCCCGACATCATCGACAGGTTCGAGGCGTCGGAGGCGGGCGCCGCGCTGATGGCCGTGCCGCCGCCTGGGACGTTCCACTGCATCGAGATCGCCGAGGGTGGGAAGGTCGGCCAGATCACCGCGGTTACCGAGATGCCGCTCTGGGTGAACGGCGGATATTTCGTCTTACGCCAGGAGGTCTTTGACCACATCCCCGAGAACGGAGATCTGCTCGTGGACGGCTGCATGGAGCTGGCCAAGCGCGGCAGGCTGATGGCCTATCCCTACAGGGGCTACTGGCGGCCGACGGACACCGTCAACCAGCGCGTGGAGCTGGACCACGCATATTCCCGCGGCGACAGGCCCTGGGCCCTGTGGGAGCGGGTGTGAACCGGCTCCTACCCAACGGCCTGCGCCGGCTCGCCCTCCTGGCCGCGCACTGCGACGACCTCGCGATCAGCGCCGGCGGCACCCTGCTCGTCATCTGCACGGCTCACCCGGGCATCCGAGTGGACGCGCTCGTGCTCTCCGGTGGCGGGACCGTACGCGAGGAGGAGGAACGGGCCGCGCTGGCCGCCTTCTGCCCCGGCGCCGACCTGCGGCTGACCGTGGCCAAGATCCCCGACGGGCGGCTGCCCGCCCACTGGGACGAGGCCAAGGCCGCCGTCGAGGAGCTGCGCCTGCGTACCGAACCCGACCTGATCCTGGCGCCCCACGCGGGCGACGCTCACCAGGACCACCGCGGCCTGGCCGAGCTGGTGCCCACGGCCTTCCGCGACCACCTCACGCTGGGTTACGAGATCGTCAAATGGGACGGCGACCTCGGCCGGCCCAACGCGTACCAGCCGTACGACCTGACGATCGCCGAGCGCAAGGTCTCGTTGCTCTGGGACCACTACCCCTCCCAGCGGCACCGGCCCTGGTTCGACGGAGAGGCATTCCTCGGGCTGGCCCGGATCCGCGGCATCGAGTGTCACGCGCGCTACGCGGAAGCCTTCTACCTGCGCAAACTTGCTCTAGACCTAACCGGAGGATGATCGACATGCGTGTCTTACTCACCGGGCACCAGGGCTATCTCGGCACCGTCATGGCGCCGATCCTCACCAGGGCGGGCCACGAGGTGACCGGCCTGGACTCCGGGATCTTCGCCGACTGTGTGCTCGGCCCGCTGCCCGACGAGCCGCCCGGCCACCGGGTCGACCTGCGCGACGTGCCGCCGGAGCTGCTCGAAGGCTTCGACGCGGTCATCCACCTCGCGGCGCTCTCGAACGACCCGCTCGGCGCACTCGCCCCTGAGCTGACGTACGCCATCAACCACCACGCCTCGGTACGCCTGGCCAGGCTGGCCAGGGACGCGGGCGTGCGCCGTTTCCTGTACGCCTCCACCTGCTCCGTGTACGGCGCCTCCGGCGGCGACGACCTGCTCGACGAGGACGCCCCGCTGCGCCCGGTCACGCCGTACGCGGAGTCGAAGGTGCGCGTCGAGGACGAGCTGATCGAGCTGGCCGACGCCGACTTCACCCCGGTGTTCCTGCGGAACGCGACCGCGTTCGGGTTCTCGCCCCGGCTGCGGGCCGACATCGTGCTGAACAACCTCGTGGGCCACGCCCACCTGACCGGCGAGGTCCGCGTGTTGTCCGACGGGACGCCGTGGCGGCCCCTGGTGCACGCGGCCGACATCGCCCACGCGTTCCTCGGCGTGCTCACCGCACCGCGCGAGGCCGTCCACGCCAGGGCGTTCAACGTGGGTGGCGAGCAGAACAACCTGACGGTCGCCGAGATCGCCCAGCACGTCGTCGAGGCGGTGCCAGGCTCGCGCCTGGTGATCACCGGTGAGACCGGCGCCGACCCGCGCTCCTACCGGGTGGCCTTCTCGCGGATCCGCGAGGCCCTGCCCGACCTCCACACCCGCTGGACGGTGAAGGCGGGCGCCGTCGAGCTGGCCGACGCCTATCGCGACCACGGGCTGACGGAGACGGCCTTCTACCGGCGCTTCACCCGGCTGGCCTGGCTCGCCGACCGGCGCGAGTCCGGCGCGGTCACGCCGGAGCTACGGACATGACCGGCGACCGAGCCCGCCGCGATATGCGGGTGCTGGTGGAGCGGCTCTATCCGCTGTGCCGCTCCATCACCGGCGACGGCGTGCGCGCCACGTTCGACATCGTCGGCGAGCACCTGGACCTGGACGTGCACGAGGTGCCGACCGGGACGCAGGTGCTCGACTGGACGGTGCCCAAGGAGTGGAACATCCGCGACGCCTACGTCAAGGACGCCTCCGGGGCCAGGGTGGTGGACTTCCGGCGCTCCAACCTGCACGTGGTGGGCTACAGCGTCCCGGTGTCGGCCACGATGACCCTGGAGGAGCTGCGCCCCCGTCTGCACACGCTGCCCGAGCAGCCCGACCTGGTGCCGTACCGGACGTCGTACTACGCCGAGACGTGGGGATTCTGCCTGAGCAGGCGCACGCTCGACGGGATGGGCGAGGGGCCGTACGAGGTGCTGATCGACTCGACGCTGGCCGACGGGCACCTGACGTACGCCGAGCACGTCGTACGGGGACGGTCTGACGAGGAGGTGCTCATCTCCTGTCACGTCTGCCACCCGTCGCTGGCCAACGACAACCTCGCCGGGATCGCCGTGGCCACCGCGCTGGCCGGGAGACTGGCCGGGGAGATCGGCCGCCCCCGCTACACCTACCGGTTCCTGTTCGCGCCCGGCACGATCGGCGCGATCACGTGGCTGGCCCGCAATCGCGACCGGCTCGGCCGGATCCGGTACGGGCTCACGCTTGCCTGCGCGGGCGACCGGGGCGCGCTGACGTACAAGCGCAGCAGGCGCGGCGACGCGGGCATCGACCGGGTGATGACCGCCGTCCTGCGGGACCGGCCGCACACGATCGTGGACTTCTCGCCGTACGGCTACGACGAGCGGCAGTTCTGCTCACCCGGCTTCGACCTGCCGGTCGGCAGCCTCACCAGGACGCCGTACGCCGGCTATCCCGAATACCACACCTCCGGCGACGACCTGGGCTTCGTGACGCCGTCGGCCATGGCCGACACCCTGGAGACGCTCTGGTCGGCCGTGGAGGTCCTGGAACGTGACAGCCGCTACGAGAACCTGAGCCCGTACGGCGAGCCGCAACTCGGCCGGCGCGGTTTGTACGGATCTCTTGGCGGCCGGAGTGACACGAAGCAAGCGCAGATGGCGATGTTATGGGTGTTGAACCTGTCCGACGGCGATCACAGCCTGCTCGACGTCGCGGACCGGTCGGGCCTGCCCTTCCAGGCGGTCGCCGAGGCGACCGCGGCGCTGGAGGGTGCCGGTCTGCTGAAACGCGTGGGAGAGGACGCATGAACCTGCGGGTGGGGAACCTCGTCGAAGTGCGGAGCGCGGAGGAGATCCTGGCGACGCTGGACGAGCGGGGCGAGCTGGAGAGCCTGCCCTTCATGCCGGAGATGCTGAGCTTCTGCGGCCGGCGGATGACGGTGCACAAGGTGGCGCACAAGCTGTGCGACACGATCAGCCGCAGTGGCATGCGGCGCATGGACAACGCCGTGCACCTGACCGGGGCGCGCTGCGACGGCGGGGGCCACGGCGGCTGCCAGACCGCCTGCTCCCTCTACTGGAAGGAGTCCTGGCTCAAACGGGTGGATCCGGACGAGCCCGTGACCGCGCCGGCGCCGGAGGCTCCGTCGCGGATGCTGAAGCTGTTGGAGGTCAACACCCGCAAGGGCGAGGACGGCTGCTACTCCTGCCAGGCCACCGAACTGCTCCGGGCGGCGCCCACGTGCCTGCCGTTCCGCGATCTCGGCCAGTACGTCACCGACGTGCGCAGCGGGAACGTCGGCGTCATGGGCATGTTCCGCACGTTCCTCATCGGGCTGTTCAACCGCTTCCAGGGGCTCAGCAACAAGGTGCTGCCCAGGCGCCTGCGCATCAGGGGCGGACTGCGCTGGGGCTTCGTCGCGGGGCGCGCGGGCGCGGTCACGCCGACCGGGAAGCTGGACTTGTCACCCGGCGAACTGGTCAGGATCAAGTCCAAGGAGGAGATCCTCGACACGCTCAACGACGATCTGCTCAACCGCGGGCTCGGGTTCGAGGAGGAGATGGCCCGCTACTGCGGCCGGACGGCGCGCGTACGGACCAGGGTCGAACGCTGCCTGGACGAGACGACCGGGCGGATGTTGAGCATGAAGAGTCCGTGCATCATTCTCGACGACCTCGTCTGCGAGGGCGTCTACAACGCCAACTGCCCACGCGAGTTCGTGCCGTTCTGGCGGGAGATCTGGTTGGAGAGGGTCGAGGAAGCTCGGTGACTGATGCCGGCGACATAGGCCGCATGGCGGGGCGAGGGTTGCGCTGGAGTCTGCTCGGCAACCTGGTGATGAAGGCGGGCTCGTTCGGGATGAGCCTGATCCTGGCCCGGCTGCTGGTCCCCGAGGACTTCGGCGTGTTCGCGATCGCCCTGGCCGCCAGCCAGTTCGTCGTCTACATCAACGACGCCGGGGTGATCGCGTCGACCGTGCAGTGGCGCGGCAAGCTGGAGGAGGTCGCGCCCACGGCCACCGTGGTAGCGATCCTGTCCAGCTCCGTGCTCTACGGGGTCTTCTGGGTGATAGCGCCGTTCTATGCCGGTTTCGCCGGGAGCGAGGACGCCACCTGGGTGATCCGCATCCTCATGGCGACGAACCTCGTCTACGGGCTGACCGCGGTCCGCAGCGCCGCGCTCATGCGCAGGTTCGAGCAGGACAAGCTGGCGTGGGCCAACCTGGCCGGCTTCGCCGCCAACGCCTCCGTCTCCATCACCCTGGCCGTGGGCGGGGCCGGGGCTTACAGCTTCGCCTTGGGGCAGCTCAGCGGCGCCGCCGTGACCGGCGTACTCGTGCTCGTCCTGGCCCGGGTCAGATTCCGGCTCGGCTTCGACCGGGCGCAGGCGGCGCGGTTGCTGGCGTTCGGCTTGCCCCTCTGCGCCAGCCTCGGCATCGAGGGGCTGCTGCTCAACATGGACATGGTCATCGTCGGCGACGCGCTGGGGGCCGTCTGGCTGGGCTTCTACCTGCTCGCCTTCAACATCTCCAGCTGGGTGCCTGGACTGATCGGGACCGCCGTCCGCTACGTCGCGCTGCCCAGCTTCTCGCGCCTGGCCGAGGAGGGCGGCGAGTCGATGCGGGACGGCGTGCGCCAGGCCGTGCCGCTGCTGGCGAGCATGGTGCTGCCGATCGCGGCCGTGATGGGCACGCTCGCGCCATCGGTCGTGGAGTTCCTGTACGGCGCCTCATGGCTGCCGGCGGCCCAGGTGCTGCGCTTCCTCGCGATCGTGATGGCCGTGCGCATGCTGACGCTGCTCGTCACCGACATACTCGCCGCGCTCGGCCGGACGAAGGCGACCATGTGGGTCAACCTGTGCTGGGCCGTCGTGCTCGTGCCCGCGCTCCTGGCCGGTGCCCGCCTCGACGGCATAGAGGGGGCCGCCGTGGCGCACGCGATCGTCGCGGTGTTCGTGGCGCTTCCGCTGCTGGCGGTGGCACTGCGCGGCTCCGGCCTGTCGGCGCGGCTGTTCGGGGCGGGACTGGCCCGTCCCCTGCTCGGTGCGGCGCTGGCGGCCGGTGTCATGGCGGGGCTGTCCGTCGTGATCGACGGGGCGTTCGCCGAGCTGTGCGTGGCCGGGGGAGCGGGGCTGCTCGTGTTCGTGTTCGTCGTGGTGCCGCGGGCCGTGCTGGAGCGACTCGTACGTCAAGGGAGAGCGCATGCAGGACTCTGAACTCGTTTCGATCGCGCTGCCGGTACGCGACGCGGCCGATCGCCTGGAAGCCGTGGTCCGCTCGGCGCTGGCGCAGGACCATCCGCACATCGAGCTGGTCGTCTCCGACAACGCCTCCACGGACGGCACCGAGGAGCTCTGCCGCGACCTGGCCGCGGGCGACCCCAGGATCGTCTACCACCGGCACCCGCAGAACGTCGGCCTGCTCGGCAACTTCACGCACGCGGCCCGGATCTCGCGCGGCGCGTTCGTCCGCTGGATCGGTGACGACGACCGGCTGGAGCCGTCCTGTGTCTCGCGGGCGATGGCCGCGTTCGCCGCCGACGAGCGGCTCGTCCTCGTGACCAACCAGGTGTCGTACACCGGGCCGGGCGGGCAGGTCCACACGTCGCCCTACACGGGCACGGGTCTGGACTCCGACGACCCGGTCGAGCGGTTCGGCGAGATGCTCAGGCTGCTCAACGAGAGCCCGTACGTCATCGACCCGCTCTACGGCCTGCTCAGGCGCGGGCCCGCGACCGGCATCCCGCGGCGCAACATGCTGCGCGAGGACGAGGTGTTCGCGGCGAAGCTGGCTCTGGCCGGGCCGTGGGCGCACGTTCCCGAGGTGTTGTCGCACCGCAACTGGCGGCAGGAGCGGATCACCGGCCTGGCCCGCCGCCTGGACGTGCCGTCCTGGCAGTCTCACCTGGCCAACACGCTGCAGTGCAGGGAACTGCTCGGATGGGTGCGCGAGGCGGACCTGGACGAGGAGCAGCGCCGGCGGGCGCGGGCCGCGGTGCTGCGCATGTACGCCCGGCGCCAGCGGCGCACGATCGTCCACCGCGGCCGCAAGCTGCTGGCGATGGCTCGTGTGGTGTAACACGTTCCATGAAGAGACCGATTTCCCCATTGCATCGAAATAAATATCGACGGGGGCGGAAATAGTGGGCTTCTGGAAGACCATCCTTGGTCTGGCCCGGAAGAAGTTCGTGGGGCCGCCGGTCGTCGTCGTGGCCGTCGGGCTCGCGCTGGCGGCGTACTTCCTGATGCCGAGCAGCTACGTGTCGACCGCGTCGATGGTGCTCACGGTGCCCGCCACCGGCGGCACGCTGGAGACCGAGCCGCAGAACAGACCCGGGTTGACCAACCCGCTGCTGCAGTTCAACGACGCTCTTCGCACGACCGCCGGCATCCTCATCCTCGCGACCAACAGGCCCGACGTCTACGCGGAGGTGGGGGCGCCCGAGGGCGGGCCCACCAGCTTGGTCATCAACGACGGCCGCACCAACCCCGACCTGCTGGGCATCAGCACCAACGGGCCATTCGTCTACGTCGAGGTGGAGGGCGACTCGCCGGCCACGGTCACGGAGGTCATGCGCAAGGCCCAGCAGCGGGTCCGGCTGGAGCTGGCCAAGCGCCAGACCGCGGTGAACGCGCCGGTGAGCACCCACATCGGGATCATGGATGTCATGCCCCCCACCGTGCCCCGCCAGATGATCCAGGACCGCCTGGTGGCCGCGGCCCTCGGCGGCCTGGCCGGCGTGGTGGCCGGGCTCGGCGTGGCGTACGCCGTCCAGCGCCTGCGCGCCCGGGGCCGGGCGCCCGGGGGTGAGCCCGTGCCCGAGATCGCCATCGAGGACGCCGAGCATTCAGCGGACTCCGAGCAGGAGCCGGAGATCTGGGCCGAGGCCGTCGCGGAGCAGGCGCAGGAAGAGGAGCAGATCGTCCCGCCGGTCAACGGTTCGAAGCCGCATCCGCCGGCCGTCCAGGACTTCCCCCTGACGGTCACCGAGCTGGCCGAGGACGACACCGGCCCGATCCAGGCCATCAAACCGCAGGATGAGCAGCCCGCCTCGTCCAACGGGCGTTCCGCCCCCGCCAACGGACACGAGGCCCGCGACGAAAAGGATCAGCTGGACTCGATGACCTGAGCGCACCGCCGGATGGCGGCCATCCTGGCCTCCATCGGCGTGTGCGACTTGGCCGAGATCATCATCCCCACCGCCTCCGGCGGCAGCCGGTCCGCGAAGGCGACGGCCTGGGCCTCGTCCCACGGCTCGTGGTGGTAGCTCAGATGGCAGATCGTGGTGTTGACCGGCGGGGCCGCCTTCAGCACCTCGTCCACGAACACGCCGTACAGGATGAACTCCGAGACGTGCAGCCGCGAGTTGAACGATTCCAGCCAGTCGCGCCCGGTCACCTGCGTGATGCGCCGTTGCATGGCACGGACGATCTCCGGGTCCCAGAACGTCAGCGCGGTCACGTAGTCCGGCAGCGGCGTCGGCGGCGCGGGCGGGAGGCCGAGCAGCTCGCGGGCCACCCGGTGCCAGATGACGTGCCGTTCCATCGAGGCGGTCACGCCGTTCTCCAAGCGGTACAGGCACAGGCGCCCGTCCACGCTGAAGGACCCGGCGCTGGTCGGGCGCACCAGCACCGCGTCGGAGTCGACGATGAGCAGGGCGTCGGCGTCGATCAGGCCCACAGCGGCGATCTTGACGGTCTGCTGCATCACCCAGCCGCGTAGCGGCGGCCAGGGGCGGCGGTAGTTGACGTACAGGTCGGTGCCGGGCATGCGAAGGTATGTACGGGGCAGCAGCTCCGAGCGGACCCACACGTGGCAGCGGGGGCCCTCGAACCGGGCGAAGGTCTCGCGGTCGCCCGGCGGCACGAAGACGTGGTGGATGGTGTCCTCGGAGGTGAACTCGAGGACGGACCGGTGTAACTCGGCGAACAGTTCGGCGTCCTGCGCGTAGGACGGTGTGATGACCGCCAGCTTGGTCACGGATGACTCCCATCGGGTCCGGTGATCCGGGAGCATCGCTCGATCGCCGCCCGCCTGGCCCCCATGGGCGTCCGCGACTTGGCCGAGATCATCATCCCCACCGCGTCGGGGGGCAGCCGATCGGCGAAGGCGATGGCTCCAGCGTGGTCCAGAGGGGTGCGATCCCATCGGCTGTGGCAGATCGCGGTGTTGACCGGAGGCGAGATCCCGAGCACCTCGTCAACGAACACGCCGTAGACGATGAACTCCGAGACCTGGAGGTACGACGTGAAGGCGGTGAGCCAGTCGCGGCCCGTCGCCTCGATGATCGCCTGCTGCATGCCGCGTACGACAGCCGGGTCCCAGGACGCCAGCGAGCTGACGTAGTCGGGCAACGGCAGCGGCGCAGGACCGGGCAGGCCGAGCAGCTCGCGGGCCACCCGATGCCAGGTCACGTGGTCGGTCATCTGCTCGTGTACCCCGTCGTCCACGCGGAACATGCACACGTGCCCGTCCCGGATGAACAGGTCGGGGTTCACCTCGCGGACCAGGACCACGTCGGAGTCCGCGACGAGCACCACCTTGGCGTCGAGCCGAGCGGCCACCGCGACCTTCGCCGCCTGCTGGGCCACCCAGCCGCGCAGCGGCGGCCAGGGCCGCCTGGGATCGATCCACACCCCGGCGAGCGGTGCCCGGATGAGGCGGCGCGGCAGGATCTCGGCATAGGTCCAGATTCGGCAGCGCGGGCCGGAGTACCGGGCGAACAGCCGGTGGTCGGCGGGCGGGACGACGACGTGGTGGACGGTGTCCTCCGACGTGTGCGCGAGGACCGACCGGTGCAGGTGGTCGAAGAGTTCGGCGTCGGGTGCGTACGTGGGCGTGACGACGGCCAGTGCGCTCATGAAAGGTGATCTCCGTCCCCGCGCCGGGTGAAAATGCACGCCCTTTACTCCATATCGGGCGACCCAAGGTGGTGTTACAGGGTTTTGTGTAACGCTCCACCCCGTTTGAGGCGACATGTAGGAGGCGGTACTCGCAGGGAGGGCGTGTGGATTTCTGGGGGACCATTTTGGTCCTGATACGGAGGTGGTACGTCGCCCTACCCGCCTCCCTGGTGGCCGTGGGCGTGGCCTTCTTCGCGTACTCCACCATCCCGGTCACCTACACCACGACCGCGGTGCTCCTGCTGACGGCGCCGACGAGCGGCGGGACCCTCCCGCC
>NZ_JADOGI010000144.1 GCF_015645445.1 Nonomuraea cypriaca | reverse complement strand
GGCGGGTGGCGCGGATGCGGGATGTGGCCGAGGCCGCCGGGGTGTCGACCAAGACCGTGTCCGAGGTGGTCAACGGCATCGGCCAGGTACGCGAGAGCACCCGCCGCCGCGTCATGGCCACCATCGAGGAGCTCGGCTACCAGCCGAACCCGGCCGCGCGGCGGCTCAACTCCGAGAGCACCGGCGTACTGACCCTGGCGTTGCCCCGGCTCGCGTCCGGCCTGCACGCCGCGCTGGCCGCCGCCGTCATCGAGGTCGCGGAGAGCGGCGGCAGGGTGGTGGCGCTGGAGCCGACCGGCGGCGACCCGGAACGCGAGCTGGAGATCCTGCGCAACGACTCAGGTGTGGCCGACGGCGCGATCCTGGCGCTGGTCGCCCTGGGCGAACAGGCGGGGGGCGCGGTCGCGGGTGCGCCGGTCGTGTTGCTCGGCACGCGACCGCTGCGGCTGCCGTTCGACCAGGTCGTGGCGGACAGCGCGGCGATGACGGAGTCGGCCGTGGCGCTGCTGCGCTCGCACGGGCGCGAACGCGTCGCCATCCTCGGCACCGAGGAACTGCTGAGCCCGCACCTGCCACCCGCCGGGGCCGCCGGGGCCGCCGAGGCCGCGAAGGCAGGGCTGCGGGTGGCCGCGAACGCCCTGACCCGCGCCGCCGGCTACGCCGCGGTGGATTCGCTCGCCGCCGGTGGCGTCCCGTTCGACGGGCTGGTCGCGCTGGGCGACGCTCTGGCGTTCGGCGCCCTGCACGCGTTGCGCGACCGCTCCCTCGCCGTGCCGGCGGACGTCGAGGTCATCGGCATCGGTCGTGCGGCCGAGTCCGCGTACTCATGGCCGAGCCTGTCGACCGTGGAGGCGGACGTGCGCGACATGGCCGAGCGCGCGCACGCCTGGCTGCTGGAGCGGATCGCCGGCGAAACCGGGCCGCCGCGCCACTACGACGTCCCGTTCACGGTCGTGGAACGCGAGTCCACACGCCCGACGGGCTGATCACCCCGCGAGATGAAGGAGGAACGCTCCCGCCCTCTTTGCAACGGTTACCGTAACCGATGCAAATCCCCCTGCGCCATCGGAGGTGCGATTGTCCACGCCCCGTCTACCCAAAGCCGCCCGCCGCGTCGTCCTGGCCAGCTTCATGGGCTCGGCCTTCGAGTGGTACGACTTCAGCCTCTACGGCACCACCGCGGCCCTCGTCTTCAACCAGGTGTTCTTCCCCGGCAGCGACGCCGCGGTCGGCTCCCTGCTCGCCCTGACCACGACTGCGGTGGGCTTCGTCACCCGCCCGGTCGGCGGCATCGTGTTCGGCCACTTCGGCGATCGCGTCGGCCGCAAGAAACTGCTCGTCCTGACCATGCTGATCATGGGCGTGCCGACCATCCTGATCGGCCTGCTGCCCGGCTACGCCACGCTCGGCCCTGCGGCGCCGGTGCTCCTGCTCATCATGCGCATGCTCCAGGGCATCGGCCTGGGCGGCGAGTACGCCGGCGCGGCGCTGGCCACGATCGAGTCGGTGCCGCAGGGGCGGCGCGGCTTCTTCGGCGCGATCCCACAGATCGGCAACCCGGCCGGTGGGATGCTCGGCAGCGTCGTCGTGCTGCTGTGCAACACCCTCACCTCGGACGAGCAGTACGCCGCGTGGGTGTGGCGGGTGCCGTTCCTGCTCAGCGGGATCCTGCTGGTGTACGCGATGGTGGTGCGCCTGCGACTGACCGAGACCGGCGACTTCGACCAGGCCAGGCGCGAGCGCAGGGTGGAGCGGGCCCCGCTGCTGGCCCTGGTCCGCCATCACTGGCGGCCGCTGCTGCTCGGCCTGGGCGCCCGCAGCGCCGACGCCGTGTCGGGCAACGTCGCCGGAGCTGTGGTGATCGCGTACACGGTGACGTACCTGCAGATGTCCAACGACATCAGCTTGATCAATAACATCCTGCCGAACGTGCTGTCGATCCCGCTGATGCTGTGGATGGGCCGTTTCGGTGACGTGATCGGCCGCAAACGGCTGTTCGTGTGGGGGCTGGTGGCCACGGCCGTGGCGACGTTCCCGCTGTTCGGGCTGATGGACACGAAGGCGCTGCCCCTCATGGTGCTGGGCATCACGCTCTTCAAGCTCTGCAACAGCACGCAGTTCGCCGTCCAGAGCGCGTTCCTCGCCGACGTGTTCCCCACGGAGGTGCGCTACACCGCGGTGTCGTGCGTGTACCAGATCAGCTCGATCATCGGCGGCCTGACGCCGCCGGCCGCCGCGGCGATCCTCATCGCCTCGCACGGCAACCCCTGGCCGCTCGCCGCGGCGATCTTCGGGGTCTGCGCGCTCAGCGCGCTCTGCGCCGCCGCCATGCGCCCCCAGACGGAGGCCGGGAGCCCGGTTTACCATGCACAAGGAGTGAGATGAAGTACGCACGTCCCGACGTCGTCATCGTCCTGACCGACCAGCATCGGGCCGACGCGTGCGCGCGGGAGGGGTTCCCGCTCGACACGACGCCGTTCCTGGACTCGCTGGCCGGGGAGGGGGTGTGGTTCGACAAGGCGTACACGACGTCGCCGCTGTGCTGCCCGGCGCGGACCAGCCTCATGACCGGGCGCTTCCCGAGCGCGCACCGGGTGACGCAGAACCCCGCCGCCGGCCGGGCGGTCTTCGACGACGACCTGTTCGGGGTCGCGCGGGCGGCCGGGTACGCGACCGCGCTCATCGGCAAGAACCACACCTACCTGCGGGCGGCGGACGCCGACCGCTTCAGCGACTACATGCACGGCGGTCGCGCGGCCGGCTCGTCGGATCCGGTGGAGGCGGAGTTCGAGAGCTGGCTGACCGGTCTGCGGCACCGGACGGCTGAGCGGGCGACGGACTTCCCCGTCGAGGTGCAGAACCCGTACCGCATCGTGGACGAGACCCTGGCCTGGGTCGCGTCCGTGCCGGAGGACCAGCCGCTGCTGGCGGTCGTGTCCTTTCCCGAGCCGCACAATCCGTACCAGGTGCCTGAGCCGTACTTCTCGATGTTCCCGCCGGAGTCGCTGCCGCCCGTGCGTGCCGGCGCGGACACGCTGGAGGAGCTGCCGTTCGCGTGGCGGTACCTGCGGCGGCTCGGCGAGCGCGCCTTCGAGGACTACGCGCAGCTCATCGACCGGTCCAGGGCCAACTACTTCGGCATGCTGCGCCTGATCGACGACCAGGTGCGGCGGCTGCACGACGGGCTCGAACGCCGGCACGCGCGCCGCGAGCGGGTCCTCGCGGTGACGGCCGACCACGGCGACTACGTCGGCGAGTACGGCCTGGTGCGCAAGGGCGCGGAGATCTCGAACATCCTCGCCCGGATCCCCCTGGTGGTGACCGGCGACCGGGTGCCGCCAGGGGGATCCGGGCAGCCCACCGCATCCCCTGCGTCCACCGCGTCCGCCGCGCATGTCTCGCTTGCCGATCTCATGCCGACCGTCTGCGAGGCGATCGGTCTGCCCCTGCCGGCGGGCGTGCAGGGCCGCAGCCTGTGGCCGCTGCTCACCGGGGAGCCGTACCCGGCCGCGGAGTTCGCCGGTGTGTACGTGGAGCAGGGCATGGGCGGCCTGCCGTACGAGCAGGAGGACGTGCCGTCGCCGATGCCGGGCCTGTTCCTCGACGGCCCCGGCGGCGCCGCCCGCTTCGACGAGTTGAACGCCGTCACCCAGGGCGGCCGCCGGCGTATGGTCCGCAGCGGCGACTGGACCCTGCACGCCGGGGTCACCGGTGACTTCCGCCTGCACGACCTTCGCTCCGACCCGCTGGAGCTGGTGAACCGCTGGGCGGATCCGTCGGCCGCGGAGGCGCGGACGGCGCTGCTGGCACAGCTCGCCGTCTGGCAGATGCGGGCCGAGGACCCACTGCCGGAGGTGCCCGGCGGCTACCGGACGAAGCGCGATCCGCGCAACTACCTGGCCCCGTACGCGCAGCCCGCGCCCTGATCGGAATTCCAGCATCCGGACATTCATGACGATTGTCACATCATGGGATGAATAGGACTAAAGGTGATGTGTGCCGAGTTAACCCCGATGTAACACAAAAACCACGCTAGTCGTCTGGAGCCACCAGCGCAGCGTGTGTGTCAAGGGGGCACATCATCATGAACAACATCACCAGGCGTCTGGCCACCGCGGCCGCCACCCTGGCCGTCACGGGCGGCGTGGTCTTCGCCGCCACCGGAGCCGCCTCGGCGGCCACGACTGAGCGTGCCGGCCAAGTGGCAACCGTCGCGATCAGCCATCAGGCGGCGCAGAACATCTCTGCTGCCCGGCGTTGGGATGGCGAGCGGTGGTGGTACCGCTACAGCGGCCGAGACGACTGGTACACCTCTGGCAACGGGGCGCGCTACCGGTTCGACGGGCACCGCCTCTACCGGTGGAATGACCACAAGTGGAAGGTCGTGTCGGCCTCCTACGCCTGGCATCACCATCTCGGTGGCAAGGATCTGCGCGGTGACGCTCACCGTCCGCACCACCGCGGTGACCACGGCTACGGCCACGACCACGGTCATGGCGACCATCACGACCACGGCAAGGGTCACTCCAGGCACGGCGACTGAGCCGAGAACCGCCGGCACGGAGGTCCTGTGGCCTCCGTACCGGAGGATCGTCGTGCTGGACTGAGCCCTCCAGCGTGACACCGGCCGCCCGGCGCGGCCCGCGCATCCCGCGCGGGGCCCGCTTCGGACGGTCTCTCCTGGCTCACCGTGTAACCGACCACGTGGGGGCGGCCGGTTACACGGTGAGCGGGCTCATCCATCGACCCGGACACGCCATTGCCGGGCCCTTCCGGGTTCCTCGGCCTTCGGCCAGGGTCGGTTCCACCTCGGTCCTGAAGCGCTCACCCTGGTGAGCGGCCGGCGCGTAGGCGGGGTCTGCCCGGTGACGGGTCGCGATGACCGCGGCGACCTGCTCGGCGCGTCGCGACCAGGACAGCGGCGGCGCGTGGGGCTGGTCGATCTGCTCGAGGATCTCGGACCCGGCGGTCTACTTTCCGGTGGCGGTGCGGTCGAGCCAGTCGCGGTAGCGGATCTGGCCGAGGGTGGCGCCGTCACCGGGCACCAGCGTCCGCTCGCCAGGCACACTGCCGAAGTAACGCGCCTGCGGGTCGGTGACCACCTCGCGCGGGTCGCCCCAGGCCGCGAGCGCGTCGCGGAAGAACTCGTCCATCCGGGACTGCTCGGGCCCGGCCACCTCGACCCGGCCGTTCAGCGGCGTCCCCACGGCGACCCGGCCGACCGCCTGGGCGACATCGTCGCCCGCGATGGGCTGGAAGCGTACGGGCGCGATCCGCACCTTGCCTTCGTTCGTGGCCTCGTCCGCGATGCCGCGAACGAACTCGAAGAACTGCGTCGCGTGCACGAGCGAGAACGGAATCGACGACTTCTCGATCAGCTTTTCCTGGGCGATCTTCGCCGCGAAGTAGCCGTTCTCCGGCATCCGCTCGGTGCCCACGATCGACACCGCGACGTGGTGACCGACACCCGCCGCCGTCTCCGCCGCCAGCAGATTGCGGGTGGAGGTCTCGAAGAACTCCAGCACCGCGGCCCTCTCGAACGACGGGGAGTTCGACACGTCGACCACCACCTGCGCGCCCGCCAGCACCTCGGCGAGCCCCTCGCCGGTGAGAGTGTTCACGCCGGTCTTCGGCGACGCCGCCACCGCCTCGTGACCGTGCTCCGTCAGCTTCGCCACCAGCTTCGACCCGATCAGACCGGTCCCACCGATTACCACGATCTTCATGTCAACCCCTCCTGCCCGCCGGGGCACCTGCTGCCAACCGGTCGCCAGCTAAGACAGGACAGCCTCCAGACTTGTGACAGCCGTCGCGAAATTCTTCTCGGACGCTGATCAACGATCAAGGTCTGGACGGCATCCCGTGAGACCGCCAGGCGGGGCCCTCGCTCGAGAAGGCCCTCATGATGCTTGTGGTGGCTCGCCGCGAGCTGTTGCACTTTTCACCCCGTAGCGGGGGGCGACCTTCTGGCGGTTGCCCTTGGAGTAGGTACGCGCCTTCTTCTTCGGATCCAGCTCGAACCGCTCGACCAACTCGTCGCGGCGTCTGTCGTCGAGCCCGCCCCGCAGCCGGCCGAGCACGTCGATGACCTCGCCGCCGGTGAGGTTGGGCCACAGCTCCACGTCGCCAGGCACGTAGGCGAGCCGCCGGTGCAACGCGACGGCGTCGGCCCAGGGGTCGCCGCCCAGTAACCTGGCGCTGCCGGAGGTGGCCCGCATCAGACCCAGCAGGATGCGGATGGTGGTGCTCTTTCCCGCGCCGTTGGGGCCGAGGAAGCCGTGCACCTCTCCGGTGCCCACGGTGAGATCGAGCCCGTCGAGGGCGCGAGCGGGCCCGAACGCCTTGACGAGCCCGGAAGTGACTATGGCAGGGGTCATGGGTTTCTCCGAAATCTTTTCGAGCATGGCGAGGAGTCGACCCGCGATCTCATCGACTGAGCGGACCGACTATCCGCGCGTCGAATTCGCGGTCAGGGAGGGACCTCTTGAGGTCGAGGAGGGCTTCGGCGTGCAGGCCCATGACGTAGCGGGTTTCCGGCCGGTCCGACTCGATGGCCTTCCTGATCGCCGTCGCGACGACGCCGGGGTCGGAGGCCTGGTCGCTCTCGCTCACCGACACCTCGGCCGCGCGTGCCATGGCCTCGGCCATCTCCCGGTAGGCCCCGTTTCCCGAGATCTCTCTCAGCTGCCGGGCGGTCCCGGCCTCGAAATCGGTCCTGATGATGCCGGGCTGGACGACGACGACGTCGATGCCGAACTGTCCGGTCTCCATTCGGAGGGTGTCGGAGAACGCCTCCAGGGCGTGTTTGGAGGCGTAGTACCAGGCTCCGAGCGGCAGGGCGATCTCGCCCGCGATCGAGGACACGTTGACGATCGTGCCAGAGCGCCGCTGTCGCATCCCCGGCAGGACCAGCTGGATCAGCCGGGCCGGTGCGAGCAGGTTGATCTCGAACTCGTCGCGCGCCATCGCCAGGGGCGTGTCCCCGACCGCGCCGTGGAGCACGGTCCCCGCGTTGTTCACCAGGACGTCGATCCGCTGGTGTTCGTTCAGGACGGTACGGACGGCCCGCCGGCGATCTTCTTCCTTGGTCGCGTCCATCGGCAGGGTGTGACCACCCGCTTCGCGGATCGCGGCCATTCTGTGCTCCCGCCGCGCGGCGCCGTACACGATGTGGCCGCCGCGCAGGAGCTCGAGTGCGGTGGCGTGGCCGATGCCGGATGAGGCGCCGGTTACGAGGCATATCTTGGCAGCCATGCCAGGGTCTCCTTGAGGAACGCCGGGTCGGCGGAAGGACGTGGCCGATCGTTCACACACAGAGAAAGCTACGAGCGTGTTCAAGGAATCGGCAAACTGTGAACGGTATCGCCGCAGTTCAGGCAGTGTTGATTGGCGCAACAACCTTGCTGGCAAACGCAACAACCGTCTGCCTTGTGTCGCAACCAACCACGTTCGCCGACATACTTTGCATGACGGGAGGGGTGAGATGCCGGGAGGCCACCTGACGTACGTCGACCACCGCAAGATCGCCGAAGGGCTGGCGGAAGGGCTCGCCTATGCGGAGATCGCCCGCCGCCTGGGGCGGCCCAGGTCGACCATCGGCCGCGAGATCGCCCGCAACGGCGGCCCGTACGGCTACCGCGCCGCCCGCGCGCAGCAGGCGACGGAATGGCGCGCCCGGCGCCGGCCCAAGCCGCCACTGAGCAGCCCGGCCATCGTGGACGCCGGCGGGCGTGACCCTCAGGCGGTGCGGGAATACGAGCAGAAACTCACCGGCCTGATGTCAGGGGGCTGGCCGCCGATGGCGGCCAAGGTGCTGATCTGCCTGCTCACCAGCGACAGCGGCGACATGACCGTCGCCGAGCTGGTCGAGCGGCTGCGGGTCAGCCCGGCGTCGATCTCCAAAGCCGTCGGCGCGCTCGACCAACTGGAGCTCGTCAAACGCGAACGTGACAACCGGCGTGAGCGGTACCGCATCGACGACGACGTCTGGTACCAGGCGTGGTTGGTGGGCACCCGGTCGATGATGCTGTGGGCCGATTCCGTTCGGGAAGGAGTCGAGGTCCTCGGCGCGGGAACCCCGGCCGGCACCCGGCTCCGGACCGCGAGCCGGTTCTTCCAGCTCCTCAGCTCCGACATGGCCCAAGCCGCCGAACACTACCGGCAGACCTTCTCCAGCGCCGGGGACGACACGCGCTGACCGCGCCGAAAGCGGATCTGTCAGCGGGCGTGGAAGCGTGGTTCGCGTTTGGCGATGAAGGCGTCGATGCCTTCGGCGGCGTCCGCCGTGCCGAACAGCCGCGACAGGACGGATTGTTCGGTGGTGAGCGCGGCGCCGAGGGACTGCTGGATGCCGTCGTCGATCAGGCGCTTGGCCTCGCGGACGGCGAGGGGCGCCCGCGCGGCGAGCTCCTGGGCCAGCTCCAGGGCCGTCGGCAGGAGGTCGTCGGCAGGTACGACGCGACACAGGAGGCGAAGGCGGTCGGCCTCCTCCGCCTTCATGGTGCGGCCGGTCATCACCAGTTCCTTGGTCGCCCGCGTGCCGATCGCGCGGGAGAGACGCTGGGTGCCGCCGCCGCCGGGCAGCAGACCCAGCTTGACCTCCGGCAGGCCGAAGCGGGCGCGCTCGGAGGCGATGATGAGGTCGCAGCACAGGGCCACCTCGAAGCCGCCGCCGAGCGCGTAGCCGTTGACCGCGGCGATGACGGGCTGCGGGAGCTGCTCCAGCTCCTCGAACACCGAGCGGGACAGCCGCTGGTAGGCGTCGAAGGCGGCCAGGTCCACGTTGTGGTACTCGCCGATGTCGGCGCCGGCGATGAAGCCGCGGCCGGTGCCGGTGAGGACCAGCACCCGTACGTCGGTACGGCCGCGCAGCTCGCGGAGGTACTCACCGAGCGCGCCGACCATGCTCTTCGACAGCGCGCCCAGGGCTTCTTCGCGGTCGACGCGGAGCACCGCGACGGCGCCCTCACGCGTCTCGACGAGATGCCGGTGGACCCGCTGTGCCCCGCTCACTGGGCGACCTTCTCCCGTCGCAGGGCGGCGATCTCGCCCGCGGAGAGAACCTCGCCGAGCACCTCGTCGGTGTGCTCGCCGGCGACCGGCGGCGCGTGGCGCAGCCGCCACGGCGTCTCCGACAGCCGTACCGGGCAGCCGATGAGCTCAAGCCGGCCCGCGCGCGGATGCTCGACCTCGACGATCAGGTCATGGCCCTGCTCGCGCAGCTCGTCCACGGCCTCGCGGGTGCTCCGCACCGGCGCGCACCAGATGCCCTGCGGCAGGAGGAGATCGATCAGCTCGGCCACCGGCTTGGTGGCGGTGATCGGCTCCAGCCGCTCCTTGATCTCGTCGCGGTCGGCCCACGGATCGAGGGAGTCGAGGCCGTCGGCCCCGAGGAGCGCGGCGACCCTGTCGACCGGGGCCATGGCCAGCGCGAGCCAGCCGTCGGCGGCGCGGTAGACGCCGAAGGGGGCCGACAGCCACGCCTGCCCGATGCCGGCGCGCGAGCGTTCCCAGTCCTGGCCCTGGTTGACCATCGCGGAGATCTCCTGGCACTGCAGGGAGATCGCCGTGGAATACAGGTCGACCTCGACGCGCTGGCCCATGCCGTGCCTGGCGCGCGCGAGAAGGGCGGCGAGGATGCCGTTGGCCAGGCACAGCGCCGTGGACGCGTCGACGATGGACGTGCCCGCAGGGGTGGGCGGGTCACCGGCGCGGCCGCCCGCCGCGGCCAGGCCGGACATCGCCTGGATGAGCAGGTCCTGGCCGGGACGGTGCTGCTTGGCGAACACCGTGTCCTGACCCCAGCCGGAGCCTGAACAGTAGACGATGTCCGGTTTCACGGCCTTGAAATCCTCGTAGCCGAGCCCCAGCCGGTCCAGCACGCCGGGCCGGAAGTTCTCCACCACCACGTCGCAGGTCCCGGCCAGCTTGAGCAGGGCCTCACGTACGGCGGGAGCCTTCAGGTCCACCGCGATCGAGCGCTTGTTGCGGTTCATGGCGAGGAAGGCGGCCGAGTCGCCGGCCACCAGGTCTCCCATCATGGGCAGGCCGCGTTCCCATTCGCCGCCGATCCGTTCCACCTTGATGACGTCGGCGCCGAGATCGGCCAGGAGCTGCGTGCCGTACGGCCCGAGCATCATCTGGGTGAAGTCGAGGATGCGGATTCCTTCGAGTGCTTCAGGCATGGAGTCCTCCTAGTTTCTGGTCGCGCTGGGTGCCAGGCGCTCCGCACGGCCGAACAGCGCCAGCAGCACGGCGGGGACGCCGGCGATCAGCGCCGA
The DNA here is from genome assembly GCF_015645445.1 of Nonomuraea cypriaca. Taxonomy (GTDB): domain Bacteria; phylum Actinomycetota; class Actinomycetes; order Streptosporangiales; family Streptosporangiaceae; genus Nonomuraea; species Nonomuraea cypriaca. The sequence continues at coordinate 17,805 of NZ_JADOGI010000144.1, read as the reverse complement.
GACCCCGAAGGCGAGCACCCAGGACTTGGTGTCCTCGACCAGGAAGCCCACGACGACCGGGGCGAAGATGCCGGACAGGTTGGCGATGAAGTGGACGAAGCCGGAGACCGACCCGAACCGTGCCTTGGGGATGGCCGGGCCGATGAGCGCGAAGAACTGGGCGCCGACGATGTAGAGCACGAACACCACGGCGCCCATCAGCGCGACCGCCGCGCCGGTGGAGTCGACCACTCCGACCGGGGTGAACGCGAGCGCCACCACGATCAGCCCGATCACGATGGTCCACTTGCGGGCGGCGAACAGGCCGAGCCGCCGCCCGAGGGTGTCGGTGAAGACACCCCCCAGCGCGAGGCCGAAGAAGCCGGCCACCCACGGCAGCGCGCCGGCGACCGCGAGCTCTTCCAGCTTGACGCCGTGCGCTTCGGTGAGGAACACAGGGAACCAGGTGAGGAAGGTGTAGAGGACCCAGGAGTAGCCGAGGTAGCTCAGTGCCGTGGTCAGCACCAGCGGCCGGCGCAGGTAGCTCAGCAGCGGCGCGTCGTCCTCGCCGGCACCGTTCCCGAGGCGGGTCGTGTCCTGCTCACGCTCGTCGGCGGCCATCTCCTCGGCCTCGGCCTGGCCGACCCGGGGGTGCGCCGACGGCTTGTCTCGTACGACGACCCACCAGCCGACGGCGAAGAACACGCCGACCCCGCCGAGAACGATGAACGGGGCCCGCCAGTTGCCGTCGAACGCGGCCATCAGCGCCACCACGATCGGCGTGCCCACCGCCCCGCCGAGCGGGGTGGACGCCTGCGACAGCCCCAGCGCCGTGCCGAGCTGTCGCTGCGGGAACCAGTTGGACATCGTCTTGGCCGTGACCGAGGCCTGCGGCCCTTCACCGAAGCCGAACAAGAACCGGATGATCATGAAGCTGACGGCGCTGAACCCCGCCGCCGTGAGGGCCGTGAACAGCGACCACCAGGCGATCGCCCACGCCATCACCTTGCGCGGCCCGAACCTGTCCGAGGTATAACCGCCCACGAAGCAGAACGGGGCATATCCCACGAAGAACACCGCCGAGATCCAGCCCCAGGTGGTCATGCTGAAGCCGTACTCGGCGATGATGACCGGCGCGGCCACCCCGATCGCCGCCCGGTCGGCGTAGTTGAGCCCCAGTACGAGGAAGTTCATGGACAGCACGCCCCAGCGGAAGCGGAATCCCCGCTCCCGCACGGACGCGACCGGACGGGCAGCACCTGTCTCAGTCATCTGATCCTCCGAATCATTCGCCGACATGCCTGCCTCCGGCCGACCAGTAGCGGTCGCGTACCTCGCGCCGGTTGATCTTGCCGGTGCTGGACAGCGGCAGCTCGTCGACGACGTCGACGAGCAGTGGTTTCTTGTAGCTCGCCAGCCTCGTACGGCAGGCGGTGACGACGTCCTCCGCCGTCAGGTGGCAGCCAGGGGCAGGCACCACGGCGGCGGCCACCGCCTCGCCCCAGCGCGCGTGCGGCACGCCGAACACCACGACCTCGTGCACACCGTGAAGTTCGGCGATGGCCCGCTCCACCTCGCCGGGATACACGTTGAAGCCGCCCGAGACGATCACGTCCCTGCGCCGGTCGACGAGGTACAGGTACCCCTCGCCGTCGAAGCGGCCGATGTCACCCGTGCGGAACCAGCCTCCGGCTCCGAGCACGTCGGCGGACTCCGCGGGCCGGTTCCAGTAGCCCGGCATCACGGCCTCGCCGCGCACCCGTACCTCGCCGGTGTCTCCAGCGGGCACCGCACGGCCCTCGGCGTCGACGACCTCGATCTCCACACCGCGCACCGGCCGGCCCGCGGACGCCAGCCGCTCGCCGCCGTGCCGGTGGTCGGCCGCGGAGAGCACGGTCAGCGGGGCGAGCGCCTCGCTCAGCCCGTAGCACTGGTACAGCACCTCGCCGAACACGCGGGAGGCGCGGGCCGCGGCGGGCACGGAGATCGCCGATCCGCCGTACGGCACGGCGGCGAGCCCGGCGAGCGAGCCCTGCCCGCCCCCGGTTGTCATGGCCTGAGCGGCCACGGTCAGCTCCTTGAGCATCGTGGGAACCAGCGGGAGCACGGTGACGCCGAACCGCTCGACCGCCGCGAGCGCCGCACCGGGCTCGAAACGCGGCAGCGGTACGGCCGCGGCTCCCGCGAAGGTGTACGCGGAACCGACCGACCCGCCGAAGTGGCTCATCGGCGCCACGTGCAGCACGACGTCGCCCGGCCCGCGGATCGGCAGGTTCTCGGAAAGCGCTCTGATCATGGCCAGCCACATGCGGTGTGTGACGATCGCGCCCTTGGGATCCCCGGTCGTGCCCGAGGTGTACATCAGCGCGGCCGGGGCGTCCGGATCATCGGGGACGGCGAAGTCGAGCCGCGCCGGGTCTTCGGGAGCGGCGACCAGGCCGGCGAGATCGACGGCACCGGCGGGCGGCTCGATCCGGCCCGCCGTGTCCACCACCAGCGCGCGCAACGGCGGCGCGGCGCTCACCAGCGCCTCGACGTGCTCCGGCTCGCAGACCACCACCGCGGCCGCGCAGTCGTGCGCGATCCCGGCGATCTCACGCCCGTGCAGCCGGCTGCTGACCGCCACCCGGACGAGGCCGGACAGGAACACCGCGTGCTCGATCTGCAGGATCGCGGCCTGGTTGCGCAGGGCGATCACCACCCGGTCGCCGGTCTCGACGCCGCGCTCGCGCAACCGTACGGCGACGGCGCGAGCCGTCGCGCCCAGCTCCCCGAACGTCAGCCAGCCGGTGCCGTCGTGGACAGCGGGGAGCGCCGCGTGCCGCTCGTGCGCCTGCCTGGCCAGCGCGGCGAGGGTGCTCACGGCTCGATCACTCCCTGCCACAGCTTCCCGAGCGCGGTGACGACGGCGTGGTCGGACTCGCCGCGGGTCACCATCCGGTGGAGCAGCTCGCCCGCCTGCTGCTGGAACCGCGGATAGCCAGGCGTGCGATCGCGCAGGAAGGCGCGGTCGAGCGTGCCGAGGGTGTCGGCGAAGAAGCCATGGGTCAGCCGGTTCAGCTCCGGGTCGGTCCAGGCGGCCCGATGTCCCGGCTGGCCGCCCGCGGTGGCGAAGATCCCGGTCTGGCACGGCCGGGACACCACCCATGTCGCCAGTTCCGCGGCCGCCGTCGCGGCGGGCGTGCCGGCGCACCTGGCCGAGATCGCCAGGCCGACACCGCCCAGCATGGTGCCGTTCCGTACCGGCGCGTCGGCGAATCTCACCAGGTGCCGCCCGAAGCCGCTGCGCGCGTAGTTGGAGTAGCCGAAGACCAGTGGCACGTAGCCGACCGGCTCGCCGGCGGCCATGCCGTCCAGCGTCTGGATCGGGTTGCGATCGAAGGAGACCGGATCGACCAGGCTCAGCAGCTCCCGCAACAGCGCCAGGCCGCCCGCGGCGACGTCCGGCTCGATCCCGCTCTCCGGCCACCACGCGGGACGCCCGCCGTTCCTGCCGTCCGCGCCCGACCCGTCGGTGGCCCGGTGCTGGCACAACGACAGGAACGAGGACCAGATGTGGGTGGGGTTGGCCGGGAGCTGCGCGGACACCCCGTCGGGAAGGTGACGCAGCAGGTCCAGCGCCTCCTCCAGAGTGCGAGGGGGCGCGCCGGGCAGCAGGTCCGGCCGGTACGCGCTCACCTGCGCGGCGGCGTCCATCGGCAACGCCCACTGAGCGCCGTCCATCGAATAGCTGCGAAAGCTGGGGCCGACGCTGTTGGCACGCTGCTCGGCCAGAACCTCGGACGGCAGGAGCTCCTCCAGCGGGAGCAGGGCACGGGTGGTGGCCGCCTGGCCGGTGAACGGGTGGTCGATCGCGAGCAGGTCGTAACGAGCCGCCAGCTCGGTGACGGGGGTGTCCTCGAACGCCTTCAGCGGCCTGGCGTGCCATTCCACCGTGATGCCCGAGCCCTCACGCCCGGCGAGGAACGCGGCCGTCGCGGCCTGCATCGAGGACAGGCCACGCGGGTGGTCCCACGTCATGCCACGCAGATGGGTCATCGAAGGTGTCCAATCGGAGAGGTCCTGGGAGGGGCCGTCGAATCGCGCACGACCAGTTGCGGGGGCGGGTCGGTGATGAGGTGACCGCCCTCGGGGCCGTCGAGGTCGTCGCCGAGAACCAGTTCCACCGCCCGCCGGCCGAGCTCGCGCAACGGCAGCAGGACCGTGGTCAGCGGCGGTGCGCCGTGCGCGACGAACCACACGTCGTGGATGGCGACCACCGACAGGTCGCCGGGCACGCTGATGCCGTGCTCCCGCGCCGCCGCCAGCGCGCCGACGGCCACCACCACGTTGGCCACGAAGACCGCGGTGGGGAGCCGCGGACGGGTCAGTAACGAGGTCATCGCGGCGTGGCCGGCGGCGGCGTCCCACTCCTCCGCGATGATCCACTCGGGCCGGATCGGCAGCCCGTGCCGGTTCATCGCCTCGCTGAAACCGGCCAGGCGGCGTACGGAGATGTCGGTGACCGCACGCCCGCCCACGAACCCGATGTCGCGGTGGCCGAGCTCGATGAGGTGCTCGACGGCGAGGGCCGCGGCCTCCTCGTCGGCGAGCCGGATCCCGGGCACGCCGGCACGGGGGCGGTTGTTGACCAGGATGGTCGGCAGATGTCCGGCGGCGCGCGAGGCCAGCTCGTCGTCGAAGCCGAAGCCGCTGCTCTGCCAGAGCAGGCCGTCGATGCGTCCTTCGCCGATCAGCCGGTCGAACGCCTGGGTGTTGGAGGCGAGTTCCGGCGAGTCGGCGAGCAGCAGCACCTGCCCGTGCGCGGCCGTGGCGAGCTGGGCACCGCGGATGATCTCGGCGTGGATCGGATTGCTCACATCCTGTACGACCAGCCCGATCGCCCCCGCCTTGGCCAGCCGCAGGGCGCGCCCCGAGACATGGGGAACGTACTTGAGCTCTTCGGCCGCCTGGAGCACCCGCTGCCGGGTGTCGTCTCGAACCCTGAGGGTGGCGTCACCGGTGAGGATCCTGGACACCAGCGAGACCGAGACCCCGGCACGCTCGGCGACCGCCGACAGCCCCGGCGCACGGCGGCCCTTCACCTCTGCTCCGAGGGACGGCGGTTCTGCTCCGAGGGACGGCGGTTCTGCTCCGAGGGACGGCGGTTCTCCTCTGAGGAGCGGCGGTTCTCCTCTGAGGGGCGGCGGTCGACAAGGTAGAGGTGGACCAGTGACAGGACCACCTCGCCACGCTGGTTGGCGGTCGTCACGGTCTCCTCGACGAAACCGGCGTCGGCACGCTTGTGATGGGGGCGCTTGGCGGTGATCTCCGCGGTCACCGTGATGGTGTCGCCGATGTGCACCGGCCGGATGAAGCGGATGCGGTCGTAGCCGTAGCTCATCGAGGCGGGATTGATGTCACCGGCGGTCATCCCCACCGCGACGGACACGATCAGCGTCCCGTGCGCGATCCGGGCGCCGAACGGCTGCGTGGCACACCATTCCGCGTCGACATGATGCGGGAACCAGTCACCGGTCTGACCGGCATGAAGCACGATGTCGGACTCCGTGATGGTGCGCCCGGTGGTCCGCCGGACCTCTCCGATCTCGAAGTCCTCGTAGTGTCGCTCGATCGTGCGCACCAGTGATCTCCTCGCTCCCCGCCATCCAAGGCTCCGCTTGGTATAACGTTTTCACGACCTGGTGAAACGTTATACCAGCCGATAGAACCGGACGCAAGAGGACGAACTCCCGTTAACGGCGAAGGCGTTCGGTCGCCTGGACCCACCGGCGTCTCGGCCCCGCCGCGCACGAGGAGCGCCACGAAAAGACCAACCGAACGCCAACAGCGGTGTGCATGGTGGTCGGACGTCGGCCACGGGGGTGAACATGAGCGAGTTCATGCGGGTGTTCCCGCCGGTGCTTCTCGTGGTCGTCTTCACGGCCTCGTCGCTCGCGAAGGTCTCCAGGGCGGAGGCGTTCCGGAGCTTCGCCGCCTCCATCCACGCGTTGCGGATCGTTCCCGCCCGCGGGGTCACCGCCACGGCCGGCGTCGTGGTCGCTGTGGAAATCGTCACCACTGGGCTGCTGCTCACGCCGTGGTCTCCGGCCGGACTCGTCCTCGCGGCGTCGGCGCTCGCCGTGTTCGCCGTGGTCGCCGTGGTGACGCGGCGGCGGGGGCTCGCGGTGCCCTGCAACTGTTTCGGCCCGGGGCCGCGCGGGAGACGCGGCGGCTCGTTCCGGGGTGCCGCCGTCGAGGGGCGAGGGCGGCCGCTCGGGATTCCGCACGCCGTCCGCAACACGATCCTGGCCGGGGTGGCCGTCGCCGGCCTTCCCGCCGGTCCGCTCGGGATTCCCGACTCGGAGGCCGGCTGGGTGGGCGCGGGGCTCGCCGGCGCGGCCGCCCTGGTCTGCGCCACGGTCGTGCTGCGGTTCGAGGACGTCGTCGCGCTGTTCGGCCAGGCGCCGGGCGCGTCCGGAGTCCGGGGACCACGTTCGGCGAGACGACCCGGATCGCTCAAGCGGCCGAGCCCGGAGACAGCGCCCTGAGCAGACTTACATTTCGGCCGAATCTCGACGACAAGGGGCTCGACAGGGAGCCGCGGTAGGAGATCCATGCAACTGGTCGTGGTGGCCTTGGTTCTGGTGGCGGGCCTGTCGGTGCTCAACCTGGTGCTCACCCTCGCCGTGATCCGACGGCTCCGTGTGCACGAAGAGCTGATCGGCGGCGAACGCCCGGCCCTCGAACCGGTCATGCTGCCGGTGGGGGAGACGCCGGGGGAATTCGTGGCGGAAGATGTCGACGGAGAGAAACTGTCGCGCTCCGACCTCGCCGCGGGCCTGGTGGGGTTCTTCTCCACGACCTGTCCCGCCTGCGTCCAGCGGCTGCCGAAATTCACGGACCTGGCCGCGGAACACACCGACGTGATCGCCGTCGTGGTCGGAGAGCCCGGCGAGACCACAGAGATGATCAACACGCTGCGGCCCGTCGCCAGGGTCTTCACCGAGCGCCACGGGGAGAGTCTGACCACGGCGTTCGCCGTGCACGGCTACCCGGCCACCTGCCGGATCGACGACGCGGGCACGGTGCTGGCGCACAGCGTGGAGCTCGGGTGAGCGAGGGCGAGGAACTGCCGCCCCGCATCCTGGCGGCCCACGCGGGGCGGGCCGCCGTACTGGCGTGGCGGGTGGCCCCGGGGATGGTCGCCCTCCAGGCCGCCGGGGCGGTGGTGGCGGGGATCGCCCCGGTGGCCACCGCCTGGCTGACCAAGCTGGCCTTCGACCGGCTGGCCGGTGCGGCACCCGGCGGCGGTCCGGTCGCCGGGCTGTTCGCCATCGCACTGGGGCTGGCGGTGGCGACCCTCGTCACCGCCGTGCTGCCGCAGGTCGTGCAGTACGCCCAGGGGGAGCTGCTGCGCGCGATCACCCTGCGTTCGCAGGCCACCCTGTACGACGCGCTCAACCGTCTCCCCGGACTGGCCAGGTTCGAGGACCCGGATTTCCGGGACCGGCTGCAACTGGCCGAGCAGTCAGGACGGCAGGCGCCTGCGCAGATGGTCACCTCCGCCCTCGGCTCCGCGCGTGCGCTGCTGACCATGGTGGGCTTCGTGGGCTCGCTGATCGCCATCGCGCCGTGGATGGCCGGGATCCTGGGGCTCGCGGCCGTTCCCGTCGTCTGGGCGGAGCTGACGATCAGCAGGACCCGCGCCCGGCTCGCCCGCAGCACGGTTCAGGCGGTCCGCAGGGAGTCGTTCTACGCCGAGCTGCTGAGCGGGCTGCGGGCCGCCCAGGAAGTGCGGCTGTTCGGCCTCGGCCGGTTCCTGCGCGGGCGGATGCTCGGCGAGCTGACCGCGGTGCACGACGCGACCCGACGGCTGGACCGGCGGGAGTTGCGGGTGCAGGGTGTGCCGGCCCTGCTCGGCGCGGTCGTGGTGGCGGCCGGGCTGGTCTGGGCGATTCACGCGGCCGGCCAGGGGAGGCTGGGCATCGGGGACATCGCGGTGTTCGTCGCGGCCGTCGCCGGCTGCCAGTCGGCGCTGACGGAGCTCGTACGCACCATGGCGATCGCGCACCAGTCGCTGCTGCTCTACGACCACTACCGCGCGGTCATCACCAGCCCGCCCGACCTCGTCGTGCCCGAGCGTGTCCAGGCCGTGCCGGCGCTACGGACCGGGATCGAGTTGCGGGACGTCTGGTTCAGGTACGGGCCGGACAAGCCCTGGGTCCTGTGCGGTGTCGACCTCACCATCCCGGCAGGGCGTACCGTGGCGCTCGTCGGTCTCAACGGCGCGGGCAAGAGCACCCTGGTCAAGCTGTTGTGCCGGTTCTACGATCCGTCCTTCGGGTCATTGTCCTGGGACGGCGTGGACTATCGCGGCCTGCGGATCGACGGGCTGCGCGGTCGCATCGCCACGGTTTTCCAGGATTTCATGCACTACGAGCTCACCGCGCGGGAGAACATCGCACTCGGCGACCTGCCGGCCATGCAGGACCCGGCACGGCTGACCGCGGCGGCTCGTGCCGTCCGGCTGCACGACGTGATCACCCGCCTGCCCAGGGGGTACGACACCCTGCTCACCAGGACGTTCCTCGATCAGCGTGACGGTGGCGACCCGGAGACCGGGGTCCTGCTCTCCGGCGGGCAATGGCAACGGATCGCCCTCGCCCGGGCACTGTTGCGGGACCAGAGTGACCTCCTGATCCTCGACGAGCCCAGCTCCGGGCTGGACGCGGAGGCCGAGCACGAGATCCACCAGCGCCTGCGCGAGCTGCGCGACGGCCGTACGTCGGTGCTGATCTCCCACCGGCTCTCCGCCGTGCGCACGGCCGACGTCATCGTGGTCCTGTCGCAGGGCCGCGTCGTGGAACAGGGCTCCCACGACACCCTGATGGCCGCCGGCGGCCACTACGCCAGGCTCTTCCGGATCCAGGCGGGCGGTTACCGCACCGGTTCCCCCGCCGACGCACCGCCCGACGCCCGCACCGGTTCCCCCACCGGCACTCCCACTGGCACTCCCACTGGCACTCACGTCGGCGCTCACGTCGGCGCTCGCTTCGGCACTACGGAGGCGCCGAGGTGAGAAGGCCGTCTCTCGGGCCGCTCGGCGCGCTCGCCGGAACCGTCGCGTGCGTCGCGATCGCCGCCTGGCAGGCCCGGCGCCACCTCCTGATCGTCACCGTCAGCGGCGACAGCATGCGCCCCGCCTACCGTGACGGCGAGAGGCTGCTCGCGGTGCGCAGCCCCGCCGCCGCGCGCGTGGGCAGCGTCGTGGTGGCCGAGAGCCCGGACCGGGAGACGCTCACCTGGCCCGAACGTGCGCCGGCCACGGCCGAGCCGGTCCTGCTGATCAAGCGGGTCGCCGCCACGGCGGGTGATCCGGTGCCGCACGGGGCGGTGACCGGGCTCGCCGCGGATCGGCGCGGGCGGGTGCCCGCCGGGCGAGTTGTGCTGCTCGGCGACAACGCGGCCGCGAGCTTCGACTCCCGGCAGGTCGGCTACTTTCCTGCGGATCGTGTCGTCGCCGTCGTGGTCAGGCGGCTGTGCGGCGGGGGCGCTCGTGCCCACCGAACTCCCGGAGACAGGCCCGGGACACCGAAGAAGGAAGGAGACCGATGATGGTCAAGTTGATGGAGTCGCTGGGCGATCGCCTGCTGGCGAGGCTGGTGCCCAGGGTGACCGCCCAGGCGGGCCCGTACTGTCCTCCCGTGTCGGAGTGCCGTCAGTGCGGGTACGAGGGGTCGTTCGTCAAGTTCCGCTGGTACCAGCTGTACTCGAACTGCCACGAGTACTTCGGGCAATGCATCGTCCAGGGGCCGAACTGCCCCGTGAGGTAGACCTGGGAGAGTCCCTCACCGGCCCGGTGAGGGACTCCGCGGGTGTCGCGGAGGAAGCCGATCCAACCGGCTGCGCTGATCGCCGCGGCGCGCCGGCCTCGCAGCGCGAACCGGGTCGTGGTTCAGTCCGTGCCGGAGACGAGTCCCACCCGGTAGGCGAGGACGACCGCCTGCACGCGGTCGCGCAACTGGAGCTTCGCCAGGATCCGTGACACGTAGGTTTTCACGGTCTCCGCGGTGATGAACAGCTTCGCGGCGATCTCCGCGTTCGACAGGCCGGCGGCGATCTGTTCGAGCACTTCGAGCTCGCGGGGGGTCAGCGCCCGTACGACCTCCTCCCTGGCCGGCCTGGAGGGGTCGGCGGGGCGGAGGCGGTCGGCGAAGGTGCCGATGAGGGTGCGGGTGACGGCGGGGGCCAGCAGGGACTCGCCGCGGGCGATGGTACGCACACCGTTGACCAGCTCCGCCGGTGGCGCGTCTTTGAGCAGGAAGCCGCTGGCTCCGGCCTTGAGCGCTTCGTAGACGTACTCGTCGACGTTGAAGGTGGTGACGACCAGCACCTTCGCCGGAGCCTCGGTGCCGGGACCGGCCAGTTGCCTGGTGGCCTCGATGCCGTCCAGGATGGGCATCCGGATGTCCATCACGATGACGTCCGGGCGAAGCCGCCGCGCCGCCTCGACCGCCGCGCGGCCGTTCGCGGCCTCCCCGACCACCTCCATGTCGGGCTGGACGGAGAAGATGGTGATGTAGCCGGCCCGCACCAGTTCCTGGTCCTCGCAGATGAGCACCTTGATCGGGGTGTCGGTCATGCCTCGCTCCTTGAGGGGATGAGGGCGCGGACGCTGAACCCGCCGTCGGCCCGGCCCGCGGCGATCAGTTCGCCGTCGAGCATACGCAGCCGCTGGCGCAGCCCTTCCAGCCCGCGCCCGCCCGACGGCACGACGGGTGCGGTCTCGGCAGGCCCGGTCTCGGGGGGCCCGTCGTTGCTCACCTCGAGGGCGATGCGATCGGGGTGGTGGTGCACCGTGACCGTGGTGCGCCGCCCTGTCGCGTATTTCATCGCGTTGGTGAGCGCCTCCTGAACCACCCGGTAGGCGGCCAGCTCCACGTCCACGTCCTGTGGCCGCTGCTCGCCGTGCTCGGCGAACTCGACGGGCTGGCCGGACATGCGGGCCTGTTCGACGAGGTCGCCGATCCTGCCCAGCGTCGGCGTGCGGTCCGCGGGGCTCGACTCGCCGGTCGCCTCCAGTACGCCGAGCAGGTGCCGCAGCTCAGTGAGCGCCCGCCGTCCGGTGTCGCTGATGGCGGCGAGCCCGACCCCGGCGCGATCCGGCGCCGTGCCGACGACGAACTGTGCCGCATCGGCCTGGACCACCATGGCGGTCACATGATGCGTGACCACGTCGTGTAACTCGCGGGCGATACGTGCCCGCTCCGCGGCCCTGGCCACGTCCGCGCTGAGCCGCCTGCGCTCGGCCTCCTCCGCCCGCCACCGGCGCATCCCCACGCCAGCCATCCAGATCACCGCCAATGCCAGGTAGAACGCGAGGAAGTCGGGGACTTGGTTGGGCGATCCGAGGTTGTGCAGCACGACCACCAGAACGACATAGCCGGCGGTCGACACCGCGGCGAGGCCGCGACGGAACCGGACCTGATGGGCTCCGGACGCGTACACCGCCAGATAGAGCCCGATGCTGCCGAACGTCGACGTGTAGCCCAGCGCCTGATGAAGCGCGAAGGCGGTGCCGATGACCGCCAGGCAGGCTGCGGGCCATCGGCTGCGGATGACCAGCGGTGCGGACTGAGCCAGGGCCAGCACCACGGCCAGTGCGTCGGACGGGCGCCGGGGCAGGTCGCCGAGCTCCGCTGAGATGGCGGACAGTGTCGGTACGAACGCCAGCACCGTGAGCACTCCCGCGAGCGCTCCGTCCTTGACGAGCATGGGGCGAGCGCGCCACAAGCCCGCCCAGGAACGGACAGAACGGGTGACGTTCGCGAACATCGGGCAAGCCTAACGGCGGCCACGGCGACCCCGCACGAGATTGCCGCCACGGCGGGCGAGAACGAGCATCGGCACGGCGATAGCTCTCACGGGGGATGGCGATCCGGCCCGGCTCCCATCCCCCGTGAGAGCTACCGGGGATGTCCGTTCCAGTGGGATGGCACGGCCCGCTCCGCTCCGTAATGTCCCTGGCGTCGCAGGAAATCACCACGGAAGCTCAGTCGAAAGGACCGCGATCATGGCGCCCACGGACCACCCGGACAGTACCCTCCCGCAGGCCGACCCCTCCACGAGCCGGCTCCGCAGGTTCCGGTTCCCCGTCCTGCTGGTCGCGTTGTTCGGTGTCATGACGGTGTTCGCCGGGATCAACCGTCTCGTCTCGCCCGTCTGGATCCTCGCCCTGCCGGTGGGCGCCGGCCTGGCCGTCGCCGCTGTGGTCATCTACCGCTGGCTCTGCCGAACCGTCGAACTCCGCCCGAGCGTCCCCGAACTCGAGAAGACGAACAGGTGGTCCCAGTTGCGGCGCGGGACGCTGCTCGGGGGTGGCCTGTTCACCGTGTTGATGCTGCTGATCGCGATGTTCGGTGGCTGGCAGGACGTGTCCTGGGGTTCCTTCGGCGGGTTGCTCGGCACCGCCGGCATGATGGCGAGCGTCGCGGTCATCGAAGAGCTCCTGTTCCGCGGGGTTCTGTTCCGCATCATGGAGGAACGTACCGGCACCGTGATCGCCCTGGTCGTATCCACGGCGCTGTTCGGCGCGACGCACCTGGTCAACGTCAACGCCACGCTGTGGGGCACGCTCTCGATCGCCTTGACGGGCGGAGCCATGACGACCGCCGCCTACATCGCCACCCGCTCGCTGTGGCTGCCGATCGGCCTGCACTTCGCCTGGAACTTCACCCACACCGGGATCTTCGGCGTCATACTCTCCGGGTCGGACGTCGCGCCCAACGGCCTGCTGAACGTCACGCTGTCCGGCCCGTCCGCGCTGACCGGCGGCACGTTCGGACCCGAGGCCAGCCTGCTCGCACTGCTGGTCTGCGTGGTCCCCACGATCCTCCTGCTGCGCCGGGCCGCCCGCACCGGCCAGATCCGCCCCCGCCCGCGCCGCACCAAGCCCTCCGCCTGACCGCATGGAATCCGGCTACCGCTGTCCAGGTCCGATCAGCAGATCGGGCCTGGACAGCGTTTTTTGAGGTGGCCGCGTCCTCGCGGACGGACTGGGGGCAGCGCGCGTACCCGATCACCGGGGTAGAGTCCAGGAGGGTGCGCAGGCGATTCGGTGAGTTACGCGCGGCGGATGTCCTGGTCGTCCTGTCAGCGTGGTTGCTCGCCGCGCCCGGCGCGGGCGGGACGGCACTCGCCGTCCAGCTGATCATCGGCGGGCCGGCCTCGGTGGCGCTGCTCTGGCGCCGCGAGCGGCCGGTCCTCGTCGTCTGCATCACCCTCGCAGGCACGCTGGCGGCGCTGCTCCTCGTGCCCCGTCCGGTCCTCCCCGGGGCACTGGCGTGGGCACTGTACGCCGTGGGCAGGCACAGCCCGCCCCGCGTCTCCTGGTCGACCGCGGGGATCGTGGGCCTGTGCTACGGCGGCACCCTCGTGGGCCTGCACGCCGCCGGCGCGCCGGTGCTCGCCCAGGACGGGAGCGGGCCGCTGACCACCGCGTCGCTCATCGCCGCCCTCCTGCTGATCCCGATCTTCCTGCTGGTCGCTCTCGGAAACCTGGTACGGCTGCGCCACGAGCTGAAGGAACGCGACCGGGCCGAGTCGGCGGAGGCGGCCGTACGGACGGAGCGGGCGCGGATCGCACGGGAACTGCACGACGTGGTGGCCCACCACATCACCTCCATGAACGTCATGCTCGGCGCGGCACGTACGATCCTCCGCCAGGATCCGGGCCAGGCCGAGGAGACGATCGCCACGGCCGAGCGGAACGGCCGCGAGGCCATAGCGGAGCTGCGGCAACTGCTGCACGTGCTGAGGGCCGAGCAGACGGGCGGATCCGGGTCCGAGGACAGGACCACCGGGGTCGCCCTCCTGCCCGCCCTGGTGGACGGGGCACGGGAGGCCGGGCAGCGCGTCACCCTGGAGGTGACCGGAGAGCCCTTCCCCTTGCCGACGACCGCGGACCACGCGGTCTACCGGATCGTCCAGGAAGCGCTGACCAACGCCCGCAAGCACGCCGCGGGCGCCACGACCACCGTCACGCTGGGATACCTTCCCGGGGTGGTCGACGTACAGGTCCGCGACGACGGTCCGGCTGTGCGGCGCGCGACGAGAACAGAGGGCTTCGGCCTGCGGGGGGATAGCCGAGCGAGTCGCACTGTGCGGCGGGGAGCTCCAGTTCGGGGCCGTTCCTCAGGGAGGTTTCCGTGTCCACGCGAAGATCCCCGATCAAGGTTCTGATCGTCGATGACCACGCCCTGATCCGCGCGGGCTCAGCGCTTGAGAACCACGTGACCAGCCTCTTCGCCGATATCGGAGCTCGTGACCGGGCTCAGGCGGTGATCCTGGCCTACGAGACGGGGCTCGTCCGGCCGGGGGAGTAGCGTCCCAGACGCCCTCGCTCCTGGGACCCTGCTCCCAGGTCGAGGCTCGTCCGGGTGAGGGAGGAAACGCCGCCCGGCGGGCGCGATCCTGAAGACGTTCCTGAAACACGGCGGCGCCGCGGCAGATCAGCGCGATGGTCGTCTGGGAGATGGTCCTGACGGTCGTCCCCGCCTGGGTGCTCGGTGTGGCGGCGACGGTGTGGATGGCGTTCCTGATGGCCGGAGGGGACGTCGAGGCGACGGTGGCGGCGCTGCCCATGGGCACCCTCGCCGCTTTCGGACTGACCGGGCTGCTCACCGCCGTGGCCGGATGCCTGATGGCATCGCGTACGGCGATGAGCGGCACGAACCGCTTCGAGGTGAGCGCGCTCTAGAGGCGTCGCGGGTGAGAGATTCCTTGTCCGGCTTGCTGTCACACATGGCCGGGCTACCCGGTCAACCGTGTGTATCCGCAACACGGCAAGGAGATCACCGTGGAATCGCGTCTCACGTATCTCGGCAACCCCTCGCGGGAAAGGTGAAGGAGGAGACACATGTCCCAGCCCCTCCCGTTCGTCATCGATCCCACTGGTGCCGACCGGCACACTGAATACCAGGCACTGCGGGCTCGTGGACCGGCCACCCCCGTGGACGTCCTCGGCCTGCGCGCATGGGCGGTCACCGACCCCGCCCTCCTGAAGACCATGCTCACCAGTCCCGACGTCTCCAAGGACGGCCGCGCTCACTACCCGGACTTTCAGCAGACGATCCGCACGTGGCCGCTCGGCCTGTGGATCGAGGTGCAGAGCATGCTCACCGCATACGGCGCCGACCACCGCAGGTTACGGCGGATGGTCGCCCCCATCCTCAGCGCACGCCGCATCGCCGAGATGAGGCCGACCGTCCAAGCCGTGGTCACCGAGTTGATCGACGGTCTCGCCGCGGTGCCCGCCGGCCAGGTGGTGGACCTGCGCGAGCGACTGGCGTACCCGCTGCCCATCGCCGTGATAGGAGACCTGCTGGGCGTGCCGGAAGACCAGCGGGACGATTTCCGGCAGATCGTCGACGGCGTCTTCGACAGTACGCTCACGCCTGAGCAGGCCCAGGCTAACGCCGCACGTCTCTTCAAGAGCACCGACCAGTTGATCGCCACCAAGCGCGGCGACCCCGGCGACGACATGACCTCCCTGCTCATCGCGGCACGCGACGAGGAATCGGACGGCAGCGGCTTCACCGATGACGAACTGCGCGACACGCTGATTCTGATGATCAACGCCGGGTACGAAACGACCGTCAACGTCATCGACCAGGCCGTCTTCGCGATGCTGACGTCCCCCGACCAGCTTGACCTCGTCCGCACAGGCCAGGCCGCCTGGGAGGACGTGGTGGAGGAAACCCTTCGCCACGAGCCCGCCATCAAGTACTTGCCGCTGCGCTTCGCCGTCACCGACATCCACCTGCCCGACGGACAGATCATCGCCGCGGGAGACGCCATCCTCGCCGCGTACGGGGCCGCCAACCGCCACCCGGAATGGCACGGGACGGACGCCGACACCTTCGACGTCATGCGCGGGGTCAAGGACCACCTGGCGTTCGGCTACGGCGTGCACTTCTGCCTCGGCGCTCCCCTGGCCCGTCTCGAAGTCGCGGAGGCCCTGCGTCAGCTCTTCGAGCGTTTCCCCACCATGTCACTCGCGGCGCCGCCCGACGCGCTGCGGCCGGTACCCACCCTTATCAGCAACGGTCACCAGGAACTCCCCGTGCACCTGCGCTCCGGGGGACGAAGTTGATGTATCAACTCATGGGTAAGATGGCCTCATGGAGCAGCAGGGACTGACCGAACGCGAACTCCGCGCATGGCGGACGTCTTTCCGGATGTTGGAGCTGCTGCGGACACGCATCGAGCAGCAGCTCCAGGCCAGCAGTGGCCTGTCCAACGCCGACTACACCGTGCTCGCGCTGCTGTCCGAGGCGCCCGACGGGCGGATGCGCGCCTTCGAGCTCGGCCGGGTGGCCGACTGGGAGAAGAGCCGCCTGCACCACCAGCTCACTCGGATGTCCGAGCGAGGCCTGGTCAACCGGGAACGGTGCGGCTCCCGCGGCATGTACGCGGTGATCACGGCGAACGGTCTCGCCGCACTCAAGGAAGCCGTGCCCAGCCACGCCCAGGAGGTCCGGCGCCTGTTCGTCGACCACCTCACGCCCGAACAGCTCGACCAGTTCGCCGACATCGCCGCCACGATCCTCGACCGCCTGCAAGCAGACCAGCCGACCACCTAGCCTCGGGCTCTCGTGCGCCCCAGCGGGCTTCGGCGGCCCGCCAGGTCCACGCCGTCGGCGCCGGAGGATTCGCGGGCCGGTACTGCCAGGGCGATGATGGATTCATGACCGCCTCGCACTCCGGTTTCTGTGCCCTCCTGCGCGCCTGGCGCGACCGCCTGTCCCCGGCCGACGCCGGCTTGCCCGCGATGCCCGGCCGTCGCGCCCCGGGACTGCGCCGCGAGGAGCTCGCCCAGCTGGCCGGGCTCTCGGTCGACTACGTACTGCGCCTGGAGCAGTCACGCGCGAAGAACCCGTCGCCTCAGGTCGTCGGCGCGCTCGCCCGGGCCCTTCAGCTCTCCAGGGCCGAACGCGACCAGCTGTACCGAAGCGCCGGGCTCCTGCCGCCGCAGGACGGGACGGTCAGCACCCATGTGCCCCCGGGGATCCAGCGGCTCGCCGCGCGCCTGGGCGACGTCCCGATCGGGGTGTTCACCGCCGGCTGGACCCTGGTGTGGTGGAACGCCATGTGGAGCGCCCTGCACAGCGATCCCTCCGTGCTCCCGACCGCCGAGCGCAACCTCGCCCGCGCCCTGTTCGGCAGCGGTGCTGTTCATGGCTCGATGTTCGCGGTCCAGGCCGAGCGCGGACAGGACGCCTTCGCGGCGTCGATCGTGGCCGATCTCAAGGACGCCGTGTCCCGCTATCCCGCGGACGCCGAGCTCGATCGCCTCGTACGGGAACTGCGAGCGATGTCCGACGACTTCGCTCACCACTGGGCCACGCAGACGGCCGCCGCCCAGCACACCACCGACCGCAAGACGATCCACCATCCGGAGGTCGGCGACATCCTGCTCGACTGCGACATCCTCCTCGTCCCGGGCGCGGACCTGCGCATGGTCACCTATACGGCCGCCGCCGGCACCAGCGACGCCGGCAAGCTCGACCTGCTGCGCGTCACAGCCGACCGCACCGCCGACGCACTCCCGTGACACCGGGCCCGGCTCCCGTGGGCGGAACTTCGTACGTCAACAGGTCGCGGCGATCGTAGATCTAGGGCGCGGACCCCTGGCTTCAGCCATGGGGGTAAGCCCGTCTGTCGAATCTTTGAGCGGTAGATAGATCAACGCTGTATATTGATCTGTGTGGCCGTGACCTTGCGCACGAACAGCAACATCGCCTTCCAGTGCGCCTTTCACGTGGTGTGGTGCCCCAAATACCG
>NZ_JADOGI010000143.1 GCF_015645445.1 Nonomuraea cypriaca | reverse complement strand
GCCCCTCGCGGGAAGCGGGAAGAGGTGCCATGCACGAGAGGAAGAGCGTCGTCGCCGGGGGGTTCGGCCTTCCGGCAGGCGGCGCACGGGTGGACGCGCCACCGGTCCTGCGGCTCGCCGGGCTGCCCGTGTCGGCGCTCCTCGAGATGCGCCTGGAGCGGTCGTTCGAGCTGGCGCAGGAGATCGCGCGGCTGGGCGAGTGGCTGGACGGCGAGGCCGGCGAGCTCTCCGACGCCCTGTTCGCGGAGATCGGCGCGCTGACGGGCGACAGCCGCAAGCCGCAGGTCGTCGGTCTGCGCCGGGCGCTGCACCAGGGTCGCCGGCCGCGCGCCCGCGAGTGGAACGCCGGCGTCGAGGACGCGCTGAGCGCCGGGGTCGCGGGCAGGGTACGCGAGTGGCTGGCGCGGTCGCAGGTCCGCGAGCGGCTGGCCGCTGATCTGCCGGAGATCCTGGCCGCCGACGTACGCGCCGCCGAGGACCGGATGCGCGGGGTGGCCGCGGAGCCACGGTTCCGCCGCGCGCTCTCGCAGGCGAGCCCCAGCCTGTTCGCCGAGCTCACCAAATGGCTCCAGGACGACGCGCACCGCCCCAGGGCGCAGACGATGACCCGGCTGGCCAAGTACGTCTCCCGCGCGGCGGCCAAGACCAGTCCTTACAGCACGTTCACGATCAGCGGCGTCGGCGAGTGGGGGGACGCCGACCGCCTCGACGGCCTGTCGCGGTACGGCGGGGTGCTCGACCTGGACGGCTATCTGATCAAGAGCATCACCAGGACGCTGTCCGCGCAGCCCGCGCTCCGGGCCACCCTGACGGTACGGGCCAACCCGAGCGCGATCGTCCAGGGCGACACCGTGACCTTCGTGGGCGTGCCGCCACAGGAGTCGATCATCACCGTTCCCTGCTCGCCCGCCGTACGGGAATGCCTGCGGCTGGTCGCCGAGCACCCGGATCGCACGCTGGCGGTGCTGGCCGGCTCGCTCGCGCCCGGGGCGGAGGACCGGGCGCTCCCGTTCCTGGAGAAGCTGGTGTCTGCGGGCCTGCTGAGCCTGGAGCCGCCCCTCTCCGACCAGGCCGGGGACCCGCTGGCGGAGCTGTCGGCCTGGGTGGCGGCCGCCGGGGATCAGCAACTCATGGACGTGGTCGAGGTGCTGGACAGGCTGCGGCACGAGCTCGGGCAGGACGTGCCCGTCGAGGACGTCGAGGCGCACCGGGCCAGGCAGGATCGGCTGCGCGCGGCCATCGGCCGGGTCATCGACCGACTCGGCCTGCCCTTCCCGCCGGTCGACGAGCTGGGCAAGGTGATCTTCCACGAGAACGCGGTGTTCTACGGGCCGCCGGTGACCCGCTCGATCGACAAGTGGCGTCCCGCGCTCGACGACCTCGACACCGTGCGCAGGTGGCTCGCCGCCTTCGACCCCGCGCTCCCGCTCAGGCTCGCGCTGGGCACCTACTGCAGGGAACGGTTCGGCGCCGGCGCCGCCGTGTCGTACCTCTCGCTCTTCCGCGCGGTGCACGAGGAGGTCGCCAGGCAGGGGGAGCACTCGCCGGCGGCGAGTGAGGTGGTCCGCTACCTGCGGGCCTCACCGCTGCCTGACACCACGGCGCTGGCGGCGAGCCCGCTGCCGCGGCTGCGGGCGCTGGCGGCGATCCAGGAGGAGGCACGCCTGACCGTCCTGGGAGAGGCGGACCAGGACGGCGTGGTCAGGACGCCGACAGAGACGCTGCGGCGCATGATCGACCGGTGGCCGGCCTGGGTGTCCGCGCCCGACTCGCTCGGCTGCTACGTGCAACCCATCGAGCGCCGCGAAGGGCTCTCGCTGGCGCTCAACGTGGCCCATTCCGGCTTCGGGCGCGGGCGCAGCCGCCTGGCGCGGCTCGTCTCCAGGGCCGGCGGCACGCTGCCCCCCGACGACGCCTGGCTGCGGCCCCGGCCTGGCACGGTGTACGCGGAGCTCAGCGGCTCGTTCTCGTCCACCCTGAACGTGCGCGCGCCCATGATGGCCTACGAGATCGACTATCCCCACACCGTCACGCGACGGCCCGGTTCTGAACGGCTGCCGCTCAGCGACCTGATGGTGGCGCACGACAGCGAGTCCGACCTGGTGCGCGTGGTGTCGTCCCGGTTGGGGGAGCAGGTGGTGCCGCTGCACCTCGGGATGATGGCCGACGTCCTGCTACCCTCGGTGGCCCAGCTTCTGACCTGGGCCTTCGGCGCTACGTACTACACGCACCCGAGCTTCTCCCCGCTGGCCGTCAGCCCGCACCGGCCGTCCCCCGACGCGATCACCAAGCACGAGAGGGTGGAGACCGGCCGGATCGTCCTGCGCAGGGCCCGGTGGACGGTGCCCGCCGGGCTGGTCCCGGTACGGCAGGCGGCCGAGCCGGACGCGGACTTCCTCGTACGGCTGGTGGAGTGGCTGCGCGGCCACGGCATCCCCACCCGCGCCTACCTGCGGATGTGGGCCGACGGCCTCTGGGAGGAGGAGTCCGCCGACAACCGGATGGGCAAATGGGTGATGGACAAGTCGCGTAAGCCCATTTATCTGGATTTCTCCAACTGGCATCTGCTGGGTGTGCTCGAACGCATGATGCGGAAGCCCGGGCCGTACCTCGTCTTCGAGGAGGCGTTGCCCGCGCCCGAGGACTATCGGGAACCGGCCGTGGCCGAATACCTCGTCGAGATCTCTGATCGGAACTGACATGGAAGAAACGGACTGGCTCAGCGCCCATGTCTTTTACCAGGGCGATCAGGACCACTTGCTGGTCCACGCGGTCCTGCCCCTGGTGAGCGAGCTTCCCGTCGCCGGATGGTTCTTCCTGCGCTACTGGGACGGCGGTCCACACGTACGCCTGCGGGTGCTGCCCGCGCCCGGCGCCGACGCCGCCGGCCTGTCCGCCGCCATCGAGGCGCGCTTCACCGGCTACTTCAGCAGCCACCCCTCCACCCCCCTCATGCGCGCCGAGGAGTACGCCGAGACGGCGGAGCTGCTGGCCCGATGGGAGAGCATCCGGCCCGCCTTCGCCGAGCTCCAGCCGAACGACTCCCTCGCCTTCGTGCCCTACCGGCGCGAACACCACCGCTACGGCCACGGCGCCGCCATCGAGGCGGTGGAGAGGCACTTCACCGACTCCAGCGAGCTGGCGCTCCGGCTGCTCGGCTCTGGCGCCTCGGACGGGCAACGCTCGACCGCCGCGCTGGCCATGCTGATGCTGGCCTGGCTCACCTGCGAGCCGGACCCGGCCCGTCTGCTGAGCTGGATCAGCCACGAGAGCAGGCAGTACGGCGCCCAGCCCTGGCCGGAGCCAGACCTGGGCGACCAGCGTGACACCGCGGTCGCCATCGCGCGCAGGATGGCGGCGATGGCCGCGGCGGGAAGCCGGCTCGGCGGGTCGGGGACGCTGATCGAATGGGCCCGCTCGATCCGGGCGCTACGGGACGTCCTGCGGACCGAGTCCGCCAAGGGCAGCCTCCTGCCGCCGGGATCGGGCTGGGAGGGGCCGGGAGGCATCGTCTCCGGGGACGCCTCTGTGCTCACCATCATCGACATCTGCGCCCACCTGGCCTGTAACCGGCTCGGGGTGACGCTGCCCGGCGAGATCGCGGTCCGGCGGCTGGCCGGGGACGCGCTGGCCGCCCTCGCTGACGACAGGAGCTGAGACGTTGCGCTGGTACACCTTCCGTGTCCACTACTACGCGGACGGCAAGGAGCAGCTCGTGCTGCGGGGGATCCGGCCGCTGCTCGCGCACCTGGCGAAGCAGGTGCCGGAGACCTACTACGTCCCCCACTGGCTGCGCGGCCCGCATGTCCGCATCCGGGTGCGCTGCTCGGCGGAGACGCTGGCGGAGATCGTCCAGCCCGCCGTCCACCGGTTCATCGGGGAATTCCTGGCCGAATCGCCCTCCACGCAGGTGCTCGTCCCCGAGGAGCACCTGCGTGCTCACCGGCGGCTGGCGGAGCTGGAGGGGGAGAGCGGCCCACTGCTGCCGTGGCACCCGGACAACTCGGTGGAGCTCACCGACGACGAAGGCGGGGAACCGGCGCACCCGGTCTGGGACGCGCTCCTCGCCGACTTCTACACCGACTCCACCGGGCTGGCCTTCGCCATGACCGAGGACATCGCGGGCGGTGGTCCCCGGCTCGGGCTGGCGTTCGACCTGATGATCGCCACCGCGCACAAGCTGTCCGGGGTGGGGCTGGCCAGGGGCGCCATCTCCTTCCGCTCGCACGCCGAGGCGTTCCTGCATGGTTACCCGGAGGGCGACGGCCGCCGCGAGACCTGGGACGAGTACTACCGCCGGGGCGCGAGCACCCTGGTCGCCCAGGTCAGGGAGATCGTCGGTGCCTTGGACGGCACGGGGGCGCCGCTGCCGTACATCGGCGAGTGGACCGGCGTGCTGGCCGCGTACCGTGAACGGGCGGACGCGCTGATCGCGGCCGGTGAGCTCGACACCGACGCCGCACCCGAGCAGGAGCCGGACGTCGTGGACCTCACCCAGGTCAGCCCGTTCCACCGGGAGCTGTTCGGCACCTCGGCCTGGCAGGAGCAGACCGAGGACACGCGGTGGTTCCGTGGCTACAAGCTGCTGCTCAACTACACGTACCTGCATCTCACCCGGCTGGGCGTGTCTCCGGCC
Organism: Nonomuraea cypriaca; assembly: GCF_015645445.1. Classification (GTDB taxonomy): domain Bacteria; phylum Actinomycetota; class Actinomycetes; order Streptosporangiales; family Streptosporangiaceae; genus Nonomuraea; species Nonomuraea cypriaca. Next base: position 23,890 of record NZ_JADOGI010000143.1, on the reverse strand, counting down.
GAGCGGTTCCTGCTGTGCCACCTGGCCGCGGGCGCGGTGGAGGAGGCGCACGGGATGTCCGCGCTGGAGCTGGTCAGGACGCTGGCCGACCCGTCGCTCACGGAGGCGGCGCCGTGAGCGCGGTGCTGACCGAGGGCCTGTCGCTGGTTCCCGGCGTGTTCAGCGGCACGTCGGAGGACGGAGAGCTGCGGGTGCTGCTCGGGCTGCGCAGCCACTCACTCGGAGAGGCCGACCCGTGGAAGCACGACCTGCTGCGCTCGCTGGCGCGAGGCCGCCTCCAGACGGCTCACCCGCCGGCGGGCGAGGTGGCCGACCTGCTGGAGGGGCTGCGCTCCGGCGGCTGGCTGAGCCGCGTCGTCGCACGCGGTGAACGGCCGCTGTACACGGTACGGCCGCTGCTGCCGCCGCGCCCCGACCCCGGGGTCGCCCCGCGCGGGCTGGTGCTGTCGCGGTTCGCCGTGGTCCATCGGGAGGCGGACGAGCTCGTGATCGAGTCGCCGCTGGCCTGGGCGCAGGTCCACCTGCACGACCCGGCCCTCCTGGAGGTGCTGGGGTGGCTCGCCGATCCGGGACGGCTCGCGGTCCCTGGCACCGAACTCGGGCTGCTGTACCACGATCTCTACTGGGCCAGGCTCGCCGTGCCCGCGGAAGGCCCGGAGGAGCGGGAGCTGCGTCTGCGCCAGTGGAGCCCGCACGAGCTCTGGTTTCACCGGCGTACGCGGATCAGTGACCGCGCCGACCTGAGTAGCGGCTACGGCCGCACCCTGTGGGCCGAGGGCCGTTTCGAGCAGCCTCCCACCCGGCCGGAGCCGTACCCGGGGCCGGCGGTCCAGCTGTTCCGGCCTGATCTGGACGAACTGCGCCGCGCCGACCCGCCGCTGGCCGCCGTCATGGAGGACCGCCGCAGCGATCGGGTACACGACGACAGCCGCCCGATCACCGTGGGCCAGCTCGGGGAGCTGCTGTACCGCTCCGCCCGCGTCCGTACGGTGACGGACGCCCAGGGGCGGGCGCACCTGAGCCGGCCGTACCCCGCCGGCGGCTCGGTCTTCGAGCTGGAGATCTATCCCGTCGTACGGCTTGTCGACGGCCTGGACCCCGGCATCTACCACTACGACTCGCACGAGCACCGGCTCGTCCTGGTCCGGGGCCCGGGTCCCGAGATGGGCAAGCTGCTCGCCACGGCGCGGCGCGGCACCTTCGAACGCCGGACGCCGCAGGTCCTGCTCGTGGTGACCGCCAGGTTCGGCCGCTTGATGTGGACTTATGAGCAGATGCCGTACTCGCTGATCCTGAAGCACGTGGGCGTCCTCTACCAGACGCTGTACCTGGCGGCCTCGGCCATGGGGCTGGCGGCGTGCGGGCTCGGCGGTGGCGACGCCGACGCGATCAACCAGGCGAGCGGGCGCGACTACACGGTGGAGAGCGCCGTCGGCGAGTTCCTGGTCGGCAGCCGGCCGGAAGGCGGGCACGCGTGAAGCTGCTGCTGCGTCAGGACGCCTACTACACCGAGGCGCCCGAGGGGGTGTACCTGGTGACCCACAAGGGGCCGGCCATGCTGGGGGGCGGCTCGGTTCACGGGCTCCTGCTGCGGCTGGTCCCGTACCTGGACGGCCGGTACACCCTGGACGAGCTCACAGAAGGGCTGGCGGAGGAGCGGCGCGGGCCGGTGACGCGGCTGATCCGCGCGCTCATGGCGCGGGGCGCGATCCAGCGGGTGGACCGGCCGGAGGAGGTGCCCGGCCGCGACGAGGAGTCCTTCCTCGGCTACTTCCTGAGTTCGGGGCGCGACTCCTTCGCGCGCTACCAGGCCACCAGGACCGAGGTGGGCGGGGACGGCGCCCTGCTCGCCGAGGTCGTGGCCGCGGCCCGCCGCTCGGGGCTGAGGCATGTGGGCGTCTCCGGAGATCTGGATCCGGCAGAGGCGGATCTGGTGCTGTACGTGTCCGAACACCCCCGCGAGGAGACCACACGCCGCGTGGCGGAGCTGTGCGCGGCCACCGGTACGCCCCTCGCGCAGGCGTTCATTCTGGACGGCGAGCTCTGGTACGGCATGCTCGACTGGACGACGCTCACCCGCCGCCTGACAGCCCGCCCCCACTCCTCCCCGCGGCCTGGTGCGGGCCTCGCGGATCCGGGGACGGGCCGGGCGATCGGCGCACGGCAGTTCGTACACCAGGTGTTCCGCACGGTCACCGCCGTGAGCACGCCTCGGCCCGGCCGGGTCACGCGCTTCGATGTCGCCACCCTCGCCCGGCAGGAGCACGCCGTGCTGCGCCATCCCTTCGCCCTCGACGTGGCGCCGGCCGGTGAGGAGGCGTTCCTGGCCACGCTGGCCTCCCGGCGGGAGGCGCCGCCGCTGGACGGGGAGACGCTCTCCCAGCGGGCCGCACCCTGCGCCGACGATCGCCTCGGCGTCTTCGGTCCGCCGGACGAGGGCGACTTCATCCAACTCCCCCTGAACGTCTGCCAGATCGCGGTGTCCGACCCGGTCGGCCTGCTCGGTACGTCGCCCCAGGTCATCGGCACGGGCCTGGACTTCGCCACCGCGCGATACACGGCCGCCCTGCGCGCCTTCGCCGTCTACGGCTCCCTCATGGTGGACCCACGCCTGCTGCTCAACGCCGACGGATCCCCCTTCACCGACAACGCCGACGCAGGCCTCACGGCACTCCGCGACGCCGTCAGCCGGCACCAGGCGACCGCTGAACGGTCACTCTCCGGCGTGGAGACAGGTGCCGTCCACGCGGCGCTCCGCAACGGCGGCGGGCACCAGGTGGCGGATGGGCGGGCGCTCTCGGGCACGGAGACAGGCGGCGTCCACGTGGCGCTCCGCGAGGGCGGCGCGGAGGGTGGCGGCGTTCATGTGCGTGGGTACTCGCTCGCGGGAGGTGGTGTGCGGCTCGTGCCCGTGGGGGTTGCCTTTCCGTTGCTCAGCCGGATTCCCGTGGCTGGGCCGTACCGGGTGCCGGAGGGGGTCGCCTCCGGTTACTCCTGGGACGAGGCGGTGCTGGCGGGGGTGCTCGCGCAGGTGAGGCGGCTGACGCTGGAGGAGCTCAGCGGCCCGGTCCGGCGCCTGGACCAGAGCCAGGTGACCATGGACGCGACCGGCGAGCGGTACCGGTCGATGCTGACGGCCATGCGCGAGGAAGTGGTCGCCGGCGACCTCACCGGCTCACTCGGCGTGCCCACCGTGGTGTGCCGGGCCGGGCGGTCAGAGGGCGTCGCCAGCGGCCTCACCTACGCCGAGGCGCTGCGCGACGCGATGCGGGACACCCTTCTCGGGCTGCAGTCCCGAATGCACGCGCAACCCGCCTACGCCCCGTCCGACCTGGCTGAGATGCAGCTGACCGCCCCGCCTGACCTGGCTGAGATGCAGCCGATCGCCTCGCTTGACCTGGCTGAGATGCAGCTGACCGCCCCGCCTGACTTGGCTGAGATGCCGCTGAAGGACGCCGCCCCGGTGGAGCCGTCCTGGCGGCGCGTCGCCGAGGTGGCCGAGATCGCCGCGGCTCTGGCGGCCCGCGGCGCCGACCTGGTGGTCGTCCCCCTTGACCATGATCCGGAAGTGAGTCTCGCGATGCCGAACACCGTCCACGTGGTCCTGCTCCATGACTGAGATCCTGCTGATCGGCGACGGCACGCTGGCCGACGCCATCGCCGACGTCGTCGCCGGCGTCAAGACCTGCGCGGTGACCAGGGCGGATCACGCCGCCACCGCCGTCGCGGGCACCGTGGTCGTGGTGGCGAGCGACGCCGGCGACGTGACGCCGTACGCCAAGACCCGGGCCGTCTGCGCCGAGCGAGGCGCGATCTGGCTGCCCGTACGAACCGAGCTCGGCCAGGTGATGATCGGCCCATCGGAACGGCCGGGCGGGACGGGCTGCCACGACTGCGCCGAGTCGCGCCGATGGCGGAGCCGGGTGCATCCGCGCGAACACGACGCCGTACTCGACCAGAACCGTGACGAGCTCCGGACCCGCCGTTCCGCCTGGCTCACCGGGCTCGCGGCGGACGTCGTGGCCACGCTCGTCGCAGACGAGGCAGCCGCACTGAGCCAGCCCCCGGCTCGTCCGGACGAGAGGGCCCCGCTGAGCCGGGCCTCGGCCCGCGCGGACGAGGGGAACACGCTTAGCCAGACCCAGGCCGTCGCGGACGAGGGGGTCGCGTTGAGCCGGGCACCGGCCCGTGCCCGTACGGACGGTGGGTTTCTGCGAGTGCGGCTTGACGAGCTCGACGTTTCCCGGCACGCCTTCCTGCCCGACCCGCTCTGCCCGTCATGCGGTGACCTCCTCGACGACGCGGCGACCCCCCTCACCCTCGAGGCCCACCGCAAGGAAGACCCGGGCGCCTACCGGGTGCGCGCGCTCGCCGGCGAGGTCGACGCCCTGGCGGACACCTACGTCGACGAGGAGGCGGGACTGATCCGGCTGCTGTCCAAGAGCAGCGACGCCGGATCCGTGGTGGCCGCCGCCTGGATGGGGCTCAGGGACGGCGCCACGGAAGGCGGCTTCGGCCGTACCCGGAGCTACCGGAGCAGCCGCCTGGTGGCGATACTCGAGGCGCTGGAACGGCACGGCGGCATGCAGCCGGGCGGCAAGCGCACCACCGTGCGGGCCAGCCGGGCGGAGCTGGGGGAGCGGGCGCTCGATCCGCGCCTGCTGGGGCTGTTCCCGGACGAACGGCACGAGCTCGACGGCTTCCGCTACCAGCGCTACGACGACGACGGTCCCTACACCTGGGTGTGGGGGTACTCCTTCGCCAGGGACGCGCCCATCCTGGTCCCCGAGTCGTACGCCTACTACCGGGTGCGGTCGCCCGGCAGGTTCGTCTACGAGATCTCGAACGGCTGCGCGCTCGGCGGCTCGATGACCGAGGCCATCATGTACGGGATCCTGGAGGTAGCGGAGCGCGACGCCTTCCTCATGACGTGGTACGCCCGCATGGCGGTGCCCCGCATCCAGCTCGACCAGGCCCGCGACCCGACGATCCCGCTCATCGCCGAGGCGCTGACCGCCAGGACCGGCTACCGGATCCACGTCTTCGACACCACGCTGGAGCAGGGGATCCCGTGCGTCTGGGCGATGGCGGTGAACCCCTCGGACACGGACGGACGGCCGAAGGTGGCCTGCGCGGCCGGATCGCACCTCGACCCGGAGAAGGCGGTGGAGAACGCGCTCAGCGAGCTGGCCACCACGCTGCCCGACGTGATCGGACGCTATCCGGGTCTGCGCGACGCCGCACGCCGCATGGTGGACGACCCGTCGCTGGTCAAGGACATGGCGCACCACTCGCTGCTCTACGGCACACCGGAGGCGTTCTCCCGCTTCGCCTTCCTACTCGGCGACGGCAACGGCGACAGCGACGGCGACGGTGACGGTGACGGTGACAGCGACGGCAACGGCGACAGCGACGGCGACGGTGACGGTGACGGTGACAGCGACGGCAACGGCGACGGCGACGGCGACGGCGACAGCGACGACCGCGACCGGGCACAGGAACGCCGGGCGCCCTCCCGCGGCGCGGCGGGGCGTTTCCGCAACGCGGACCTGCGTGAAGACCTCGATGAGCTGGTACGCGCCTACCTGGACGAGGGCTTGGACGTGGTGGTCGTCGACCAGACCACCCCGGAGCACCGCGCGGGCGGCTTCTCCTGCGTCAAGGTGATCATCCCGGGCACGCTGGCGATGACGTTCGGACACGACATGCGCCGCGTGGACGGCCTCCCAAGGCTGCTGTCCGTACCCCACACACTCGGGTACGCCGCCCGCCCGCTGCGGCCCGGCGACCTCAACCCACACCCCCACCCGTTCCCGTGAGGAGCAGGAGTTGTACGTCCAGTTCGTAGTGTGGAACCTCGCCGAGTCCGAGCGGACCGTGGAGGACCTGCGCGTCTATCTCCGCGAGTACGCGGTGGAGGCCTATTCGCGGCTCCCCGGCATGAGGCTGAAGATGTGGTTCTCCAACGCCGACCGCCAGACCTGGGGAGCGGTGTACCTGTGGGACGCCCCCGAGCACATGGGCGGATACATGGGGGTGAGCAGGGCCATCGAGCTCATCGGCTACCCGCCAACGTCGGTGGGCGTCTTCGAGCTCGAGGCCGCCGCCGAGGGCGACAGCGCGTACCCCGATCTGGCCGCACTGGGCCGGGCGTTCGCGCAATGACCTAACGCGGCCATGTCCCATTCCGTCCTCGGTGCCGACCTGTTTTTCCGTCCCGGGCTGGGCATAATCTAAGAGCGGCTCCCCGGAAACAGGGAGCTTTTTGAAGCCGCTCGGAGAAAGGAAATTCAGCGTTGCTGAAAACGGTGCCTCTTCACGACGAATGCGCAGGTCAAGACCATCTTTTGGCTGATGATGGACTCGAAGGGCGGAACGAGACAGCCGAATCGCCGGCGCGGATCAGGGCCGTACTCGTCGACGGTGACCCGCTATTTCGTGAGGGCGCCTCGGAATTACTCAGAAGGGTTCCGGGAATCGAGGTCGCCGGCAGTTTTCCGACGGTCGGGGAAAGTCTGGCGGCGATCGGTCCTTCCGACGTGGTGATCCTCATCGTCGAGCCGCACGTGGCCCATGGGGACGAACTGGTGAGCGCGCTGGTCGCCGGGTCGGGCGGCGGCGCGCGGGTCCTCGTGCTGACGGAGGACGGCGACTCCGGCCTCGTCTGGCGGGTGTTCCTGGCCGGGGCGCGGGCCTGCCTGCTGAAGAGCGCCCAGCTCGACGAGCTCGTGTCGGTCGTCAGGATGATCAGCCAGGCGGGTGCGGAGCGGTTCGTGTTGTCACTGCCCCGCGCGGCGGTGGGCCGGCTGCGGCAGGGGCGGGGCGAGGGCGAGCTGCTGACCAGGCGCGAGTGTGAGGTGCTGCGGCTGGCCGCCGACGGGCTGAGCAACAGCGAGATCTCCAACCGGCTGTTCATCGCCGAGGCCACGGTCAAGCGCCACCTGACCAACGCCTACGCCAAGTTGGACACGCCCTCGCGGGGCAAGGCCGTACACCGGGCTTTCGAACTGGGCATCCTGCCCGGCAGGCACACAGGAAGGGAGAAGGTCACCCGATGAAGCTGCGCGAGCGCGCGCCCAAGATCGGCCCCACGAGGGAGGTGAGCACCGCCTCGACGCTGGAGCGGGTCACACCTCTGCTCCGCACCGTCGGCGTCACGCGGGTCGCCGACCTGACGGGCCTCGACCGTACCGGGATCCCGGTCTACAGCGCGGTCGTGCCCAGGTCGCACGACATCATGAGCGTCTACAACGGCAAGGGCCGCACCCACGAGGACGCCCGCACCTCAGCGATCATGGAAGCGGTGGAACGGTTCAGCGCCTGGCAGCCGCTGGCGCCCGACCGCATCGGCTCCTACGCCGAGCTGGCCGCATCCGGCCTACCGGTGCTCGACCCGGCCGAGCACACCATCGCGCTGAGCCCTCACTACCGCCCCGACCGGCCGATGTCCTGGAAGCGCGGCTTCGACCTGCTGGCGGACGAGGAGGTGTACATCCCGCTCTGCCTGGCCGGCTACTACGTGTCCTTCCACGAGAAGCAGTGCTTCGCCATCAACACCAGCAACGGCCTGGCCTCGGGCAACACGCTGGAGGAGGCCGTCTGCCACGCCTTGTGCGAGGTCATCGAGCGCGACGCGCTCACCCTGGCCGACGTGGTCAGCAACCGGCTGGCCCACATGGTCCGCGACAAGTTCGGCTCCTCGGTCCCCGCCCGGGTCATCGCCCGGCTGGAGGACCGCCATCCCAGCGTCGATCCCGGCAAGCTGCCCGAGGCCGCCGGCTGGTACGCCGATCGCATAGAAAGCACCGGAGTCCGCCTGGCCATCAGGCACATCACGTCCTCGACCGGCATCCCCTCCTTCGCCGTGATGGTGGCCGAGGACCTCGCCGACACGTTCTCCTCAGGCCACGCCGGCTACGGCACCCACCCCGACGCCGAGGTGGCGCTGATCCGGGCGCTGACCGAGACGGCGCAGAGCCGCGTGGTGGACATCCAGGGCATGCGCGAGGACATCAGCCTGCCCAGCGACCAGGTCGCCAACTGGCACAGGCACGTGGCGCGCGGCGGGGACATCGACTTCTCGGTGTGGCCATGGCGCGAGTCCGTGGCGCCGGTGTCCTTCGCGGACCTGCCCAGCCATCCGAGCGACGACGTGGTCTCCGACATCGCGCTGATGCTCGACAGGCTGCGCGGGGAAGGGCTCGACCGGGTCATCGTGGTCGACCGCACGCCGCCGGGCTTCCCCGTCCACGTCGTACGCGTGATCGTGCCGGGACTGGAGTCGTGGGCCATCGACCAGAGCAGGCTCGGCCGCCGGGCCTCGGCGGAGTGGGACCGCGCGCTCGCGTCCATCTCGAGCAAGTCCGTTCCAAGTAAGTCCGTTCCGAGTAAGAGGAGTGGCGGCTGATGCGTGCCGTGGTGTTCGCGGGGCCCAGCATCGACGCGGGCTCCATCGCCGAGATCGCGCCGGAGATAGAGGTCAGGCCGCCGGTCAAGCGGGGTGACATCGACGCGCTGCTGGCCGAGCCCGAGCCCCCCGCCCGCATCGGGATCGTGGACGGCCAGTTCCTGCAGGGACTGATGATCTCGCCCAAGGAGGTGCTCAAGGCCCTCGACCGCCACACCGACCCCATCCAGGTGTACGGCTCGTCGAGCATGGGCGCCCTCCGGGCGGCCGAACTCGCCGGCGAGGGGATGATCGGGGTCGGCCAGGTCTTCGAGCTGTACAGTTCCGGCCAGGCCGACGCCGACGACGAGGTGGCCATCACCTTCGACCCCGATTCGCTGCGCGCGCTGTGCGAGCCGATGGTCAACATCCGCGTGGCGGTGGCCGCCGCGCGGGAGCGCCGGATCGTCTCGCCCGCCACGGCCGAGTCGGTGCTCGCCGCCGCGAAGGCGCTCTATTTCCCCGAACGCACCTACGCGCGCGTGCTGGCGAGCGCCGTCGCGCCCGCGGACGAACTGGACGCGCTGCGCGACTTCCTGAGTGCCGAGGCCCCCGACGCCAAGAAGGAGGACGCGCAGGAGCTGCTGCGCCTCATGACCGGAAACTGATGCTTTGCCCCGGATCCGGGCGGTGGCCTGCGAAAGGGCCACCGCCCGGATGCCTGTCGGCCGCTTCTCGGCCACTCGTGGGCCACCCGTCGGCCACCGGCTAGAAACGGCAGGTAAAGGCGACCCTCGTGAGCTTGTGATATCTTTCACGAGCAGAGGCCTCTGATGCGCTGGCTTTAGAGGTAGCAAACGCTCGCTTGATAACTCGCTGATGGAGCACCGATGCAGGCAAACGATGTGCGCATACTGAAGAGCGCCGCACTGCCGACCCTCATGCTGGGAGCCATCGCCGTCGTCACGGCGTTTCTGATAGCGGGTGGCAAGGGCGCTCTCGGCGCGTTGATCGGCACCTTGCTCGTCTGCGCCTTCTTCAGCATCAGCGTGCTTGCCGTGTCGTTCGCTGCTCGCATCTCCCCTCACTTCATGGCGGCGGCCGCGCTGGCGAGTTACATCGTCAAGGTCGTGGTGATCATGATCGCGCTGTCCGTCTTCGGTGACACCACCGCGTGGGAGCCCAGGGCGTTCGCGTGGACCGTGGTGCTCTGCACCATCGGCTGGACGGTGGCCGAGGTTCGCGCCTTCATGAAGACCAAGATCCTCTATGTCGACCCGGACGTCCAGCTCCCCTGGCAGCGTGACACATGAGCCAGGCGCCCGGGGCGGGGCCCGATATGACTAGTCATGCTCTCGCCTGCTATCGTCGGGCGCGCGATGAGCCAACAGGAACGCCGGCCCGAAGACGACGGTCGCCAATTCGCCGACGCCATGTGGGCGATCCCCAGCCAACTGCTCGCCGGGATGGCGGTCTACGGCGGCGTGGGCTGGCTTCTGGACCGTTGGCTCGACACGTCTGCGTTCTTCCCCATAGGTGTCGTCCTCGGGGTTGTGCTTGCCGTCTACCTGGTCTACCGCAAGCACGGGCAGTAGTCCGGAGCCGCGGTCGCGGCCTTGCTGAGGAAACCTTTGTGATCCACTACGACTACGACGTTGAAGGGAACGCCGCGTGAGTGCGCTGACGGTCCTCGCTCCCGAAGGTGATCAGTTCAAGGCGCCGACGCCTGAAGAGCTGTTCAATCTCGGTCCCATTTTCTCCGGGGTCGGCTGGTTCACCAAGCCGGTCCTGCTGGCCCTCCTCAGCTTGGTCATCGTGCTGGCCTTCTGCTGGGCCGCCTTCGCCAGCCCCAAGCTGGTGCCAAGAGGTGTGCAGAACATCGCCGAATACGGCTACATGTTCGTCCGTGACCAGGTCGCCCGGCCCTTCCTGGGCAAGGACGCCGACCGGTTCATGGGCCTGCTGCTGTCGCTCTTCTTCCTGGTGCTCGTCTGGAACCTGATGGGCATCGTCCCCATCGCCCAGTTCCCGGTGGCCTCGCACATCGCCTTCCCGGCCGTGCTGGCGCTCTCGATCTACGGGGTCAAGCTCTACCTCGGCTTCAAGCACCAGGGCGTCGGCGGCTACTTCAAGAACATGATGTTCCCGCCGGGACTGCCCAAGCCGATCTATGTGCTGCTGGCGCCGATCGAGTTCCTCTCCAACATGATCATCGCGCCGTTCACGCACGCCGTGCGACTGTTCGCCAACATGTTCGCCGGTCACATGCTGCTCGCGTTCTTCAGCACGGTCGGCTTCTGGTTCCTGTTCGAGAAGCTCACTCCGCTGGGCGCCGGAGTCGGTGTCGTGGGCGTGGTCATGACGATCATCTTCACCGGATTCGAGATCTTCATTCAGTTCCTGCAGGCATTCCTCTTCGCGATGCTGGCATCGATGTACATCGGTGGCTCATTGCACGCAGAGCACTGAGAACCACATACCGGAATATCCATGACCGGTGAGACTCCACTTCACCGGCCGTCCAGTAAAGGAATACAGAAATGAGCGTTCTCGCTGAGGTCTCCGGCAACGTCACCGCCATCGGTTACGGTCTCGCCGCCATCGGCCCCGGCATCGGCGTCGGCATCATCTTCGGTCAGGGCGTGCAGGCCATCGCGCGCCAGCCCGAGGCATACCCCCTGATCAACCGCAACATGCTTCTGGGCTTCGTCCTCACCGAGGCCCTCGCCCTCATCGGTCTGGTCGCGCCCTTCATTTTCCAGGGCATCCAGTAACCGGAAGAATCTCTGACGAAAGGCTGCACCCATGATTAAGGCAGCTACGCTCCTCGCCGCGCCGGAGGGGGCGTCCAACCCCCTCCTCCCGCACGACTACGAGCTCGTCGTCGGTATCTTCGCCTTCCTCGTCGTCTTCATCGTCGTCGGCAGGATTCTCGTACCGCGCATCCAGAAGACGCTGGCTGAGCGGACCGACGCCATCGAGGGCGGCATCAAGAGGGCTGAGGAGGCCCAGGCCGAGGCTCAGGTTCTGCAGCGGCAGTACGCCGAGCGGCTCGAGGAGGCCCGTCTCGACGCGGCCAGGCTGCGCGAGGAGGCTCGCGAGCAGGCCGCGCAGATCAAGGCCGAGCTTCGCGAGGAGGCGCAGGCCGAGGCCCGCCGGCTCGTCGAGGCCGCGCACACCCAGATCGAGGCGGACCGCCAGGCGGCGTTCGCCCAGCTGCGTGCGGAGATCGGTCGCCTGTCGACCGACCTGGCCGGACGCATCGTCGGCGAGTCCCTTGAGGACGAGGCCAGGCAGAGCCGCATCGTGGACCGGTTCCTCGACGAGCTGGAGACCAGCGACGCGCAGGCGGTGCGGTAATGAGAGGCCTGAGCAGGACGTCGATGGCGGAGGTCGAGGAGCGGTTCAACGCGGCCGCGGGCAGCGCGGACCTCGGCACGCTCTCAGACGAGCTGTTCGCGGTCACCGATCTGCTCGACCGCGAACACGGCCTGCGCCGCGCACTGTCCGACCCGTCCAGGGCCGCGGAGCAGAAGGCGCACATCGTGCGCACGCTGCTCGAAGGCAAGGTCGGCGAGTCGGCGATCGGCACCACCGAGGCCGCGGTCTCGGCCCGGTGGTCGCGCGCCGGTGACCTGGCCGACGTGCTCGAACGGCTCGGCGTCGTCGCAGCGGCCGCGGAGGCGGAGAGCCAGTCCAGGCTCGACGAGGTGGAGGACGAGATCTTCCGCTTCGGCCGCATCGTCGCCGGCAACCCCGACCTGCGCCGCGCGCTCGCCGACGCGGCAGCGCCCGAGGCGGGCAAGCGGGAGCTCCTGAGCGACCTGCTGGGCGGCAAGGTCGCCCCGACCAGCCTGCGCCTGATCACGCAGCTTGTTGTGCACCCGCGTGGGCGTAGCCTGGAAGCAGGTCTGGAAGAGGTCGGTCGGCTCGTGGCCCAGCAGCGCCAGCGCCTCGTGGCGGTGGTCCGCAGCGCGGTCGAGCTGTCCGAGGCGCAGAAGGAGCGCCTGATGGCGTGGCTACGCTCCTCCTACGGCCGTGACGTGCACCTGAACGTCGAGGTGGACAAGCGAGTGCTCGGTGGGTTCTCGGTCCGCATCGGCGACGAGATCATCGACACCACCATTGTGGGACGAATCGAAGAAGTCCGCCGCCGGTTGGCCGGCTAGGCGAATAGGGAGACAGAGTAGAGATGGCGGAGCTTACGATCCGGCCGGACGAGATCCGGGACGCGCTTGAGCGCTTCGTCCAGGCGTACGAACCGGAAGGCGCCGCGCGCGAGGAGATCGGGACCGTCGTCGACGCCGGCGACGGCATCGCCCATGTCTCCGGCCTTCCCTCGGCGATGGCGAACGAGCTGCTCGAGTTCGAGAACGGCACGCGCGGCCTGGCACTTAACCTCGACACCCGCGAGATCGGTGTCGTCATTCTGGGCGAGTTCAGCGGCGTCGAGGAGGGCCAGACGGTCCGCAGGACGGGCGAGGTCCTGTCCGCGCCCGTCGGCGACAACTTCCTCGGCCGCGTGGTCGACCCCCTCGGCAACCCCCTCGACGGCAAGGGCGCCATCGAGTCAGAGGGCCGGCGTGCCCTCGAGCTCCAGGCCCCCTCGGTCGTCCAGCGGCAGCCGGTGAAGCAGCCCCTGCAGACCGGCATCAAGGCGATCGACGCCATGACGCCGATCGGCCGTGGCCAGCGTCAGCTGATCATCGGTGACCGTGGCACCGGCAAGACCGCGATCGCCGTGGACACCATCCTCAACCAGCGCGAGAACTGGGCCTCCGGTGACCCGGAGAAGCAGGTCCGCTGCGTCTACGTCGCGGTCGGCCAGAAGGGCTCGACGATCGCGCAGGTCAAGTCCCGCCTCGAGGAGGCAGGCGCGCTGGAGTACACCACCATCGTCGCCGCCCCCGCCTCCGACCCGGCGGGCTACAAGTACCTTGCCCCCTACACCGGCTCGGCCATCGGCCAGCACTGGATGTACCAGGGCAAGCACGTCCTGATCATCTTCGACGACCTGACCAAGCAGGCCGACGCCTACCGCGCCGTGTCCCTGCTGCTGCGTCGCCCCCCGGGCCGCGAGGCCTTCCCCGGCGACGTCTTCTACCTCCACTCCAGGCTCCTGGAGCGCTGCGCCAAGCTGTCCAAGGACATGGGCGGCGGCTCGATGACGGGCCTGCCGATCATCGAGACCAAGGGCAACGACGTCTCGGCGTTCATCCCGACCAACGTCATCTCCATCACCGACGGGCAGTGCTTCCTGGAGACGGACCTGTTCAACGCCGGCGTGCGCCCGGCGATCAACGTCGGCATCTCGGTCTCCCGAGTCGGTGGCTCGGCGCAGGTCAAGGCGATGCGGAAGGTCGCGGGCACGCTGAAGCTGTCGCTGTCGCAGTACCGCGACCTGGAGGCGTTCGCCTCGTTCGCCTCCGACCTCGACGCGGCCTCCCTGGCTCAGCTCCAGCGCGGCCAGCGCCTGGTCGAGCTGCTCAAGCAGCCGCAGTACTCCCCGTTCCCCGTCGAGAAGCAGGTCGTGTCGGTGTGGGCCGGCACCACCGGTGAGCTCGACGAGGTGCCGGTCGAGGACATCCACCGCTTCGAGACGGAGTTCCTCGACTATCTGCAGTCCTCGCACAAGGGCATCTTCGACGGCATCAGGGAGACCAACGACCTGCCCGACGACGCGGTGACCGCTCTCAAGGACGCCATCACGGAGTTCAAGAAGGGCTTCACCACCTCCTCGGGCGAGCTGCTGGTCAAGGACGAGCCGGTGGCGCCGCTGGAGGCCGACGAGGTCGGCCAGGAGAAGATCAAGAAGGTTGTACGTGCGGCGGCGGAGAAGTAGGACATGGCTGCCCAGATAAGGCTGCTGCGGCGGCGGATCAACTCGGTCAAGTCGACCGCGAAGATCACGCGTGCCCAGGAGCTCATCGCCTCTTCACGGATCGTGCGGGCGCAGCAGCGGATGCAGGCGGCGCTGCCGTACGAGCGTGAGATCACTCGCGCCGTCACGGGCGTCGTCAGCAACGCGGCGAGCGTCGACCATCCGCTGACCGTGGCGAAGGAGAACCCCGCCAGGGCGGGCATCCTCATCGTCACCACCGACAGCGGCTTCTGCGGCGGCTTCAACGCCAACGTGCTGCGCGAGGCCGAGGCCCTGCGCGGGCTGCTGGAAGGCCGCGGGCTCGACGTGGTGCCGTTCGTCACCGGGCGCAAAGGTGTCGCCTGGCACACCTTCCGCAACCGGGAGATGGGCGGCAACTGGGTCGGCTTCACGCGCAAGCCGGCCTACGCCGACGCCAAGGAGATCGCGAACACGCTGATCGACTCGTTCAAGGACGACAACGGGATCGACGAGATCCACATCGTGTCGACCGAGTTCATCTCGATGCTCACGCAGCAGGTCGTGGTCAAGCGGATCCTGCCGCTGGAGGTCGAGGAGACCGAGGCGACGGAGTCCACCGCGATCCCTCCATACTTCGAGTTCGAGCCGACCGCGGGTGACGTTCTGGAGTCGCTGCTGCCGCGCTATGTGGAGTCCCGCATCTTCACGGCGCTGCTGCAGTCGGCGGCCTCGGAGGAGGCCGCGCGGCGGCGCGCGATGAAGTCCGCGACCGACAACGCCAACGAGCTGATGCGGGTGCTGACCCAGCAGATGAACCAGGCTCGCCAGGCGGAGATCACCCAGGAAATCAGCGAGATCGTCGGTGGGGCCAACGCGCTCGCTGACGCCGCAGCGGGGAAAGAGTGAAATGACTGCAGAGGCTGTTGAGACTGTAGAAACCCCCGCGGCCGGCACAGGCCGCGTGGCACGTGTCACCGGCGCCGTCGTCGACGTGGAGTTCCCCGTCGATGCGATGCCCGACATCTATAACGCACTCAACGTCGAGGTGACCCTCGGCGGCGAGACCAGGACCCTGACGCTCGAGGTCGCCCAGCACCTGGGCGACAACCTCGTGCGCGCCATCTCCATGCAGCCGACCGACGGCATGGTCCGCGGCCAGGCCGTGGCCGACAGCGGCGGCCCGATCTCGGTGCCGGTCGGCGACGTCGTCAAGGGCCATGTGTGGAACGCGCTGGGCGAGACGCTCGACGTGCCGACCGCCTCGCTCAAGATCAACGAGCGGTGGGGCATCCACCGGCCGTCGCCGGCGTTCGACCAGCTCGAGTCCCGCACGGAGCTGCTGGTCACCGGCATCAAGGTCATCGACCTGCTCACCCCGTACGTGCAGGGTGGCAAGATCGGCCTGTTCGGCGGCGCCGGCGTGGGCAAGACCGTCCTGATCCAGGAGATGATCCGCCGGGTCGCCCGTAACTTCGGTGGCACGTCGTGCTTCGCCGGTGTGGGCGAGCGTACCCGTGAGGGCAACGACCTGTGGCTGGAGATGGAGGAGGCGGACGTCCTCAAGGACACCGCCCTCGTCTTCGGCCAGATGGACGAGCCGCCGGGCACCCGCCTGCGGGTCGCGCTGTCGGCGCTGACCATGGCCGAATACTTCCGCGACGTGCAGAAGCAGGACGTGTTGTTGTTCATCGACAACATCTTCCGCTTCACGCAGGCCGGTTCCGAGGTCTCCACGCTGCTCGGCCGGATGCCGTCGGCCGTGGGTTACCAGCCCACGTTGGCCGACGAGATGGGTGTGCTCCAGGAGCGCATCACCTCGACGCGCGGTCACTCGATCACCTCCATGCAGGCGATCTACGTGCCCGCCGACGACATCACCGACCCGGCGCCGCACAACGCGTTCGCGCACCTCGACGCGCAGACCGTGCTCTCGCGGCCGATCTCGGAGAAGGGCATCTACCCCGCGGTGGACCCGCTCGACTCCTCCTCCCGGATCCTCGACCCGCAGATCGTCGGCGAGGAGCACTACCGGGTGGCCCAGGAGACCAAGCGGATCCTGCAGAAGTACCGCGAGCTCCAGGACATCATCGCGATCCTCGGTATCGAAGAGCTGCCCGAGGAGGACAAGGTCACCGTCCAGCGGGCCCGCCGCATCGAGCGCTTCCTGTCGCACCCGATGTACGCCGCCGAGGCCTTCACCGGCCAGCCGGGCGAGACCGTGCCGCTGGACGAGACCATCGCCTCCTTCAAGGGCCTGTGCGCGGGTGAGTACGACCACCTGCCCGAGCAGGCGTTCTTCATGGTCGGCGGCATCGAGCAGGCCGTGACCAAGGCCAAGGAACTCGAGCGCCGCTGAATCGCCCAACGGTAGTGGTGTGGTGCACCGAAGCCACACCACTACCTGATCGGAAAGGACCTACACAAAGTGGCGAAGCTACGCGTAGGGGTTGTCTCACCCGAGCGTGAGATCTGGTCGGGCGAGGCCGACATGGTGATTGCCAAGACCGTGGACGGCGAGATCGGTATTATGCCGCAACACGCACCTGTGCTCGGCGTCCTCGTCGAGGGCGGCGTGCTGCGCGTCAAGCGGGAGGAAGGCGAGCTCGTGGCGGCCGTGCACGGGGGGTTCATCTCTGTGGCCGACGACGAGGTGTCCGTGCTCGCCGAGGTGGCCGAGCTCGGATCCGAGGTCGACGTCTCGGCGGCTCGCAACGCTCTCGATCGGGCTCAGGCCGCGATCGAGGCCGACCAGGAGGACGCCGACGCGGCGATCGAGGCCAAGCGTGCCAGGGCCCGGCTCCGCGCGGCGGGCGAAGAGGTTTAATTAACTAACGGTCTCAGGGGGCGGCATGGTTGCGACGGGTGTGACTATCGTATTGCTGCTTGCCGCCCTCGTGTTCGTACGCGGGATCGTCCTGGCGCGTTCACGTGGCAGCGTGCCCTGTCGCCTCCAGGTAGGCGAGCGGGGCTGGCAGAGCGGTGTAGCCCGCTACGCCGACGGAGAGCTCCATTGGATCCCGCTCATAGGCGTCCGACTCAGGCCGCGCCACGCGATCGCGAGGCGCGGCCTCGTCGTATCAGCCCGCCGTGAGATCGACGGCGGGCTTTTCGCGGTCGACTGCGGTGGGAGCACGGTCGGCCTGTCCCTCGCGATGAGCGCCGACGCGCTCACGGGCTTCCTGGCGTGGCTGGAGTCCGCGCCGCCCAGCGCCTACCTGGACGTGGCCTGACACCGCCGGCTCAGCGGGTGCCGCCCGGCTTCCAGAGGATCTCGTCGCCGTCGTGGGCGAGCCGGCAGACGATGAAGAGCAGGTCGGACAGGCGGTTGAGGTATTTCGCCGCCAGCACGTTCATGTCGTCGTGGACCTCGAGGGCGGCCCAGGTCGTCCGTTCCGCTCTGCGGACCGTGACCCTGGCCAGGTGCAAGGCGGCCGTGGCGGGGTCGCCGCCGGGGAGGATGAAGCTGCGCAGGGGCTTGAGCGCGGCGTTGAGGCGGTCGCACAGCTCCTCCAGCCGGTCGATGTACGACTGCTCCACCCGCAACGGCGGGAACTCCGGGTGTTCCACGACCGGCGTCGCCAGATCGGCGCCCACGTCGAACAGCTCGTTCTGGATCCGGACGAGGATCTCCACGAGCTCCGCGGGCAGCGTGCCGTGTGAGAGCGCCAGGCCGAGGCAGGCGTTGGCCTCCTCGACGTCGGCGTAGGCGGCGAGCCGGGGATCGGTCTTCGAAGCGCGGCTCATGTCGCTCAGGCCGGTGGTGCCGTCGTCTCCGGTGCGGGTGTAGATGCGGGAGAGGACGACCGGCTTGTCCTTGTCGGCGCGCGTCATGTGCCCAGCGTAATGACAAATGTCATCCCGAGAAGACGCGGGATCCACATCAGGCCCATGATTTCGGCGACTGGCCGGTCTAATGCCGTGAAAGGCACCATTGATCCATGATGAAGGAGAGAACCTGATGCTCGAGATCAGCGAGCTGCGCAAGCGTTTCGCGGGTGGCCCCGACGCTCCGGGCGGCAAGGTCGCCCTCGACGGGATCGGATTCACGGTACGGCCGGGCGAGATGTTCGGGTTCGTGGGCGCGAACGGCGCCGGCAAGACGACGACGATGCGCATCGTCATGGGAGTGCTCCAGGCCGACTCCGGCTCGGTGAGCTGGCAGGGCGGGCAACTCGGCTACGAGGCCCGGCAGCGCTTCGGCTACATGCCGGAGGAGCGGGGCCTGTACCAGAAGATGCGGGTCGCCGAGCAGATCGAGTATTTCGGCCGTCTGCACGGTCTGAGCGCGCCGGACGCCACGAAGGCCACCGACGACCTGCTGGAGCGGCTCGGGCTGACCGAGCGCAGGAGCGATGCCGTGCAGGCGCTGTCCCTGGGCAACCAGCAGCGCGTGCAGCTCGCCGTGGCGCTGGTGCACGACCCCGAGGTGCTGGTCCTGGACGAGCCGTTCTCCGGGCTCGACCCGATCGCGGTGGACGCGCTGGCCACGGTGCTGCAGGAGCGGTGCAGGGGCGGCGTGCCGGTGATCTTCTCCAGTCATCAGCTGGAGCTGGTCGAGCGGTTGTGCGACTCCGTCGGCATCGTCTCTGCGGGGCGGATGGTGGCCACGGGTACGGTGGCCGACCTGCGGGCGGCCGAGGGCAGCACGCTGCGCGTGGTCGTCCGCGACCCGGCGCAGGGCTGGGCGGACGGCCTGCCCGGCGTGGTCACCGTCAACGGCGACCGGCACGTCCTGCGTACGACGGACGGCGACGACCAGGAGATCCTGCGGCGCGCGCTGAAGGCGGGACACGTCGAGCACTTCGGCACCGAGCAGCCGACCCTCACCGAGATCTTCAAGGAGGCCGTGGCGTGAACGGACTGATGCTGGTCGCCCGCCGCGAGATCGTCACACAGGTACGCACCAAGGCGTTCGTGATCGGCCTGCTCATCACGGCCCTCGTGGTGGCCGTCCTGGCCTTCCTCCCCAAGCTGATGGGCGGCGGCGACTCCTACACCCTGGGCACCGTCAACTCCCAGCAACTCCCGCTCCAGGCCGCCGCGCCGGACGCGGAGTTCGAGTGGCGGACGTTCCCCGACGAGGCGGCGGCCAAGACGGCCGTGCTGGCAGGGGACGTGGACGCGGTGCTGGTCGACGGCGCCAAAGTGTTCACGGACGGTGAGATCGACGCTCAGCTCGGCGTGCTCATGCAGAGCGTCAACAGGGAGGTCAAGCTCGGTGCCGCCGGCGTGGCGATCCCGCCGCTGCGCATGGAGTCCGTGGGCGCCGACACGCGCTACGAGGCCGCCCGCACCGGCATCGCCGTGGTGCTCGTCCTGCTGCTCTTCATGCAGCTCATAGGACAGGCCACGATGGTCGCCATGGGCGTGGTGGAGGAGAAGGGCAGCAGGATCGTGGAGATCCTGCTGTCCACGCTGCGGCCGTGGCAGCTGCTCGGCGGCAAGATCCTCGGGCTGGGAGTGCTGGGCCTGATCAACATGGTCACGATCGTGGTCGTCGGCCTTGGCGCGGCGACGGCCTCCGGGCTGGCCGCCGACTTCCCGCCCGGTATTCCCGGGCTGGTCGCCGGGGTGCTGGTGTGGTTCGTGCTCGGGTACGCCTTCTTCGCCACCCTGGCGGCCGGCTTCGCCTCGCTGGTCTCGCGCCAGGAGGAGGTGGGCAGCGTGTTGACGCCGCTGACCATGACCATCATGGCGTCGTACTTCGTCGCCTTCTACGCCACCAACGACCCCACGGGGACGCTGGCCACCGTGGTGTCGTACATCCCGCCGTTCTCCTCCATGGTGATGCCGGTGCGGATGGCCGCGACCGAGGTGCCCTTGTGGCAGGTGGGGGCGTCGATGGTGGCGATGGTGGCGGCCGTGCTGGTGGTGCTGGCCTTCGGCGCCAAGATCTACGAGCGGGCCGTGCTGCGGACGGGCGCCAGGCTCAAAATCGGCGACGTGCTGCGCGCCGGGTAATGGATCCGCTCAAGCGGGCGCGGCGCTTCACCGGGTTGTTGCTGGTCTCGAGCATCGCCCTGATGTGGTTCCTCATCGCCTCGGCGTTGGTGACCGCGCTCCGCGAGGACGAGCTCAACTGGTGGCGCACCGTGCCGGCGCTGATCGCCGCCATCGGCTTCACCTGGCTCTGCCCGCTCATATTCGACGCGGTGCTGGACCGCCGTTATCCCACCAGGCAGGTGGTGGTGGCGGCGGTTCTCGCGCTGCTCGCTGCCGGCCTGGGCGGTGCCGACCCGATCGGCTGGGGGTTCTTGCTCAGTTCCTGGCTGGCCCTCGCCACGCTCGGGGTTCGCAGGCGCACGGCCGTCCTGCAGGCGGTGGGCACGTGGGTGGCGGGCGTCGGGCTCGGTGGCCTGAGCCTGGCGAGCGGCTGGACCGTCATGGACGTGGGCGTCGACAGGCCGCTGGTCTCCTACGGGGTCATGTACGCGTTCCTCTGCACGTTCCTGCCGTTGACCAACAAGATGTGGATCTGGATCTGGGAGCTCGCCGTACAGGCGCACGAGGGTCGCGAGGCCCACACGCGGCTGGCGGTGGCCGAGGAGCGGCTGCGTTTCGCCAGGGACCTGCACGACCTGGTGGGGCACCGGCTGTCGGCCATCGCCGTCAAGACCCAGCTGGCCGTACGGCTCTCCGACGTGGACACGGAGGCGGCCAAGGCGGAGATGGCGGAGGTGAACACGCTGACCAGGACGGCGCTGCGCGAGCTGCGGCAGGCCGTGCGTGGCTACCGCGAGCTTGACTTGACGGCCGAGCTGAATGGTGTTAAAGGAGTGCTCGAAGCAGCTGGGGTCCGCTGCGAGGTGCGCGTTCCGTATCGCGAGCTGCCTGGCGGGGTGGCGCCGGTGTTCGCCTACACGGTGCGTGAGGCGGTGACCAACGTGCTCAAGCACAGCGCCGCGACCTTCTGCGACATCACCATCCGCTTCGCCGAGCAGCGGGCGGAGCTGATCGTGCGTAACGACGGGGTGATCCAGCGTCAGGCCATGGATCCGGGGACCGGTCTGACGGGCATGGAGGAGCGGCTCGCGGCCGTGGACGGCACGGTGAGCGCCCATTCGACGGATGACGGACAGTTCGTGCTCAACGCGGTCGTGTCATTGCCGATACGTGGGTAGGGGAACCACTGCAGGTGGTTCACCTCGGCAAGTGTTTTGCGCAGGGGTGAGACTGAGGAGGTGGCATGCGCGTCCGGGGCAATCCGAGGGCTCAGGTGGTGCGGATCGGTGCCCGGCTGGACGCCGGGACCTCGGCCGGGGTACGGGAGCGAGTGCACAAGGCCCTGGACTCCGGGGAAGGCGACCTGATCCTGGATCTCTCCAAGCTGGAGATGATCGACGCGACGGGGCTCGGGGTTCTCGTGGGCGCGCACAGGCGCGCGCTGAGCGTGCAACGCCGCCTCGTTCTTCGGGGGGTGCCACCGCGGATCATGCGAATACTCGCGGTGACCCGGCTGAATCGGGTGCTGCACGTGGAGGTTCACGAGGCCGCGGTGGCCTGATGTGACATATCAGTGCGGGCGGCGATCAGCCGCCGCCCGCACTTCGTTTAGACAAAATGTAGACATTACGGCCGGTACGCTTGCCGGCCCGGCTACAGCCCGAAAAGAATGCGAATCAGCTCGTGCCGAGGCTGCGGCCGAAGATGTGCACGGCGACGTCGACGAGTTCGTCGATGTCCGGTTGATCTTCCGTGAGCAGCCATTCGATGAGCAACTCTTGTAGCGCTCCAATTACACCGAGTGCCACCAGGTGCCGATTCAGCGGGACCGTCGGCGGGAAATCGGCCACGGCGTCCTCCACGAGTCGCGCGAACGCGTGCACGGCCCGCTGGCGTGACAGTGTCAGGACATCCCCGGATCTGCGTACCTCGACGTGCATGATGCGGGCCCGCCGCCAGTCGGCTGTAGCAAATTCGATATAAGCGCGAATCCCGGCCTTGACTTTTTCGTCAAGTGCCGCCGGCGCCTCCTCCACCGCTTTCGCCACGACCGCGAGGCTTTCGTCCACGCAGCGCTCGTGCAGTGCCTGAAGGAGCTCCTCTCTGCCGCCGAAACATTCGTAGAAGGCGCGGTTGGAGATCCGCGCCTCCGAGCACAGCCTTTCGATCGTCGTCGCCGTGAAACCCGGCTTGGCGTATAGCGTGTAGGCGGCTGTCATCAGCCGCTCGCGTCTGTCTGCCAGCCTTTGCTCAGCCGACATTCCCCGGTAAGACCGGTTCACATTCCACCCGTCCAACATGATCGTGGCCCCCAGAGCACACAATTATGGACGCGTGATCGCTTTTGGGAAAGGGTGCGATGATTAACTCTTACGTCGCCCGTGCAAGAACGTGACGAGTCTGATCAGCCGCTCAAGCTCAGCGGGGCCTCTGGCGAACGATGTGAGGTTCATTCCCGGCATCGCGAAGCGCTGACGGGAGATGGCCTTCGCCCTGGCGAACTCCCGCAGACCGTCGGCGCCGTGGATCCGGCCGAATCCCGAATCGCCCATCCCGCCGAACGGCAGCGCCGGCACTCCGGCGAAGGAGATGACCGAGTTGACGGCGGTCATTCCGCTGCGCATCCTGCGGGCCAACTCCATCGCCCGGCGCGTATTGCGGGAGAACACGGTGCCACCCAGCCCGTACGCCGAGGCGTTGGCCAGTTCCAGAGCCTCCTGCGCGTCGCGGGTGCGCCGGACGGTGATGGTCGGCCCGAACGTCTCCTCACGCACCGCGGGGGAGTCCTCGGGCACGTCCTCTACGATGACCGGGTCCACGTACGGCGCCCGCACCGCCGCCGGGCCGCCCGCCCGCATCCTGCCCGACTTGGCGGCGTCGTCGATGTGGCGCTTGATGATGTCCACCTGGCCCGGCATCGTGATCGGGCCGTAGTCCTCGCCGGCCCGCACCTTGGTCGCCCGCTCGGACAGCTCCCGCATGAAACTTTCATAGACCTCGTCCACGACGTAGACGCGCTCGACGCCCGCGCAGGTCTGGCCGGCGTTGGACATCGCGCCCCACAGGCAGGCGTCGGCGGCCGCGACGAGGTCGGCGTCGGCGTCCACGATGAAGGCGTCCTTGCCGCCGCACTCGGCCACGATCGGCGTGAGGTTCTCGGCGCAGGCCGCCATGACCCGCTTGGCCGTGGCGGTCGAGCCGGTGAACGCCACCTTCCCCACCCGGGGATCGCCCGCCAGCGCCGCCCCGGTCTCGCCCAGCCCGGTCACCGTCTGGAACACCGGCTGCTCGGGCACCGACTCCCTGAACAACTCCGCCAGCCGCACGCCGACGCCCGGAGTGAGCTCACTGGGCTTGAAAACGACCGCGTTTCCGGCGGCCAGCGCATATCCGATGGAACCCATGGGCGTGAACACGGGATAGTTCCACGGCCCGATCACGGCCACGACACCCAGCGGGAGATATTCGAGCGTGGCGGCCAGATTGGCCCCGATCAGCCCGGTGGAAACCCGCCGCCGCCCGAGCACCTTCTGCGCGTTACGCGCCGCCCAGTCGAGATGGGTGATGGCCAGCACGATCTCGAGCGTGGCATCGCCTACCGGCTTACCGGTCTCCTCCCGGACCAGCCCGGCCAGATCCCTGATCTCCCGGGTGATGACGGCCTTGAAGTCGAGCAGCCGCCGCCTCCGCTCGGAGGCCCCCAGCCCCGCCCACCACCC
>NZ_JADOGI010000142.1 GCF_015645445.1 Nonomuraea cypriaca | reverse complement strand
CCGCTACAAGCTGATCGTCAACCCGGAGTCGGTCAACGAGCTGTACGACCTGCACACCGACCCGCACGAGCTGAGCAACCGCTACACCCACCCGGAGCTGGCCCCGGTCCGCCGCCGCCTCATGCGCCGGTTGTACGACCTGCTACGCGAACGCGGCGACAACTTCTACCACTGGATGACCCCGATGTACGACATCGGCGCCTCCGACTACGACCCCACCCTGAGCTCCTTCGAGAAGGAGAGCGCACCGGAATGAAGGTGTTCCTCGGCCTCACCGCCTTACTGTCTGGGCTGATCACCGGCCCTGTGGCAACCCCCACCACCTACAGCAACCCCGTGTCGGCGGGCGTCGTCGACACCTTCCCCGACCCCACGATGATCCACGCCAAGGACGGCCTCTGGTACGCCTACGGCACCCAGAACCCCGTCTTCAACAGCAAGGGCGAGGACGGCGAACGTATCCTGCCGATCCTGCGCTCCGCGGACCTGGTGACGTGGGAGTACGCGGGACAGGTCTTCACGCCGCAGACCAAGCCCGCCTGGCACAACGGTGCGCGGCTCTGGGCACCGGACATCAGGTACGTCGACGGCACGTACCACCTCTCCTACTCGCTGGCCTCCGGCGATCTCGGGCTGGCCACCGCGCCTGCCCCGACCGGGCCGTGGACGGACAAGGGCGACATGCTCCCGGCCGCGACCCAGGCCACCTGCCCCACCGGCCACATCGACCAGGCGCAGTTCACCGACGTCGACGGCGCCCACTACATGTACTGGGGCAGCTACGACGTCGTCTGCGTGGCGCGGATGAACGCCGACGCCACCCGCGTGGAGGGCGTCGCGAAGCAGGTGGCCAGGGGCCGCCGCATGGAGGGCGCCTACGTCGTCCGCCGCGACGGCTTCTACTACCTGTTCTACTCCGACGCCGGCTGCTGCACCGGCGCCTACAGCGGCTACCAGGTCAAGGCCGGCCGCGCCACCAGCCCGTTCGGCCCCTTCACCGACGACGAGGGGGTGGACCTGATGGAGCTGACCACCAAGGGCGCCATCGTCGTCGGCGCGAACGGCAACCGCTGGACCGGTACCGGCCACAGCGGTTTCCAGACCGACCTGTCCGGCCAGGACTGGCTGGTCTACCACGGCATCTCGACGGACGACCCGGACTTCCCGCCGATCGGCGAAGGGCGGCTGACGAACCTGAGCAAGCGCCCGCTGCTGATCGATCGGCTGGACTGGATCGATGGCTGGCCGGTGGTCCGCGCGGGAGCGGGACCGTCGGAAGGCGCGCAGGCCGCGCCGGTGGCCTCTTTCGACGCCGGCGGGACGTTCAACACCGGGCTGACCGGCTGGCGCGCCGAGAGCGGCTGGTCGGTGCGGACCGAGCAGGACGCGAAGGGGTACGCGAGCCACGCGGGAACCGGCCGGTCCTACCTGGTCTCGGCTCGCAAGGCCGCCTCCGCCGACGTGCGGGCGCAGGCCGACCTGCGGGTCGCCGCCGGCGCCGCCGGGCTCACGCTCGCGTACGTCAACCGGGCCAACCACGTCGTGGCCCGGCTGGACGAGGACCGCGGCGCCCTGGTCACCGACGTGCTGATCGGCGGCAGGAGCCGGGGCGAGTCGGTGACGCCGCTGCCGGCCGGGTTCGACTTCGCCGCCTGGCACAGCGTCGTGGCCGAGCTGCGCGGCACAGAGCTGACCGTCCAGGTCAGCGGCGACCAGCTCGGCGACGCGGTGGCGGAGCAGACGCGCCGCCTGCCGCGCGCCGCGGCCCGCCACGGCTCCGTCGGCGCGGTGGCGAGCGGCGCGGCCGACGCCGACAACGTCGGCGCCGCCGCGCTGTACACGCCCGTCACCGAGCGGGTGCCCGAGCCGGCCCCCGGCGTGCTACTGCCGGAGTTCAGCGACGAGTTCGACGGCACGGCGATCGGCGCGCCGTGGCAGTGGGTACGCGGCCCGGCCGCGGGCGTCGCCGTCTCCGGCGGAGCGCTGTCCTGGCCGACCCAGAACGCCGAGCTGCACGAGGCCACCAACACGGCGTCGGTGCTGCTGCGGGACGCGCCCGACGGCGACTACACGGTGGAGACGAAGCTCAGGTTCGCGCCGGATCGGGGCAACCAGCAGGCCGGCATCCTGCTGTACGAGAACGACGACCGCTACTTCAAGATGGCCCATTCCGCGATCCCGCTGCAACGCGGCGACGGGGCCGTACAGCAGGTCAGCGAGTTCGCCAAGGAGGGTGAGCGGCCGACGACCACGCCGCCGATCGCCGTGGCCAACGCCCCGATGTTCGGCGGTCCCGCCGCGGAGACGATGTGGTTGCGGCTGTCGTACCACCACGACGTGGCGCACGACGAGACCGAGGTGCGCGCGGCGACCAGCAGGGACGGCGAGCGCTGGGTGCGCAACGGCGTGTGGACCCTGCCGGCGAAGGACGAGCTCGGAATCGGCCTCTTCTCGATGAACAGGTCAGGCGCCGTCGCCGAGTTCGACTACATCCGGACATATCGCGACTGATCCATGGCCGGTGGCGGGCAGTCTGCCCGCCACCGGTGGCCTGTGCGGCGATTCCGGATATGTGAAACGCGTGTCCTCCGGGACGTCCGGTGTGCTTGACTCCCGCCCTGTAACCACACACCCACCCACCCTCTGGGAGGGTTCCATGGGGGAGTTCGTCGGGATCGACCCCCCGGGTGCGCAGCGGCTGATCCGCCAGATGGAGATCGGGAAGAGTGTCCTGGGCGGCACGCGTCCAGGGCTCGACGCCGCGATCGCCGAGGCGGGCGCGGACTGGGCGGGCCGCCAGGGCACCACGGCCATGCATCGCACCTGGGCGTTCTTCCACGAGGCCCAGCAGGACCTGAAGTGGCGCATCGACACCGTCGAGCAGTTGGTGCCGGTGCGCGAGAAGGGCATGCTCACCGGCATGTTCCCGTTCCGCGGCGCGGCGGCGGCCACGCGGGCGGCCGAGCAGGCCGCGGGCCTCATCGCGGCGGCGCTCGCCCGGCACGACGAAGATCCTTCGTGGCGCGGGGTCGAGCGGGCCGTGTCGTCCGCCGAGGACGAGGTCCACGACCCCGCGTACGCCGCCGCGCTGCTGGCCGCACTCGGCCCGGAGACGTTCACCCGGCTGTTCGGCGACTGGATAAGGGCGGCGGGAGAGCCCGGGGGGCTGCCGCCGGAGGCGATGGATCGGGCCGCGGGCTCCTCCCCTGGCGTGCTGGCCCAGGCGTTCGCGAGCGCCGAGCGTACCGGGCGGCTCGGCGAGGAGTGGTACGCGATCGTGGAGACGGCCCCGGCGGACGTTCTGACGACCCTGGTCGGTCTGGCCGGTCAGTCCAGCACGTTACTCAACCGGGTGGCCGCCGGCGTGCTGAGCCGCCCGCCCGGCCCCGGCTGGAACCCGTACAACCTGGCCCGTGCGTACGAGGCCAACCCGGAGGCGTTCCAGCACCTGCTGGCCGAGCACGAGCACGAGGCACGCGCCCTTTTCGCCGCCTTCGGCCCCGCCACTGACGCTTCAGGCCCCGCCTTTGACATCCCGGGCCCCGCCACTGACGCCTCCGGCCCCGCCTTTGACGCCTCAGGGCCCGGCTCCGCTTACGAGGAGGCGTTGGCGAGGGCGCTGCATGCGGCGCTGCGGCCGGACGCCGGCGTGGCGGGGCTGCGGCAGCGGGCCTGGATCAACGTCATCCGCGGGATGGGGTCGCGGGCGGGCGACGACCTCGGGGCCTTCGCCGGCTCCCCGGTCAGCCGGGCGCTGGTTGGGGACGTGCCGCCCTACCTCGGGCAACTCGCCCGGGTCCAGGCCGAGGCGCCCGAGCCGCCGTGGGACAAGCTGGATCCGGAGACGGCCGCCCGTTTCATGGGGGCGCTGATGCGGGACCCCGCCGCGGCGGCCACGCTGATGACGGCCTACGCCGAGTGGAGCGACGACGAGCCCGCCGAGCACGTCGCCGCCCTGCGCAGGGCGCTGGAGAGAAGAGGAGGCTGATCGTGCCCGTCAGGCACCGGCTGCTCCGGGAGGCGGCCTCGAAGGAGGCGCTCGCCGCCACCTTCACGCGCTATGCCCGGGGGCTGGCGGACGCGTTCACCGGAATCCCGTTGCGACCTGCGGACAGCGACCCCTACTGGACGGGACCGTCCGCCGAACGCTACCTCGCCCAGGCCGCCTCGCTCCGGCGCGAGCTGGGCGACCTCGAGGACGCGTGCCTGGCCACCGCCGAGAACCTGCTCCGCCGCGCCAGGCGCCTGCGCGAGGAAGCCGCCCAGACCCCCGGCCCCACGTAACGTCAAGCCGGTTGCATTCGAAAGCTTGTTCGGGTGATACTGATTCGACTCCGCGGAACCCGAAGAATCGCACCACCCGTTCAGGAAAGAGGCTCCATGCGCTCCACATTCAAGAAGCTTTGTCTGGTCACCACAGCTGTCTTCATGATGCTGTTACCGATCACGACCGGCACGGCGTACGCCGCGGAAACGGCGTACAACGTAAAAACTCAATGGCTGACGGCTCGCCCGACCAGCGGGATGCCCCTGGGGTTGGTGAGCCGCCAGATCGAGCTCAGGGCGGGCACCTACGGCTGGTTCACTTACGTTGCTCCGCCTGCCGTCGGCACCTGCCAAAACTACACCGGTCCCATTATCGGGGGGACGTACACCTGGAGCGACCAGCTCTGGCCCGGGGCTCCCTCGGTTGGATACTACAGACATGATGCTTATCTCTCGCTGAACGGCGGCGGCGCGGCATACAAAATCAGCTGCACGTTCCAGCTGCGTTCTGACGGCGATTACACGTGGGGCAGCGCTCTCGATCCGCACTTCTGAACGGTCCGGTCGCGGACGGCGACCGCCGCGCACCGGCGGCGGGCGCCGTCTCGCACGGCCGCCTGATCGCCTACGCCTGGGAGCGCATCGCGTCCAGGCCCCTGACCACGGTCGTCGTCAGCGTGCCGACCTCGGCGATGCCGATGGTCACCGTGTCGCCGTCGCCCAGCGTGAACGGCAGGTCCGGGACCAGGCTGGTGCCGGTGGCGAGCACCGCGCCATCAGGGAAGGTGTCAGCGCGGAACAGGTAGCCGGCCAGGTCGTCCAGGCGCCGGTTCAGCTCGGACGTGGACGACTTGCCG
Organism: Nonomuraea cypriaca; assembly: GCF_015645445.1. Lineage (GTDB taxonomy): Bacteria > Actinomycetota > Actinomycetes > Streptosporangiales > Streptosporangiaceae > Nonomuraea > Nonomuraea cypriaca. Next base: position 23,492 of record NZ_JADOGI010000142.1, on the reverse strand, counting down.
TCCCACACCGTCTCCCCCGCCCTGGTGATGGTCAGCGTGATGTCCAGCGCGTAGGGGTCGGCCACCTCCCACACCGGCCTGATCGCCGGGCCGACCGCGCACGCGCCGAGGTAGATCTTGGCCTGCGGCAGATAGAGCGGGTTGACCCCTTCGATGGTGCGCGAGCTGACGTCGTCGACCACCGTGTAGCCGGCGATCTCGCCCGCCGAGTTGAGGACGAGGCCCAGCTCAGGCTCGGGCACGTCGATCTCCGAGTCGGCGCGCACCGCGATGCGGTCGCCGTCCCCCGACACCTTCCAGGCCACCGACTTGAAGAACAGCTCGGGGCGTTCGGCGTCGTAGACGAGCTCGTACACGTCGGCGGCGCGTTCGCTCTCGATCACCCTGGCCTCGCGCGAGCGCCGGTACGTCACGCCCGCCGCCCAGACCTCCATCAGCCCGTCCACCGGAGCCAGCCGGCGCACGGACCCGGACGGGTGCGCCGGCCCGTCCGCCCCCGCGCATCGGTCCCGCAGCTCATCGGACGACAGCCGGAGCAGCTCGCCCACGGTGGTGATCCCGGACAGCTCCACCACCTGCTCACCGTCGTCGATCCCGACCGCGTCGGCGCCGGTCAAAGGGCTGGTGAACCGTACGATCTGCATGCCTGCTCCTAGCTCCATCAGACGAGGGGGCACATGTCCTCCGATGAATTGTCCCCTATCGAGGCAAAGGATGGGAGGGACCCCTCTCAGACCACGTCGAAGTCGGCCATCATCGCCATGTCCTCGTGCTCGAGGTTGTGGCAGTGCAGCATGTACCTGCCCCGGTAGCCCTCGAAACGGGCGAGCACGTCCACGACCTCGTACGGGCGTACGTCCACGGTGTCCTTCCAGCCCGCGTCGGTGGCTGCGGGTGGCCTGCCGTTGCGGGCGAGCACCTGGAAGTGGGCCAGGTGCAGGTGTACGGGATGGTGGAAGTCGCTGGTCAGCCGCCAGATCTCGGCGGTGCCGAGGCGCGGGCGGGCCAGCGGGACGCCGGGCAGGTACGCCCGCCCGTTGATCGTCCAGGCGGACTCCGACCTGCGGAAGTCGAAGGCGCGCCGGGTCACCGACCGGGGGCGTTCCGGCGGGCGGGACAGGGTATGCGGCACGGCGCTGTCGTCGCGGGCCCTGCGGGTGACCACGAAGCGCATGACGTTCCTGGCGGGGCCGTTTCCCAGGGTGTTGACCAGCGTGACCGCGCTGCCGACCGGGTAGGCGGAGAAGTCCACGACGACGTCGAACCGCTCCCCCGGTGTGATCGTGATCGCGTCGTGGACCACGGGCGCGGCCAGGAGCCCGGCGTCGCTGCCGATCTGGGTGAACCGGCCGCCCGGTGTGAGCCGGAGTCGGTACCTGCGGGCGTTGGAGGCGTTCAGCAGCCGCAGCCGGTGCCGGGTGGCGCTCACCTCGTGTACCGGCCAGGGCGCGCCGTTGACCAGGATCACGTCGCCCTCGACGCCTTCCATGTGGTCGGACGTGTGCCGGCCCGGATACCTGAAGGAACCGTCCTCGTCGAACGCCCGGTCGCAGATCATCAGCGGCAGCTCCCGGTCGCCGCCCGGCAGCGGCAGCGCGTCCTCCTCCTCGTCGCGTACCAGGAACATCCCGGCCAGCCCGCGCCACACCTGCGGCGCGGTGAAGTCCATCCGGTGGTCGTGGTCATGCCCGGTATGCTCCAGGCCCCCGCCCCAGGTCCGCGTCCTCCGGGCGGGGGCTCCAGGCGTACTCCCCGCGTGGTACGCCGCCCGTCCGGGAGCGGCGACGTACGACCGTGGGATGACGCCGGACGGTGCACGGGTCGCCTACGTTCTGAGTATGGACAGCCGGAAGACGGACGCGCTCATCGCGGCGGGCGCCCTGACGGGCATCGTCGCCGGCACCTACGGCAACCTGTCGCGGACCGGCTCCTTCGAGCGCCCGCTCGACACACTGGGGCTGATACTCATCACGGTCGCGTCCCTGTCGCTCGCCGCGCGGCGCACCGCCCCGCTCGCCGCCGGGTCGATCACGGTGGCCTGCGGAGTCGTGTACTACGCGGCCGGCTATCCGGGGGTGTTCGCCGCCGCGCCCGCGCTGGCCACGATCTACACGCTGGCCACGCTCGGCCGCCGCTGGGCGGCGGTCTGGATGGCGGTCGGGCTGGCCGTACCGGTCTACGGTCTCATGGCGCTGTCCGCGCGCGATCCCACCGCGGGCGACTGGATGACGCTGCTGAGCGGCTGGCTGGTGGCGATGATCGTGGTCGGCGAGATGACCAGGAACAGGCGCGCGTACCTGCGGGCCGTGGAGCAGCGCGCGGAGGAGGCCGAGCGCACCCGCGAGGAGGCGGCGCTGCGCCGGGCGGGCGAGGAGCGGCTGTGGATCGCGCAGGAGCTGCACGACTCGCTCACGCACAGCATCTCGGTGGTCAACGTGCAGGTCGCGGTCGCCATGGAGCTGCTCGAACGCGACCCGGGCCGCGCCAGGCGGGCGCTCGCGGCGGTCAAGGAGTCCGGCCACGAGGCGATGAGCGAGTTGCGCGCCACGCTGGGCGTGCTGCGCCAGGGCGACGAGGGGGTCGAGGCCGGACTGGCCGGGCTGCCGCGCCTGGTGTCCAGGGCCGAGGGGGCGGGGCTGCGGGTGTCGCACACCGTCTCCGGCGTGCCGTACGCGCTGCCGCCCGAGGTCGACCGGGCCGCGTACCGCATCGCGCAGGAGGCGTTCACCAACGTCCTGCGGCACGCCGGCACTGCGGCGGTCACGCTCGCCGTCGAGTACGATCCGGCGAAAATCGTGCTCCGCGTAGAGAACGACGGCGAGCCGGGCACGGCCGGACCGGGAATGGGGTTGATCGGGATGCGCGAGCGCGCGGTCGCCGTCGGCGGATCGCTCACGGCGGGGCCTCAGGAGAGCGGCGGCTTCGCGGTGCGCGCCGAGCTGCCCGTGCCCGCGTGATCAGGGTCCTGCTGGCCGACGACCAGCCGCTCATCCGTGCCGGGTTCAAGGCGCTGCTCGAACTCACCGACGACATCACCGTGGTCGGCGAGGCGGGCAACGGCGTGGAGGCCGTGGAGCTGTCCAGGCGGCTGCTGCCGGACGTGGCGCTGCTCGACGTGCGGATGCCGCTGCTCGACGGCATCCAGGCCACCCGCAGGATCGGCGCCGCACCGGAGCTCGACGGGGTTCGCGTGGTCATCCTCACCAACTACGCCCTCGACGAGTACGTCTTCGCCGCCCTCCGGGCCGGGGCCAGCGGGTTCCTGCTCAAGGACATCGAGCCCGGCGACCTGCTGCAGTCCGTGCGGGTGGCCGCCCGCGGCGACGCGCTGCTGTCCCCGTCGGTGACGCGCCGCCTGATCGAGGAGTACGTCAGCACCCCGCCCAGGCCCGTCGCCGTGCCCGGCCTGGAACGGCTGACCGGGCGCGAGCGCGAGATCGTCTCGCTGGTCGCCAGGGGCATGTCCAACGACCAGATCGCCGGGCACCTGGTGATCAGCGGCGCCACCGCCAAGACCCATGTGAGCAGGTCGATGACCAAGCTCGGCGTGCGCGACAGGGCGCAACTGGTCGTGTTCGCGTACGAGTCCGGCCTCGTGGTGCCGGGCGGTCATCCCTAGAACGTCACGAGGAACTCGTGGACATGCAGGGACCAGATCAGCAGCCATAACAGGACGGCGGGAAGCCGGACGGCCCCCCGGCCGGATCCCTCAGTCACCGGGAATCACAGCGCCTTCCTCGATGGGCCTCGTTCTAGGACACGCTCTCAGTCTGCGTCTCCCATCCGCGTCCCGCGAGCCCTGGCGCACATGTCATCCGGTGACCGGCTCGCCCACGGCGCTGCCCGCCAGCCAGTCCTCCCACGACTTCGCCCAGGGCGTCGGCCCGTTGCCGAACCGCAGCTTCCGCGAGGTGCCTGAGACCTCGATGATGTCGCCCCGCTGGGTGAACTCGTAGAACCAGCGGGCGTTGGCCGGACTGGCGTTCACGCAGCCGTGGCTGACGTTGCGGCTGCCCTGCGCCCCGGTCGACCAGGGCGCGGCGTGGAAGAACGTGCCGCTGTAGGTCATCCGGACGTTCCACTTGGTGCGGATGCGGTACTCGCCGGGCTCCCCGATGGTGGCCGAGTCCATGAGGACGTCCGCCGCCTTCTCCTGGGCGATCATGACGCCGGAGTAGCTGTCGTCGCCCGGCCTGCCCATGCTGACCGGGATGGTCCTGACGACCTCGCCGTTCTTCCGTACGACCGCCCGGTGGCTCGCGGCGCTGACCTCGGTGATGTGCTCGGGACCGACGGTGAAGCTCAGGCTGCGGTCCTTGGTTCCCCACAGGTCCTTGCCCGCCCGCAGGCCCGTCAGGTGCGCCACGACCTCGACCTTCTGCCCGACCGGCCAGTACTCCCGCGGCCTGAACTGCACCTCACGGTCGCTGACCCAGCTCCACGCGCCCTCGACGGGCTCGGACATCCGTACCACCAGCGACCGCTCGATCCTGGCGCGGTCCTGCGTGGCGGTCACCGGCTGGGACAGCAGGAGCTGCACCGGCATCCCGACGCCGACCGTCTCACCGTCCAGCGGCGACATGCCGCTCTCCAGCACGCGCTTCGGCTTCAACGTGGTGAACTCGGCCCGCGCCGCGACCTGCTTGCCGTCCGTGCCGGTGGCCCCCGCGCTGACGGTGTACGCCGTCGAGGGCCGCAGCGGCCACCGGGGCCGCCACAGCCCGTCGGCGCCCACGGCGCCGCGCACCTTGCGGCCCTTGGCGTCGGCGACGGCCACCTCGGTGACCTTCCCCTCGGTGACCTTGACGCCGATCCCCGTGTCCGGCCGGACCTTCTTGGCGCCGTCGGCAGGCGTGATCGCCAGCTTGGCCACCGGGCCCCGCTCCTGCGGCCCGGTCGGCGCCGGGCCACCTCCCGAGGTGCATCCGGCCAGGAGCACCGCCGCTGTGAGGGTGCTCGCGAGCATCGTGCTGGTCCGCATCAGTGATGCCTTCCACGCCAGACAAATCAGCAAATCTTCGCGTACGCATCTCGCTAATGCCCCGAACAAGCGTGGGCATGCGACCACCGGCGAACCCACTCCGCATAAGTGATTCGACTCACGTCCCAGCCTTCACATCGACGGCGAACAGGGTTTGACCCGCGAAGGCAATAGTCCAGATGCCGCATTCCCCCTCAGCTCGGGAGCTGATCAGCGTGGCAGGCGCCGAATGGCCCGCCGACCTCGATGTGGGCAAGCTCCTCGAGTCGGGATGGCGCCCCACCGCGTTCCGGCAGTCCATCCTCAAGCTGCACAGCCGGTGCAATCTCGCCTGCGACTACTGCTACATGTACGAGATGGCTTCGGTGTCCTGGACGGCGGCCGGGTCATGGGGGCTTCGCGCCCTGATTTCAGCGCGTCCACGAGCGTTGGGCGGCGTCCCGGAGTCTGCGCTTGAGCGGCGGCGGGACGTCACCGTTACTCGCGGGTGGCAGGGCGGGAAGGCCCGGGGGTACGAGCACCGCGGTCTCCTCGTCGGTCGCCGGCCGTTCGATCTCGTGGAATCCGCCGTCCTGGCCGCGTACGATCACGCCGGTCTCCACCCCGTGGGCGGCGGTGTGGCGGTCGCGCGCCTGCAGTCCCAGGCTGATCCGCCGGGCGAGCACGTAGCCGAGCACCGGTCCCACCACGATCGCGACGCGGAAGATCCAGGTCGTCGCGTTCAGTGAGATGTGGAAGGTCGTGGCGATGAGGTCGTTGCCGCCGGCCAACCAGAGCACGCCGTAGTAGACGACCCCGGCCACGCCGATCCCCATCCGTACCGGCACGTCGCGGGGGCGGTCCAGGAGGTGGTGCACGGTGTGGTCGCGGGTGATCCAGCGCTCGGCGAAGGGATACACGAACAGCGCGGTGAACAGCAGGCCGGGCGCGACCAACGCGGGGATCAGCACGCTCATGCTGACCGTGTAGCCGAACACGGTGAGCTCCCACGGCGGCATGATCCGCAGGGCGCCTTCGAGGAAGCCCATGTACCAGTCGGGCTGGGAGCCGGCGCTGACCGTGCTGGGCGCGTACGGGCCGTACAGCCAGATCGGGTTGATCTGGAACACGGTGGCGAGCAGCGCGACCACCGCGGTCACCCACAGGAAGAACACCGTCGTCTTCGCGATGAACGCCGGGAAGAACGGCGCGCCGCGCACCACCCGGTCGTTCAGCCCCTTCGCGCGGAACTGGGTGTGGGTCTGCCGCCAGGTCAGCACCACTGCGTGCAGCGGGATGAGCAGGAGCAGCAGCCCGGGGATGAGGAGCACGTGGATGCTGTACAGCCGCGAGATGATGTCGTCGCCGGGGAACTCGCCGCCGAACAGGAACGCCGCCACGTACGTCCCGACCAGCGGCACGGACAGCGTGACGCCGTGCAGGATGCGCAGCCCCGCGCCGGACAGCAGGTCGTCGGGCAGCGAGTAGCCGAACAGCCCGTTGAACATCACCAGGACGAACAGCAGCACGCCGATCAGCCAGTTCAGGTCGCGCGGCTTGCGGAACGCGCCGGTGAAGAAGTTGCGCAGCAGGTGGGCGACGATGGCGGCGAGGAAGACCAGCGTGGCCCAGTGGTGCATCTGCCGCATCAGCAGGCCGCCGCGCACCTCGAAGCTGATCTCCAGCGAGGAGGCGTACGCCAGGCTCATCTCGACACCGCGCAGCGGCACGTACGCGCCGTCGTAGATCACCTCCTCCATGGCCGGCTTGAAGAAGAACGTGAGGAAGACGCCGGTGAGCAGGACGACCACGAACGCGTACAGGGCGATCTCCCCCAGCAGGTACGTCCAGTGATCTGGAAAGACCTTGCGCATCGCCTTCTTCAGGAAACCGGCCCCACCCACCCGATCGTCGAGCGCCTTGGCCAGCGAGCTGCCCCTCATCGTCACCCCGTCCTCGATTCGGCACGACTCATCACCGAATACGACGGAATAGGCCGGGAAAATGTGACACTCCCGGCGGAAAAGCGTCAGGCGAAGCGTTCGACCGTGACGGGGATCAGCCCTTGCCGGCGTACGGCCTGCCGGTGGTGGTGCAGCAGCGCCCCGAGCGCGGTGGCGGGGCCGGTGCCGAGCCGGGCCGTCACGTCCACGCACCAGGCGATGCCCGCCCCGATCCGGCGCAGCTCCCACATGAAGGCGTGGCCGCCGACGTTCCCTGTCGCCTGGCCGACCACGCGCGGGTCACCGGTCGGCTCCAGCCGCAGGGCTGTCCGCGCGTTCGACAGCCCGTCCTCGCCGAGTTGCCCGGCGAACAGAATGCGGTAGCGGCGCGCCTTGCGGGCGGTGCCGAGGTCGAGCGGCGCGGAGGCGGGCAGGGACTGGCGCTCGCGGAAGTGCGTACGGAGCTCCGCCTCCTCCGGCAGCTCACCGCCGCCGAGCAGCGCGTAGGCGTCGGCCGCCGCCTGCCTGCCCACCGGCTTCACCCGCGCCCGCACGCCGTCATCGGCGCGGATGGCACGGCTCAGGGCGGGGCAGGCGGACCAGACGCCCGTCTCCGGCCGCCACTCGGCGCCGTCGATGCCGGCCGCCGTGTAGTCCTCGCAGAGGACGAACTCCTCGACCAGGAGTCCGACCGGCGACCGGTCGTCCGCCGCGGCGGAGATCAGGTAGTAGTCCACGCGCCCATGATCCACGGCACCGGATCCCCGGATCAAGCTCACCCGCCGACGCGCCCCTCTCCCGCCCGCGCCCGCCGCCTCCGTCACCCTCAAGGGGCCGACCGCAGGCCCGCGCTCACACGCGCTCGGTGGCGGCGGCGTCGGCGTCGCGGCCCAGCGACAGCCCCCGCGTCTCCTTGAACGACGTCAGCACCACGATCATCGAGATCACCGCGACCCCCGCCATGAAGAAGGCGGGCGCGATCGCGTTGCCCGAGGCCGACACCAGCCCGGTCGCCACGAACGGCGCCGTGCCGCCGAACAGCACGTACGCGGCGGTGTACCCGATGGCCGAGCCGCTGGCGCGTACCTTGGCGGGGAACATCTCCACCATCGCGGGCACGTTGGAGGTGCCGATCACGGAGACCAGCATGGCGAGCAGCGACGTGCCCACCACCGCCCCGGCCAGGCCCGTCCCCATCAGCCAGAACGCCGGCAGCGGCAGCACCACGAAGCCCGCGCAGGCCACGATGAGCATGGGCCGGCGCCCGTACCGGTCGCTCCCCGCCGCGGCCAGCAGGCAGGCGACGCTGTAGGCGAGCATGGACACGACGTTGGTGAGCTGGGCCTCGCTCTTGGCGTAGCCGAGCTCCTCCGACATGTACGCGATCATGTACGTGCTCATCAGGTAGTACCCGACGGCGTTGGTGATGCTGTAGCCGAACAGCGTGGCGATCTGGCGTCCGCTGCGGCGTACGGCCTCGCGCAGCGGCGCCTGCTCCACCGCGTGGTGCTGCTCCAGCGCCCGGAACACCGGCGTGTCCTCGACCTTGGAACGCAGGTAGAGCCCGATCGCCCCCAGCGGCCCCGCCAGCAGGAACGGAATCCGCCAGCCCCAGCTCTGCAGCGCCTCGTCCGTCACCGTCGAGGTGATCAGGAAGCCGACGCCGGAGCCCGCCACGCTGGCCAGGCCCACGGTCACCGGCACGGCCGCGGCGAAGCGGGCCCGCCGCCCCTCGGGCGCGTACTCGACGATGAACGCCGACGCGCCCGTGTACTCGCCGCCGGTCGAGAAGCCCTGGGCGCAGCGCAGCAGGAAGAGCAGGATCGGCGCGGCCATGCCCCACGAGGCGTAGGTGGGAAGGACGCCGATGAGGAACGTGGCGCCGCTCATGGTGAGGATGGTCAGCGCCAGCATCCTGTTGCGGCCGAGGCGGTCGCCGTACCTGCCGAAGAAGGCGGCGCCGAGCGGCCGGGCGACGAACCCGCCGGCGAAGATCGCCCAGGTGGCGAGCAGCGCGGCCGTCGCGTCGTAGTCGGGGAAGAAGAGGCCGGCGATCGTCGCGGACATCACCGCGTACGCCGCCGAGTCGAACCACTCGACGAAGTTGCCGATGGCGGAGGCCATGGTGACCTTGCGCCGGACGGCGGCCGAGGCGTGGGGGGTCATGCTCACTCCCTAGGTGGTGTGACGCAGGCGGAGCCGCGCGCGCTGGATCTTGCCGGTCGCCGATCGCGGCAACTCGTCGACGAACTCGATCTCCCGCGGGTAGGCGAAGCGGGAGTGGGTGGTCTTGGCGAACTCGCGGATGTCCCGTGCCAGCTCCTCACCTGGCAGGTAGCCGGGCGCGAGCAGTACCCACGCCTTGACGGCCTGGCCGCGTACGGGGTCGGGCACCCCGGCCACGCCCACCTCGGCGACGGCGGGATGGGCGCGCAGCGCGGCCTCGACCTCGTCGGGTCCGACCCGGTAGCCGGAGGTCTTGATCACGTCGTCCACCCGGCCGAGGAACCAGTAGTAGCCGTCCTCGTCCACCCGGGCGTGGTCCTTGGTGTGGAACCACTCGCCGCCGAACACCTCCATGGAGTCCTCGGGACGGTTCCAGTAGCCGAGCGGGAACTGCGGGTTGCTCCGCGCCCGCAGGCAGATCTCGCCGACCTCGCCGGCCGGCACCGGCCGCTCGGACTCGTCCAGCAGCGCCACGTCCCAGCCCGGCAGCGGGCGCCCCACGGAGCCCTCCTTCACGGGCTCGCCGGGGAGGTTTCCGATCAGCGGGTACGACTCCGTCGAACCGTAGTAGTCGAGCAGCGTGACCTCGAACTCGTCGCGGAACCAGCGGATCAGGTCCGCCGTGAGCGGCTCGTTGGCGCAGCACACCGTACGCAGCCGCTGCGGATGACGCCGTCCCGCGTCCGGCACCTGCTCGCGCATCTTGCGCAGGAACGTGGGGTTGACCAGCCCGGTCGTCACCCCGTTGCGCGCCATCCCGGCCAGCAGCCCTTCCGGGTCGAACCCGGCGGCCGGGCGGTAGACGTAGTGCGTGGCCCCCGCCCGCAGGGGCCCCATGAGCTTGGCCATCGACCAGGCCCACTCCCCCGCGCCGTAGAAGACGTCGCCGGGGCGCAGGTCGTGGCAGTGCCGGAACTCGTTGTGGCCGAGCAGCGTCCGGTGCGCGTGCACGATGCCCTTGGCCGGGCCGGTCGTGCCGGAGGTGTAGAAGATCAGCGCCGGATCGTCGGCGGCGGTGTCGGCGTCCTCGAACTCGGGCGGCAGCAGCCCGATCGCCGGGTCGTCCACGTCCACCACGACGCCGTCGTACGCGCTCGCCCGCCGCACCGCGCCGGCCTCGGTGACCAGCACCGACGCGCCGGCGTCCGCGAGGCGGTAGGCGATCTGGTCGTCGGCCCAGAGCAGCGACATGGTCACGAGCACCGCGCCGGTACGCAGCACGCCGAGGTACGTCGCCGGCGTGTCGGCCCGCTGCGGCAGCATGACCGCCACGCGGTCGCCCGGCGTCACGCCGAGCGCGCGCAGGCAGGCGGCCATCTGACGGGAGCGGTCCTGCACCGCGCCCCAGCGGATCTCCTCGTGCGCCCCGGTGTGGTCCTCGAAGATCAGCGCCAGGTTCTCGCGCGGGTGGCGGTCGGCCACGTCCACGGCCATGTTGTACCGCTCGGGCACACTCCACTCGGTCACTTGGCACGTCCCCGCAGGAAACGGGCCATCTCGCGCTGCGGCTCGCCGGTGGCGTACGCGGCGGCGTGCACCTTCTTGGCCGCTGTCACGGCGTCGGCGAGGGCGTCCCGCTCCAGGTCCCTGAGCCTGCCCTTGGTCAGCGCCACGGCCCCCGGGGGCAGCGCGGACAGCTCCTTGGCCTGCGCCACCGCCGCCGCCAGCACCTCGCCCTCCGCCACCAGCCTGTTCAGCAGGCCGAGCCGCTCGGCCTCCGCTCCGTACACCAGCCGCCCGGTGAGCGCGAACTCGGTGGTCCTGGCGCGGCCGAGGATGTCCCACATGGCCCAGATGCCAGTGATGCTCGGGATGCCGGAGAGCACCTCGGGCTGGCCCATCCGGCAGCCCGCGTGGCCGATGCGCAGGTCGGCCAGCAGCGCGAACTGGAAGCCCGACCCGGCCGCCACCCCGTTCACCGCCGCCACGGTCGGCTTGTCGAGGTCGAGCACCGCCCGGTAGAGCCGGTCGAAGCCGTCGATCCAGGCATCGGAGGCCGCGTGGTCGCCGGGGTCGATGCCTGCCGTCTCGCCCAGGTCCTGTCCCGCGCAGAAGGCGCGCCCGGCGCCCGTGAGGACGACCGCCCCCACCTGGGGATCGTCGCCCGCCTGGCGCAGCAGCTCGATCAGCCTCTCCCGCATGTCGGCGGTCCAGGCGTTGAGCTTCTCCGGCCGGTTCAGCGTGATCACCGCGACGGGTCCTTCGCGGTCGGAAATCACAGTCACAAGCGCCCCTTCCCAGGTCAACGGGCTTGCCGGGATATAACCAGGTGTCTCGGGGCGCTGGCCAACATCAATGTCGACCCTTGCCGATATCAGAGCGATATGGTGAAACCGATGGAGCTACGCCACCTGCGCTATTTCGTCGCCGTAGCCGAGGAGCTGCACTTCGGCCGGGCCGCCGAGCGCCTGCACATGGCGCAGCCGCCGCTGTCCCAGCGCATCCGTGACCTGGAGCGGGAGCTGGGCGTCACGCTGTTCGACCGCAATCCGCACCGCGTCACGCTCACCGAGGCCGGCGCGCTGCTGCTGGCGCACGCCCGCGACGTACTCGACCGCGCCGACGCCGCCCGCGAGGCCATGCGCCGCATCCGTCCAGGCGCGTCCGGGGTGCTGCGCGCGGGCGTCCCGCCCGACACGACGCCGCTGGCGCTGCGGACGCTGGTGGCGACGTTCACCGCGCGCGTCCCTGACGTGCTTCTCGAGCTGCACGAGCTGACCACGGCCAGCCAGCTCGCCAAGCTGCGCGCGGAGGAGCTGGACGCCGGGCTCGTCAGGCACCCGTGCGACACGGTCGGCCTGGAGTCGAGTCAGGTCGTCCACCGCCGGCTGGGCGTGGTCCTGCCGGCCGGCCACCGCGCCGCCCGGCAGGAGGAGGTACGCCTCCGCACCCTCGACGGCTCCGCGCTGGTGATCTTCCCCAGGGACATGGCTCCCCACCTGTACGACCACATCCTGGAGGCGTGCCGCGACAACGGCTTCCTGCCCAGCGCGATCAGGCACGCCCGCAACCCGCACTTCGTCCACGGCCTGGTCATGTCGGGTCTCGGCGCGCACCTGAACGAGGAGCCCCACGACGGGCTGCCCACCGGGCTGGTCTGGCGGCCGATCGACGAGCCCCGGCTGACCTGGTCCACGTCGGCGGTGTGGCCGCCGGTGCAGGGCGGGGATGTCGTCACCGCGTTCGCCGAGTCCGCGCTCGCGGGTCTGCGCGAGGTCGGCCACGTGTGACCGGACGCGCTCGGGGCGGGCGCGGTGCCCTGACCAGCATTTCTCTGGGCCGCGAGCTTGCCCGGCCGCCGCGCGGGTAGTCCTGGCACTACCTTCATGACGGGCCGTACCGCGATGGAGATCCGGGCGCGCGCCCGCGAACGTAGAAGGCATGAATCTCACGACGATCGGCGTTCTGCTCGGCACGCTGCTGGTAGCCCCGGCCGCCCCGGCGAACGCGACCGGCTGGGAGGCGTGTCAGGGCGCCGACCGGCCCAAGGACATGGTGTGCTCCTCCGTCGAGGTGCCGGTCGACTGGGCGAAGCCAGGCGGCAGGAAGATCTCCGTCAAGTTCGCCAAGCTGCCCGCGACCGGCCGTAGCCAGGGCACGGTGTTCAGCGTTCCCGGCGGTCCAGGCGGGTCGGGGATCGACGATCTCACGTACTACACCAAGAGCTTCGCCGACCTGCGCGAGCGGTTCGACGTGGTCAGCCTGGAGCCGCGCAACGCGGGCACGTTCGGGCGGCTGCCGCAGCGGTGCTTCACCACCGGGCCTTGGCTGACCAGGCCCGACGACAAGGCCGAGTACGCCAAGCTCGGCGTGACCGTGCGCAGGGCCGCGCAGGAGTGCAGGAAGCACGACCCCGAGTTCTTCGACCACCTCGACTCCGTCTCCGTGGCGCGCGACATCGAGGCCATCCGCGCCGCACTCGGGCAGGAGCGGCTGAGCTTCATCGCCACCTCGTACGGCGGCGTACCCGCCGTCGCCTACGCCCGGCTGTTCCCCAAGCGGATCCGGGCCATGTACCTCGACGGCGCGGTCAACCAGCTCAGGGACGCCGAGGCGGAGGCCAGGACCAAGTACCGCACGTACGAGGCGCAGTTCGCCAGGTTCGTGGACTGGTGCGCGTCCTCGTCGGCGTGCGGGAAGGACATCGAGGGCCGCTGGCGGAAGCTGGTCGCGGCGGCCGACAGGACGCCGGTCCCCGTCAAGGGTGAGCCGGCCGCGTACAGCGGATTCGACCTGCAGGTGGCCATGATGCCGCACCTCGTCAGCCCGGGGTCCGAGCCGGAGTATCCGCGCTGGACCGAGCTCGCCAAGGCGATCGCGCAGGCGGAGGCCGGGGACGCCACCGGGTTCGCGAAGTACGTCAAGGCGGGTGCCGGCAGTCTCAAGGCGCCGTCGTACGTGGGCATGAACGCCACCCAGTGCACCGACGGGCTGCGTTACCGCGACTACCAGGACTACCAGTCGGTGCGGGCGCTGGGCGAGCGGATCTCGCCGAACCTGTACGGGATGGGCGTGTGGCACCGCCTCGGCTGCACCGGCTGGCCGGTCCCGGTGACGAACCCGCGCGCGCCGCTGCCTTCCGGGCTGCCGCCGTTCCTCGGCGCGGGCACCTGGACGGACTACGACGACACCGCCGACATCGTGCGCCGGGTGCCCGGCTCGTCGACGGTCGAGTACGAAGGCCACGGGCACGGGCTCTACCTCACGGGCAACGCCTGCGCCATCGGGCACGCCAACGCGTACCTGACCGATCTGCGCCTGCCCCCGCCCGGGACCACCTGCCGCCCCGGGCAGTGACCACCCCCGGGCCTGGCCAGGGCGGCCCGCCCCAGCCAGGCCCTCCAGATCAGGGCGGCCGGACAGACCCGGCCGGGCGAGCAGGCCCGTCCAGCCAGGCCCCCAGCACCACAGCGGCCGGCCGAACCGGTCAGGCGAGCAGGCCGGCCAGGGCCAGGGCGGTCTCGGGGTGGCCGGTCAGCAGCGCGGTCGCCTCCCGGTGGGCGGAACCCCCGGGAGCGCGCCACTCGCCCGCGCACCCCAGCAGCCCGGCCACCGCGTCACAGGCGTCCGGATGCCCGATGAGCAGCTCGGTCACCGGCCCCGCGGCCGCCGCCCGGGCGGCGGCCGGTGCGGGCGCCGGCCGCGCCGTCCACGGCGGCACCCAGGAGTCCACCGCCGTCAGCGACCCGGGGAACGTGCGGCCGGCCTCGCGTACGAGCACCGGCATCAGCTCCCCGGCCTGGTCCCGCAGAGTGGTGATCAGCTTGGGCAGCCACGGCAGCAGCACGTTGTCAGGCAACCGCCCGAACGCCTTCGAGATCACCTCCACCACGAACCCGGACAGCACCGGAGCCGGCTCCATGGCCTGCACGAACCCGATGATGTACTGCGGGAACGACGGGATGACCAGCGGGTTGGCCAGCAGTTCGTCGCACCGCTCCCGCAGCTCGGTCACCGGCAGCAGCCCGAGCTGCGTCTGAGCCGCCCACAGCAGCGCCACCTTGGCCGGCGCCTCGGGATGCGACTGCCGCACGGCCAGCTCCAGCTGCGCCCGGTCGCAGCCCAGCGCCAGCGCCAGGCTCTCCATCGAGAACAGGAACCCCAGCATGGCCGCGACCTGCCGCACCCCGGTGTCCTCCGCCACGAAAGCGGTGGGCAGCAGCGTGCAGTACTGCGCGTATCCGGTGGTCGCGAACTCCTCGCACCAGGCGGGCAGCTCCGTCCCCTTCGCCCGGTAGTAGACCATCAGCCGCCGGATCCTGCGCAGCACCTCGGGCGCGTCGTCCACGCTCCGCTCGGCCGAGAGCAGCTCCACGGCCCGCGCCCCGAGCTCGTCGGTGAACCGCCTGCTGCCCAGGAACAGCTCGGCGTCCTCGACCGCCGCGAGCGCCACCGCCGCGGTGGCCGTGGGGTCCCGGACGGACCTGCGCAGCCGTTGCTCCAGGACCTGCTCGATGGTGACGCCCTCGTAGCCCAGCTCGATGATCGAGCGCTGGTGGCGGCCGAACGCCAGGTCCCAGCTCTCCTGGATCGAACGCTCCCCCAGCCCGCGCTCCCCCATGATGGGCCGCACGGCGTCGTCAGGCAGCAGGTAGCGCAGCATCCACAGCAGGTCGGAGCAGGGCACCAGCTCGGGCTCGGCCTTGAGGTCGATCAGCGCCCGCTGGATCGTGCGCTTGTCCAGGTCGAGCCCGAGCGGCTCCAGCCGGTCGTAGACGTCCCTGGCCAGCGGCGGCAGCGCGTCGTAGCCGACCTCGCCGACGCGGTCGCCGCCGAGCAGGATCTCGCACAGCCGGCGTACGTCCCGCCGCCCGGGCACGGCGTCCTTCTCGATGCAGGTGACGGCCGCGTCCTGGAAGTCGTACGGGGTGGGCCGGGCGCGGTTGCGCATTCCGGCGAGCAGGATCGAGCTCTCGTAGACGGCGATGGCGTCGGCCGTGCTGGCCAGGTAGCCGTTGCGGCGGGCCAGCCGGACGATGTCGACGCACCAGCCGAGCAGTTCGGCCTCGTCCAGGCCGTCCAGGGCGGGCGGCCTGGACAGGAACCCGGTGAGCCGGTCGGCCACCTCGCCCCGCGGCACCGGCGCGGGCAACTTGGCCGCGCGTTTGCGCGCGCCCTTCTGCCCGGCCAGCTGGAACGGCGTCAGCCTGCTCCTGGTGACCGCCTTGGCCCAGGTCGCCGCCGCGATCGACACCGATCCCGGGGCCAGTCCGAACTGCGCCTCGATGGCCGAGTGGCTGGACGGGATGAGCCCGTACAGCCATTTCGTGTCCGTACGCGGGCTGATCTCGTAGGGGGTCGTGGACCGCAGGCCGAACTGCTCGACGCGGCTCGCGGCGTGGAAGGCGCCGCACACGTAGAGGCAGTCGGCGGGGTCGGCGCCGGAGGCGGCCAGGTGCTCGCGCATCCTGGTCCACATGTAGCGCTCGCGGTCCTCGTCCATGGCCAGCCGCTCGCCGTCCGGGGTGAGACGGCGGAACAGGCTGCCGATCAGCACCATGACCTGGCGGTAGGTGTCGTAGTCCGCGCCGGAGAGCGGCTGTTCGACGTACTGGTCCCACCACTCGGACCAGTGGCGCACCTTGCCGTGGTGCAGCAGGTGCTGCTCCAGCTCGGCGAATCGCGGGCGCAGGTCACCGATCTCCACGCCCACGGCGTCGCCGTGCAGGCCCGCCTCCTCGCTCGGCTCCTCCCCGGGCTTCTGCTCGTCCTTGGGCTTGGGCTCCTCCTTGGGGCGCCACTGGAAGACGTGGTCCGACGAGCGGTCCACCAGCACCAGCTCGACGCCCGGCGTGTCGAGCGCGTACGAGATCGCCTGGTATTCGGCCGACGCCTCCGTGATGGGGGCCACCACGCTGAGCGGCGCCCACGAGTCGGGGAAGCCGTCGAGGGTGGTCGCGAACGCCTGCACCGCGACCGGCAGCCGGCAGTTGCGCAGCTCGGTCAGCAGCGGCCGCAGGTCCTCGCACAACTCCAGGTAGACGACCTTGGGCTGCTTCTCGCGCAGCCTGCGCACCATCGCCAGCGCGGAGGCCGGCGAATGGTGGCAGACCGGGAAGATCTCCAGCTCCTCGCGCAGCGCCCGGTCGACGTCGTCCACCAGCCCCGCCAGGATGCCGGACAGGTCGGCGGGCGCGCCGGCGAACGCGGTGGCGGCGTCGAGCAGCTGCTCCCGGAGTGACCCGAACGGGCTCGCCTGCCCGGGGCTCGCCTGCTTGGTCGTGAGGCTCGCCTGCTCGGTCATGAGAGCGTGGCGATGGCCTCGCGGCCGCCCTCGAGGAACTCCGGCCACTCCCCGCCGTCCTTCTTGCTGCGCGGCTCGACGACGCCGTGCCAGTACTTGTTCAGGATGGCCAGGTCCTCCGGGCTGCGCCTGGCCAGCGAGCCGACCAGCGAGCCTGCGAGGGTCTGCGCGCGCAGCGTGCGGTCGCCGAAGAAGTTGCTGTGCAGGATCGCGTCCTCCAGCACGCCGATCTGCTCGGCGGTGGACAGCGCCGACTCCAGCTTCTCGTCGTCGCTGGTCGCCGAGGCGGCGGCGGAGCGCAGATCGGCGAAGCTCTGCAGGAGGATGTCCAGCAGTGTGGGCGGCAGGTCCAGCTCGATCCGGTGCCGGCGCAGCAGCTCTTCTGTACGGAAGCGGACGATCTCCGCCTCGCTCTTCTTGTTCGTCACGACGGGGATGCGGACGAAGTTGAAGCGGCGCTTCAGTGCCGACGACAGGTCATTCACGCCCCGGTCGCGGCTGTTGGCGGTGGCGATGATGGAGAAGCCGGGCTGGGCGAAGACGATGTTGTCGTCGTTGAGCTCGGGGATGGAGACGTACTTCTCCGACAGGATGGAGATCAGCGCGTCCTGTACGTCGCTGGTCGAGCGGGTCAGCTCCTCGAAGCGGCCGATCACGCCGTCTTCCATCGCCGTCATGATCGGCGAGGGGATCATCGACTCACGGGACTGGCCCTTGGCGATGACCATGGAGACGTTCCACGAGTACTTGATGTGGTCTTCCGTCGTGCCTGCGGTGCCCTGGACCACGAGCGTGGAGTTGCGGCAGATGGCTGCCGACAGCAGCTCGGCCAGCCAGCTCTTGCCGGTGCCCGGGTCTCCGATCAGCAGCAGGCCGCGATCGGAGGCCAGGGTCACGATGCTGCGCTCGACGAAGCTGCGGTCGCCGAACCACTTCTGCGGGATCTCGCGGTCGAGCCCGTCGGAGCGCTCGGAGCCGAGCACGAATATCCTGATCATGCGCGGGCTCAGCCGCCACGAGAACGGCTTGGGGTTGTCGTCGACCGACTCCAGCCAGTCGAGCTCCTCTGCGTACTTCACCTCTGCGGGGGCGCGCAGCATATCGTCACTCATTCGCGGGTCTCCTAGGTGAGGAAGTTCTTGAGCTCGAACACGAGCTTGCGGATATGGCCCGAGATCACCGGGGTGCCGAGGGCCTTGAGCTTCTGGCGGTACCAGGGATCGACGCTCTGGCGACCGGAGCTGTTGACCGAGCCGACGGGGATGTACTTGACCCCCGAGCGGTGGACCGCCTCGAAGTCGTTGATCAGTGATCGGTTGTCGTAGAAGTCAGAGATCCACACCATCACGGTGTTACGCGGATCGGAGATCTTCGGCCTGGCCAGCGCCATCGCGGCCGTCCCGTCGGTGCCGCCGCCGAGCGTGGTGCGCAGGAGCACCTCGAACGGGTCGTGCACCCAGGGTGTGAGGTCGAGTGCCCGGGTGTCATACGCGATCAGGTGCACGTCGACCTTCGGCAGCCCGGCGAAGATAGAGGCCAGGATGGTGCAGTTGACCATCGCGTCCACCATCGAGCCCGACTGGTCGACGACCACGATGAGGCGGGCCGGGGTGGTGCGGCGGGCGGTCTGCCGGTAGTAGAGCC
This sequence comes from Nonomuraea cypriaca, assembly GCF_015645445.1. Taxonomy (GTDB): domain Bacteria; phylum Actinomycetota; class Actinomycetes; order Streptosporangiales; family Streptosporangiaceae; genus Nonomuraea; species Nonomuraea cypriaca. The sequence continues at coordinate 4,975 of NZ_JADOGI010000142.1, read as the reverse complement.
GGTCGACGTAGAGCCGCTGGTCCTCGGGGCTCCAGTTGGTGAGGTTCTTCCAGATGGTGCGGTCGACGTCGAGGTTGCGGAAGACCCGCTTCGGCGGCACCGACCGGTCGATGACGCCCACGCTGGTCTTCTCCACCTGGGTACGCAGCACCTGGGCGACCTCGTCCACGAACCTGCGGATCAGCGCCTTGGCGTTGGCCAGCGCGACGCCCGACAGGTTGGACTTGTCGCGCAGCAACTGCTCGATGAGCGACATGCTGGGCGTGAGCTGCCTGGCCAGGGCCGGGTCGGCGAGCACCTCGCGCAGGTGCATGCGCTTGACCAGGTCACCCTCCAGGCCGGCGAGCACACCGGCCAGCTCCTCGTTGCCCGGCTGGTTGCGCAGGCCGCCGGGCTCGCAGCCCATGCCACGCTCGAACCAGGCCGCGTCCTGCTTCCACCGCTCCAGCTGCCCCGCCGTGACGTTGCCCGTGCCGGTGGCGAACACGTTGAGCAGCAGCTTGGAAACCAAGGCCGCCCGCCGAACCTCACCACCGCCCTCACCCGCCTCGGCCTCGCTGACCGGCTCATGCTCCTCACCCGGCTCGGCCTCGTTGGTCGGCTCGCGCCCCTCGCCCGGCTCGGCCTGGGGCTTGTCCTGCTCGGCCTGGGGCTTGTCCTGCTCGGGTTCCTTGGTGGCCATCAGGTCCTGGAACTCGGCGCCCAGTTCGGGGAAGCGTTGCACCAGGTTGTCGATGGACACGCCCGGGTCGAGCAGCGCGGGCGGGAGGCCGAGGTCGCCGACGATGCCCAGGCTGGCGGTCTCCAGCGTGGCCTGCTCGTCGGGACTGAACAGCCTGGACAGCAGGCGCCAGTAGAGCACCTGGCGCCGGGTCTGATCGGCGCTCTGCGTGATGTCGGTCATTTCCGCAGCAACCGTCCCGCCCGCTCGCGCAGCACGGCGACCACGTCACCGGACCTCGCCTCGGCCTTGACCACCTTGGGATCGGTGGGGCCCATCGCCCAGTCGCCGTTGTGCACCATGACCGGCTTCTTCTTGACCGTGGCCCGCACCGCGATCGGCTGCAGCAGCCACCGGCCGCCGTCCCAGCGCATCAGGCCGAGACACGCGGACGAGGCCGCCACCAGCTCGGGCGTGAGCGGTCCAACCGCAGGCAGCCGATCGAGGTCCAGCGCGAGGGTGTTGCCACCCAGGTCCAGCGTCGCGCCGTCGATCTCGTAGCCCTCGACGAGTACGGGCTCGGCGATGCGTACAGGATGGCGGTCGAGGGGCGGGACCGGCGGGGCGAGGGCCGCGCCGAGTTGCACCCGGGCGGTCGCGAACGGGTCGGCCGCCTCGCCCGCCCGCGCCCGGTCGTCGTGCCACACCAGGTCGCCGCCTGGCAGCAGCGGCATGTCCGTGATGTCCAGGCTGAGGTGTCCGGCCAGCGCGCCCAGCAGCACGGGATGGCCGGCCATCAGCCGCCACACGGCCGGTCCCGCGATCGTGTCCACCTTGGCCGCGGCCACGCTGGTGCGTACCAGCCTGGCCGGTGCGCCGCCGGCGGGCTCGAAGATCGCGTGGACCTGGGCGCGTACCACTGTGGCGTGCTCGTGGACGTCGGCGCCCAGGATCAGCAGCCGGCCGGACACCTGCTCGGCGCCGCCGTGCCACGGGCCCGCCTGCGACAGCAGCACGGCGCGGGTCCACAGGTCCGCCCACCTGCGGGCGGGAAGGTCCGGCATCGTGGCGACCGGGCTCGACGCCCGCAGCTCCGCCGCGAGGCCGTCGAGCAGCACCGCGAGGCCGCGCAACGCGGGCACGGCGAGCAGCGCCTCGATCGTCTGGTCCGACGAGGAGACGAGATCGTGGTCGACGCCGCGCCACCCCACGATGGCCAGCTCCCGCAACCACGCCCGGCACCCCTCAAGCAAATGCCCCTCACCGACATCAAGCCCACCACCGGCCCCCGGACCGCCTGATACAGCGCCCGTGGTCGCCGGTGCAGGACCCGTGGCAGCCGGTGCGGCGGCGTCCAGGGTGTTCGGTGCGGCGGTTCCCGGGGTGTTGGGGGCGGAATCCCAGGTGGGCCGGGTGCGGCCGAGTGCGGTGTCGAGGCGGCTGAGCAGGGCGTCGTGCGTCGCGCCGAACAGCGCGGCCCGCCCGCCGGCCAGCACGGCCAGGTCCGCGTCGCCGACCGACCCCGCCGCCACCTTCTCCACCGCCTCGGCGAACCGGTCGCCGAGCGGCCCGGCCGCCAGCGCCCCCGCCATCGCCGTAAGCGCCGCCGCGGCGTCCTCACCGACCCGGGCGAACCCGTGCCCGAGCGCGTCGTCGAACCCCGCCACCAGGCCGAGCGTCTCCTCGACGCCCGCGTGGGCCTCGCCGAGCACCTCACCAAGCTGTACGTCAAGCATCAGCGCACCTCCCACCCAGCACGTCCCACGTACATCCGGCATCAGCGCGCCTCACCACCATGTCGGCCCGGCATGCGTCAGCACGCCTCACCGCAGCACCGTGTCCGTCCGGCATCAGCGCACCGCCCCCGTGGCAGGGAACCAGTGCAGCTCGGCCAGCGGCTCGGTGCTGTCGGGCACCTCCAGGTAGGCCAGGTGGCGCAGGAACCGGCTGAACACCACGGCCGCCGGCGTCCGCTCGGGGCTGCCGTGCAGGCAGCCCATCAGATCGCCGCCCTCCGGGACCTCGACCCGCAGGTAACGCGCCACCCGGTCGATCCCGTACTGCAGGACCGCCTCACCGGCCATCGCGTGGATGTGCTTGCACGCGTTGCCGTACAGCCCTCCGCAGGGCCGGTTGTTGTTGGTGCTGCAGCTCACGGCATGGGTGCCGGCGGCGATCGACGAGACGTAGACCCGCTCGATGTCGGACCCGCTGGACACGACCCCCTGCAGCCGGCCGTCGGCCAGCTCGACGAACGGCACCTTCGCCAGCTTGCGCGGCTGGACCGGTGGCACCACCCGCACCACGCTGCGCCGCTCCCACGCGGCTCTGTCCGCGTCCAAGACCTCAGACCCTCCCGCCCTGCCGGTTCACGGGAGCAGGCGGGAGTGCCCGCGCCGTCGTGAACGGCTCATCGATGATCCCGGAACTTACCGGAGCTCACCGACAGATCCGGCCAGAATGATCAAAGCGGGCGGTCAAGGCGGCCGCCGTCTCAACCGTCGCGGACGGCACCCCGCCGATCACTCGGGCTTGACGTCCGCCACGGCCCAGGTCGGGTGCTCGCCGGGGGCCAGTTCGACGAAGCCCGGCACGTCCCGCAGCGCCTCCTCGGCCCCGCCAGGCGTGTACGTCGCGATGATCCGCATCGGCCGCCACCCGGTGTTGAACGTCGAGTGCATCGTCCCCATGGGAATCCACACGGCGTCCCCGGCCCTGACGGCGAACTCCGGCCCGTCGCCGACCGTCTGACGCCCCTCGCCCTCGATGACGTAGAGGATCTCGTCGGAGTGGGGGTGCTGGTGCCGGTCGTGCCCCTTGTTCGGATTGATCACGACCTCGCCGAGAGTGGACGAGGCGCCCGGCACACTGCCGGGGGTCACGTGCCATTTGATGGAGCCCCAGTCGAAGAGCATCGTGGGTACGGAGTCCGGTTCGCGGTGCACGGTGGTCCTTCCTACAGGTTCTTGAACGTGCGGAGCTGGTCGGCGATGGCGCGTTCGGCAGGCAGGCGTTCCATCGAGGAGGCGCCGAAGAAACCCGCGATCCCCAACGTGCGCTCCTGGATGTAACGCACGTCGTCGGGCTCGGCGATGGGGCCGCCGTGGCACAGGACGATGACGTCGGAGTTCACCGCGACGGCGGCGTCGTGCATCTCCTGGACGCGGACGACAGACTCGTCGAGCGTGAGCGCGGTCACGGCGCCGATGCTGCCCTTGGTCGTCAGTCCCATGTGCGGCACGAGGATGTCGGCGCCCGCCCGCGCCATGGCCGCGGCCTGCTCGGGCGTGAAGACGTACGGGGCCGTGAGCAGACCCCGCTCGGCCGCCAGCCTGATCATGTCGACCTCCAGGTCGAACCCCATGCCGGTCTCCTCCAGGTTCGCGCGGAAGACGCCGTCGATGAGGCCGACCGTGGGGAAGTTCTGGACGCCGGCGAACCCCATGCGCGCCAGCTCGTCCAGGAACTGCGGCATGAGCCGGAACGGGTCCGTCCCGCAGACGCCGGCCAGCACCGGCGTTTCCTTGACGACCGGCAGCACCTCGCCGGCCATCTCGACCACGATGGCGTTGGCGTCGCCGTACGGGAGCAGCCCGGCCAGCGAGCCGCGGCCCGCCATCCTGAACCGGCCCGAGTTGTAGATGATCAGCAGGTCGACGCCGCCGGTCTCGGCCGCCTTGGCCGACAGCCCGGAGCCCGCGCCTGCCCCGATGATGAGCCGGCCGGCCGCCCGCTCGGCGCGCAGCCTGCGCAGTGCCTCGTCCCGATTCATGCCGCCCCTTTCTGGATCAGCTCGTGCAGCCGGTCCGCGGCTGCGACGGCGAACCGCCCGTCGTTGATGTCGTACGAACTCTCCACCACCTCGACGTCGCTCCCGGCCACGGCACTCAGGGCCGCGTCGAAGCAGGCGGCGTCGGCGTCCGGGTCCCAGAAGGGCGCCCCCTCGACGTCCACGGCGGACACCCCACCACGCGGTACGAACATCGCGACGGGCCCGGTGGCGGCCGCGAGCTTCGCGCCGATCAGCCTGCCGATCCCGGCCGCCTCCTCGGCGGTCGTGCGCATCAACGTCACGGTGGGGTTGTGCACCAGCAGCCGGCGGTTCATGAACCGCTCGGGCACGGTGTCCATCGGGCCGAAGTTCACCATGTCCACCGCGCCCAGGCTGACGACCTGCGGCAGGCCGGCGGCCCCGGCGGCGGTCAGGCGCTCGGGACCGGCCGACAGGACGCCGCCGACCAGTTCGTCGGCGAGTTCGGTGGTGGTGAGGTCGAGCACCCCGGCGAAGTAGCCACTGGCCACGAGCGCCTCCAT
>NZ_JADOGI010000141.1 GCF_015645445.1 Nonomuraea cypriaca | reverse complement strand
GGGTGGTGCGGGCGCTGGTGACAGTCGCGGTGCTGGCCGCCGCCGCCTGGCCGGTGGCGGCGCTGGCGCCGTGGGAGTGGCTGCGCGCCTGGGTGTGGCTGGCGCCCGCGGGGGCGCTGCCGGTCGCACTCTGGCTGGCGGTGGACGGCGCCGCGAACCTCGGGCACGCGCTCGGCACCCGGCACCTGGTCACCAGGAAGGGCGCTGTCATCCGTCGTACGGTAGCGCTCGACCGCGCCGGCATCTCCGGCTGGACGATCACCCAGTCGTACCTCCAGCGGCGCTCCGGCCTGGTGACCCTCGCCGCCACCACCGCCGCCGGCCACGGCAGCTACGACGTGGTGGACGTGGGCCGGGGCGACGGGCTCGAGCTGGCCGCACGTGCGGTGCCGGGCCTGCTCGAGCCCTTCCTGGACAGGTCACCGCCAGGAAGGCAAGGAGCCGCGTGATCCCCCCACCGGTTGCCCATGCCCCTGTGCTGGACAAACGTGATCGCGAGACTCAATTACTTGCCGAGATAACCGTATTTGTCCAACTTGCAAGGGAGTTGCAGCCGTATTAACCGTTGACGCGGGTCCTCGGTCAGGAGGAAGATCCGCGCGTGGTCAACGGACCGGCCCTCGCCTGCCGCGCACTCAGCTGCCGCGTGGGCGGGCGCACGATCATCGACGATCTGACGCTCGAACTGGCCCCGGCCGAACGCGTGGCGCTCATGGGCCCGTCGGGATCCGGCAAGACGACCCTGCTGACCACGCTCGGCGGCCTGCTCCCGCCCGCCGCGGGGCGCGTCCTGGCCGGGGGCGTCCCCCTGGACGAGCAGCCTGAGCTGCGGGCCGGCCTGGCGCTCGTCTTCCAGTCGTACGGGCTGCTGAGCCTGCTCACGGCGGCCGAGAACGTCGAGGTGGCGCTGCGGGCGGCGGGCCGCGAGCCCGCCGAGGCGATGCGGCTGGCAGCGGAGACCATGGAGCGGGTGCGGGTGTCGAAGTTCGCCGGGCACCTGGTGGAGGAGCTGTCCGGCGGGCAGCAGCAGCGGGTGGCGGTGGCCAGGGCGCTGGCGTTGCGCCCGAAGGTGCTGCTGGCGGACGAGCCGACGGCAGAGCAGGACGCCACCCATCGCGCCGTCGTGCTGGACGAGCTGCTCGCGGTGACGGATGAGGGCACCACGCTGGTGATCGCCACGCACGACCCCGAGGTGGCCGAGCGCTGCGACCGGGTGATCGAGCTGCGCGACGTGGCCCGCCGGCGTTCGAGGAGCGGCACGTGAGCGTCGTCAGGTGTGACGGAATCGTGCAGATCTACCGGGCGCGCGACGTCGAGGTGGTCGCGCTGCGCGACGTGGACCTGGTGATCGACCAGGGCGAGACGGTCGCGCTGCTGGGCCCGTCCGGCGCGGGCAAGTCGACGCTGCTGTGGCTGCTCGCCGGGCTGCTGCGTCCGAGCGCGGGCCGGCTGTGGCTGGACGGCACCGACGTGGGACGGCTCGGCCAGCGCAGGCTGGACCGGTTGCGGGCGGCGTACATCGGCATGGTGTTGCAGAACCCCGCGCGCAACCTCATCGGCTACCTCTCCGCGGCCCAGAACGTCGCCTTCGCCCAGCGCGCGGTCAGGCGGGACCGGCGCCGCGCCATGGACCTGCTGCGCCGGGTCGGTCTCGAGGACGCGGGCGACCGCCCGGCGGGGCGCATGTCGGGCGGCGAACAGCAGCGGCTGGCGCTGGCCGTCGCGCTGGCCAACGCGCCCAGGCTGCTGCTGGCCGACGAGCCCACCAGCCAGCTCGACGAGGAGTCCGGCGCGTGGGTGGTCGACCTCATCAAGCGCGTGGCCAGGGATGACGGCACGACGGCTGTCGTGGTCACGCACGACACGACGGTGAGCGAGGCGCTGGGCCGTACGGTGACGATCAGGGACGGCCGGGTCGGCGCGGAGGGCCGGCGCGGCGAGGAGTTCGTGGTGGTCGGCAGGGAGGGCGCGGTGCAGGTTCCGCCCGAGTACCACCGGCTGCTGCCACCCGGCTCCATGGCCAGGATCGAGGAGCTGACGGACGGCATCGCGCTCAGGAGGGCGGAACCGTGATCCTGCGCGGCCTGTGGGAACGCCGTACGCTCTCGCTGGTCGTGCTGCTCATCGCGGTCGTGCCGATCGCCTCCGCGGCCGTGGGACCGATCTACTCGGAGGCGGCGCGCACCACGATCGCCAGGGACGCGATCGAGGCGGCGCCGGTGGACGGGCGCGGCTGGCGGTACACGACGACCACGGGCGGCATCGAGGCCAAGGTCGGCGCGTTCACCGCGGGCGCCGGCTTCACCGGCGCGCCGATCTTCGGGATGGAGGTCACCAGCGGCGGGCAGAACGACCAGCGCTCGTTCTCGCTGGTCTGGCAGGACGGGCAGTGCGCGCACCTGACCCTGGCCCGGGGGCGCTGCCCCAGCGCGGGCAAGGAGGTGATGGCCAGTCAGGCGTCCGGGTTCAAGGTCGGGCAGCGGATCAGGCTGAGCTCGGTGCTCGCCGCCGAGGCCGGGGAAACCGACCGCACGCCCGCGCCGCTGAAGGTGGTGGGCCTCTACCGGCCGGGGTCGCCGTCCGACCCGTTCTGGTTCGGCAGAACGTTGTTCTCCCCCACGGGCGAGCCGGGCCAGAACAGGGCCGACGCGCTGTTCACGGTGCCGCAGACCCGGCTGGACACGTACGTCATCACCGGCGCCTCCTTCACCGGCGCGCGGGAGACCCCGACGGGATGGACCGACTACGGCATCGTCTTCATCGACCCCGCCAGGTTCGACGGGGCCGGCATCGGCGGGCTGGCCGCCATGCGGGCGACCGCCGAGTCCCTGAGCAGGACCACCGGCACGATCGTCTACTCCCGCGTGGGCGACACGCTCGCCGAGATGACCGCCGGCACCGGCTCGCTCGGCGTTCCGACGCTCCTCGTGGTCGCGCAGCTCGTCGGGCTCGGCTGGATGCTGCTGTTCCAGACCGTGGGCGACCTGGTCAGGGCGCGCGGCGCCGAGATCGCGCTGGCCAGGCTGCGCGGGCACGGCCGGGCGCGGGTGTGGGGGTTCGCGCTGACCGAGCCGCTGCTGCTGCTGGCCGCCGCCGTCCCGCTCGGGCTGCTGCTCGGCCACGCGGGGGCGGGCGCGATGATCGGCGCGCTGCTCCCTCCCGGCATTCCCGTCCGCTTCCCTGCGGACGCGGCGCCGGCCGGGGTCGCGGCCATGCTCGGCGGCGTGCTGGCCGCCGCGCTCGCGGCCTGGCGTACGACGACCCGCCCGGTCACCGAGGAATGGCGGCGCACCCCGCGCATGACGGCACGCGGCTGGGTGCTCGACGCCGTGGTCCTGTCGGTCACCGCGCTCGGCCTGGTCGAGCTGCTGGCCACCGGAGTGATCGTCGACGTCTCCGGGCGGAGCGCCGCCGCGATGGCCGTGCCAGGACTGATCGCGCTGGGCGTCGCGCTGCTGGCGGCCAGGGCGCTGCCGGTGCTGACCGGCCGGCTGTTCGGCCTCACCAGGCGGCGTGGCGGGCTTGGGCCGTTCCTGGCCCTGCGGCAGGTCGCCAGAGGGCCGGTCACGGCGGGGAGCGTGATCGTGCTGGGGTCGGCGTTCGGGCTGGCGACGTTCGCCGTGTCGGCGTCGAGCGCCACATCGGGCGACTACGAGGAGACGGCCAGGTTCCACAACGGCGCGCCCACGGCGATCACCGTCCAGCCGGTCGAACCGGTCAAGCTGATCGCCGCAGTGAACGCCGCCGACCCGGGCGGCCGGACGGCGGCACCGGTGATCAAGATGCCGGGGCCGCCCCAGATGGTGGCCTCGGACCCGGCCAGGCTGGCCGCCGTGGCCCACTGGCGGCCCGATCTGGCGGGCGGCGCGTCCCTGGCCGAGGCCATGTCGGGGCTACCCGGTCCGGCCGCGCCGCGGGTGTGGGCACAGGGTGACAGGTTCCGCGCCACCGTCGAGCACGACCGGCCGCCGCCCGGCTGGGAGATCCGGCTGTCCGTCGCGTTCCGTGTCGGCGACTCGCTGCGGCCCTCCTGGCTTCCGCTGGGCTCGCTGAGCGGCCGCTCGGGGGTGCACGAGTGGAACCTGCCGCCGGCCTGCGCGAACGCTCCGTGCGAGCTGCGCGCCTTCCGCGGGGATCCCTTGTCGCCCCCCGAGTTCAGGGAGTCCGCGTACGTACAGGTGACCGTCACCGGGCTCGCCGTACGCGAGGACGGCCGCTGGCGCTCGCTCGACCTGCCGCCCTGGCGGGTGGACGAGGACCCGGACCGGCGCGGCGGCACGTTCGCGATCACCACGACCGGCAACCAGACGCTGCGGCCGGACAACTACCACCCCCGGTCCGCCGCCGTCGTCGTCGGGGACGTCGGCGGGAAGGCGGTGCCGGGACTGGACAATTCCTACGCCGCTCCCGTGCGCGCGACGGTGTCCTCCGCCGCCGCTCCCGGGCTGACCGGCCCGGGCGTCCTGGTGGACCTGGAGCAGGCCGACAGGATGGCCTACGGGGTCCACGACCAGGCCGTGTTCCAGGTGTGGACGCGGGCGGCCGACCCGGCCGCGCTGGAGCGGGCGCTGGCGGAGCAGGGCCTGGCCGTGGTGTCGCGGCGGCAGGCGGCCGACCTGGCCGCCTCGTTCGCGGGGCAGGGGCCGGGGCTGGCGCTGTTGCTGCTGCTGGTGTCGGCGCTGGCCGCCGCCGCGCTGGCGCTCGGCCGCACCGTGCTCGCCCTCTCCGCAGCCGCCAGGAGGCGCGGGTACGAGCTGGCCGCGCTGGAGGCGGCGGGCGCCCGCGTCCCTGCGCTGCGGGTCGCGCTGTTGCTCGAACAGGTGATCACGGTGACCGCCGGCACGCTGGCCGGGCTGGTCGCGGGCCTGGCGGCGGCCTGGGCGGCGCTCGGGCGGATCCCGCAGTTCGCCGAGCCGCCGCTCACGCCGCCGCTGCCGCACGAGATCGCGGCGGCGCCCGTCGCGATCGTCGTCGGCGCCGCCCTGCTGGCGAGCCTGCTGGCCGCCGTGCTGGTGTCGGAGTCGCTGCTGCGCGGCATCCGCGTCGAACGCCTCCGCGACACCCCCGCCTAGCTGCCGACCGGCTGCTTGGTGAGCTCCGTCATGTACGCCCTGGCCAGGGTCAGCGCCCCCGCCATGGCCTCCTGCTCGGTCATGAGCTTGACCTTGGGCGAGTTCGTCGGCTCCTTCTCCGGCCGCTGGTGGCCCGAGAAGTCGACGCCGATCACCAACGATCCCTTGCGTATCAGCACCGAGCCGCTGGAGGCGGAGACGTCGCCGTGCCTGGTCTGCACGAACTGCTGGTAAGCCTCGTCGCCGAGCCCGTCGACGTCGGCGATCTCGCCCCAGGTGATGCCGCCGATCGACGACTCCGCGGTGCTCATGCCGCGGCCCTTCACCCCGACGTAGCGGGACTTGGCCGCGCCCTCGTCGGCCGCGCCGGACCGGTTGGAGAACCGGTGGACGGTGATCAGCGCGCTGCGGATCTTGGTGATCCCCTCGCCGCCGGACAGGTTCAGGTTGAGCCAGCGGCACTCGGTCTGGTTGTCGCTGCCCGCCTCGGTGCCGCGCGCCCTGGTGGTGGGCTCGGGCACGAGCCTGGTGGCCACCGCGCCGACCGCCTGGCAGTCGGGGGGGAACATGGCGAGGACCGTCGGCGACGGCTCCGCCGTGGGGCTCGGCGAGGTGGTGGTCTCCGCGGTCTCCGCCTCGGCCAGCACGCCGGGGTTCTTCGCCTGCCAGGCGGCCACGCCCTTGGCGAAGTGCGTGACCAGGCCGCTCACCTCGCGGATGGCGTTCTCCTCGGTGATCGACTGCGTGGTCTCGTTGGACAGGATCTGCGAGTCCTTGCGCTGCTGGCCCGCTTGATACTTGACCTCGATCGTCATGTCGCCGACCCGGGCGAACGCCTGGCCGTACGAGTACCACAGCATGTCGCCGTCCCGCCGCCACGTGTACTGGGCGAACGCGCCTTCGCCCACGCCCTGGATGTCCTTGACCGGGGAGACGTACTCCTTCTCGTCGGGGTCCAGCGACGGCTTGGCGGTCTCGCCGTACTTGCCGCTGCGGAGGTCCATCTCGTGCGAGCTCTGGGCCATCGCCCTGCCGGTCTTGGCGCCCTCGCCCTTGTGCTGCTCGATCCGGACGTCGATCTCCCTGTTGCGCCAGAACTCGCCGTACGAGATGCGCTGGTTGACCCAGTTGCAGGTGAAGTCGACCGTGTTGTCGCCGTCCTTGGACGACTTCGCGACGGCCGCGCCGGGCACCAGCCGGTCGGCCTCCTCCTCGGGCAGCATGGCGCACACGTCGGGGCCGGCCGCGGCGGCCGGGGCGGGCTGGGACGCCGTCTTGCCCGGCTGCGACGGGGGTCGCGTGGCGGCGCCTGAGGTGTTGCCGTACACGAAGAAGGCTCCCACGCCGCCCGCCGCGACCAGCACGACGAGGGCGGCGGCCAGCGTGGGGAGCAACCAGGCGGGCCGCCGCGGTGGGGGCTGCGGGGAGGGCATGTGCGGCAACGTCGGCGGCTGGGTCGGCGGTCCCGCCGCGTAGCCCAGCGGCCGGCTCTGACCCTGCGGATAGCCCTGACCCTGCGGATGACCCTGGGGGTAGCCCTGACCCTGCGGATGACCCTGGGGGTAGCCCTGACCCTGCGGATGACCCTGACCCTGCGGATGACCCTGACCCTGCGGATGACCCTGGGGGTAGCCCTGCTGGGGATAACCGTGGCCCTGGGCGTGCGGGGGGCTCTGCGGGTGGGACGGTGGCTCGAACTGCCTGCCCGGCACCGGGTTAGGGGTGGCAGGCCGGTCGTACTCGCTACCGGGATTCACTGGGACTCCTGGGGTTGCCCTTACTTGCGGGAGAACATGCTAGTCACACCCCTTGCAAGGTGCTTACAGCTCATTTCGACAGCGCCGCGGAGACCAGGCGGGCGGCCGCGACGGCCGTCTCCTTGTCCACCGGGCTCGCGGCCGGCACGTCCTCACGATGCCAGATCACCTCGCCGAGCAGATTACTCGTGCGGAACAGCAGAGTGCTGTCGGATGTGCCGGTCTTGTTGGTGTTCACGTACAAGGTGAAGCTGTTCTGCAGGATCGCCGCCTCGCCCACCCCTGTCACGTCGCTGACCCGGCCCCTGGCCTCGCGCCCCTGCGTGCCCTCCCCCGCGCCGCGGCTGGTCTTCTCGCTGGTGAAACGGCGCTGCGCCACCTGCGGGCCGCCGAATTCGCCGGCGGGCTTCTCGGCCCAGGCGCGCAGGACGAGGCGGCGGCCTGGTTCGCGGATGAGCCACTGGCACTCGCCCGGCCTGGTCGCGGTGCGTTCCGGCTTGCCCTTCATGAGCCCGGCGACCTGTTCGTCGCTGAGGAGGGCACACGGATCGGGGGCCGTGGTGAACCTGCCGGTCTCCTGCCCGCCGCCGAGCGCGCCTGCGGCGTACCAGCCGCCCGCGCCCAGCGCCACGACGGCGGCCAGGGCGGCGGGGAGCAGCCACCGCCGCCTGGCCCGCCGCGGCCTGGGGACGGGCACGGTGGGCACGCCGGCGAGCGCCTGGCGGATCTGGCCGGCCGTGGGACGGGCGGCGGGGTCCTTCGCGAGCATGGCCATCAGCAGGGCGCCGAAGTCGCGCCCCGCCCTGGCCGGGAACGGCGGCTCGTGCAGCAGCACCGCCGCCGCCACCGCGGCGGGCAGCGCCCGTTCGAACGGCGACCGCCCCTCCACCGCGGTGTAGAGACTGGCGCCGAGCGACCACAGGTCGGAGGCCGGGCCCGAGGGCAGCTCGTTGAGCCGTTCCGGCGCCATGTAGCCGGGCGATCCTGCGCTGCCGTACCTGTCGCCGGGCCGGCCCATCTGGGCCGCGATGCCGAAGTCGGTGAGCATGGCCGAGCCGTCGCCGTCGAGCAGGATGTTGGCCGGCTTGACGTCCTGGTGCAGCATGCCGTGCGCGTGCGCGACCTCCAGCGCCGACAGGACCCGCAGCCCGATCGCGGCCACGAAGACGGGCGGCAGCGACCCGCTCTCCTTGATCATCTTGTCCAGTGAGCGGCCGCTGACCAGGTCCATGATGATCCACGGCTGGTGACCCTCGAGGACCACGTCGTGGACGAGCACGATGGCCGGGTCGCGCAGCCGTCCAGCGGACCTGGCCTCGTGGATGGCGTGGTCGGTGAACCGCGCGCGCTCGGCGGGGCTGAGGCCCTCGGGGACGCGTACCTGCTTGACGGCCACCTGACGGTCGAGCATCTCGTCGATCGCCCGCCACACCGTGCCCGCGCCGCCCTGCCCGAGCCGCTCGATCAGCCGGTAACGCCCGGCCAGCAGGTAGAGGTCACCCGGCATCGCGCAACGCCTGCTCGCTCGCCTGGGCCGCTCTCAGCGCCGACTGCTTGACGTCCTCGTCGGTCGGCCTGTCGTTGAGAGTGGTGTATTCGACGCTCACGACGAGGTTGGCCAGCCGGTAGTAGATGTGGGCGGAGTGGACGCGGCCTGTCGTGCCCTTGAGCTCGAAGCCGAACGCCTCCTCACCCAGGCCGGTGAGCTGCCGCACCGGGGTGCGCTTGGACCGGATGGACTTCTTCACGCCGATCTCCGGCCACGTCCAGTCGATGTCGTCGTACTTCGCCCAGTAGCGCTGCTGGTTCTGGAACAGCGTGCGGGCCGCGTCCGTGGTCATCGACCACGGGTCCAGCGTGTCGGAGTCCTTCTGCACCTGCAGGCCCACGCCGGTGCCCGAGATCGGCCAGCCGCACTCGGGACCCACCTCGTCGGCGTCCGGCTGCCCCTTGGGCGGGCTCTGGGTCCGCAGCAGCCTGCCGATCTCCTGCGAGCCGATCAGCGTGCACACGTCCATGGGCACCGTGAACGCCGACGGCGGCCCGCCGCCCTGGTCCCGCAGGACGAAGAAGCCGGTCGTGCCGGCGGCGACGGCCACGCCGACCGCGGCGGCGATCCAGACCGCGGCCCGGCCCCGCCGCCTGACCTGCCCGGGCACCGTCGCGTCGTGGTTGACGGGCAGGCGCGGAGCCTGCTCGCCCGCGGCGACCTGCCTGAGCACGTGTACGGCCACCCGCGGATCGGGACGGGCGGCGGGATGCCGCGCCATCATGGCCGCGACCAGCGGCCCGAGCGGCCCGGCCAGCTCGGGCACCGGCTGGGTCAGCGTGGCGCGCACCCGCTGCGCCGCCGACCCCTCGTGGGCGGGCGCGCCGGTGAGCGCGACGTAGAGCGTGGCGCCGAGTGACCACAGGTCGCTGAGCGGGCCGCCTGACTCGCCTTCGAGCCGCTCGGGCGCGATGAACCCGGGCGAGCCGATCATCAGCCCCTGCTCGGTGAGCGTGGCCTGGCCCTCCTGCCTGGCGATGCCGAAGTCGGTGAGCACCACCCGGCCGCTCTCGGTCAGGAACACGTTGCCCGGCTTGACGTCGCGGTGCTGCAACCCCTGGGAGTGGGCGACGGTCAGCGCCTCAAGCACGTCCGCGCCGACCCGCGCGGCGTAGTCGGCCGGCATGGGCCCGAACTCGCGTACGGTCTCGCCGAGCGTACGGCCCCGCAGCAACTCCATGACCAGCCACGGCCGCTCCTGCTCGACGACCACGTCGTGCAACGCCACGATGCCGGGATGGCGCAGCCGCGCGGTCGCCTGCGCCTCGCGCACGGCCCGCGTCACCGAGTCGGCCCGCTCCTTGGGCGACAGGCCCTCGGGCAGTGTGAGCTCCTTGACCGCGACGTCGCGATCAAGCATCTCGTCCCTGGCCAGCCACACTTTCCCCATGCCGCCGGCGCCCAGTGGGCGCAGCAGGGAGTAGCGACCGGCGAGTCTTCCCGTGGACATAAAGGGAAGGGTAACTACTTATGGGAATTCTGCTAAACGGATTGCCGTAACGTGCCTGGACCACGCACGGACAGTGACGCGGTGATCCCCTGAGCGAGTTCCCATGGGCGGGATCAAGAGGGGGTGGTCATTGGTTCCTGTCGGTCCCCCTCTCTATGGTCTTGGTCGTGGATCCGGTTCAAGGCACTCTCGACGAGCTCGGCACTCCGCTGAGCGACGTCACGTTCGTGGTGTTCGACCTCGAGACGACCGGCGGCGCGCCGGCCGAGGACGCCATCACCGAGATCGGGGCGGTCAAGGTGCGCGCGGGCGAGGTGCTGGGCGAGTTCTCCACGCTGGTCGATCCAGGGGGGCCGATACCGCCGTTCATCTCGGTGCTGACCGGCATCACCGACGCCATGGTCGTGGCGGCGCCGCGCATAGAGGCGGTGCTGCCGAGCTTCCTCGAGTTCATCAGGGGCGCCACTCTGGTGGCGCACAACGCGGGCTTCGACACCCGCTTCGTCAAGGCCGCCTGCGCCGCGCACGGCTATCCGCCGCCGGCCAATCCGGTCGTAGACACGGTCGACCTGGCCAGGCGGGTGCTGACCAGGGACGAGACGCCCAACGCCAAGCTGTCCACGCTGGCGAGGTTCTTCCGCAGCCCGACCGAGCCGTGCCACCGCGCCCTGCAGGACGCCAGGGCCACCGTCGAGGTGCTGCACGGGCTGATCGAGCGGGCCGGCTCCTTCCAGGTGCACACGCTCGAGGAGCTCAAGTCGTTCGTCCGGGCCCCCACGCCCGAGCAGCAGCGCAAACGCCACCTGGCCGAGTCCGTGCCGCACGCCCCCGGGGTCTACCTGTTCGAGGACGAGCGCGGCGAGGTCCTCTACATCGGCAAGAGCACCAACCTGCGCAACCGCGTGCGCTCCTACTTCACCGCCGGCGAGACCCGGCCGCGCATCCGCGAGATGATCGGCATCGCCGAGCGGGTGCGCCACATCGTCTGCGCGACCGCGCTGGAGGCCGAGGTCAGGGAGCTGCGCCTGATCGGCGGCGCCAAGCCCCGCTACAACCGCCGCTCCCGCTTTCCCGAGAAGGTCCTCTGGCTCAAGCTCACCTCCGACCCCTTTCCGCGCCTGTCGATCGTGCGCGAGCTCAAGGACGACGAAGCCACCTATCTGGGCCCGTTCACCAGCGCGCGCCTGGCCGACGACGCCCGCATCGCGCTGCACGAGGCCGTCCCGCTGCGCCAGTGCACGCAGCCCGTCACGACGCACACCCGGCGGACGGCCTGCGTGCTGCACGAGATGGGCCGCTGCGGCGCCCCGTGCGAGGGCAAGGAGAGTCAGGAGGAATACTCGCTCCACGTCGAGAGCGCCCGCCGCGCCATGACGCTCGACGCCTCGCTGGTCTTCACCGCCGTCTCGGCCCGGATGGAGCGGCTGTCGGTCGAGCAGCGCTACGAGGAGGCGTCCATCGACCGCGACCGGCTGGCCTCCTTCGTCCGCACGGCGGCCCGCATGCAGCGGCTGCACGCCATCACCCGCATCCCGCAACTCGTCGCCGCCAGCCCGGCGTTCGGCGGCGGCTGGGACATCCACGTCGTCAGGTACGGCCGGCTCGCGGCGGCCGGCGTCATGCCCAAGGGCGCCCACCCGACCCCTTTCGTCGCCTCCCTGACCGCCACGGCCGAGGTCGTCATCCCCGGCCCCGGCCCCGTCCACGCCGCCAGCGCCGAGGAGACGGAGTGCATCCTGCGCTGGCTGGAGTCGCCGGGAGTGCGCCTGGTCGAGGTGGACGGCGAGTGGACGTTGCCCGCCCGGGGCGCCGCCCGGCACAAGGCCCGCATTGACCTCGCCTATCGCCCCTTTGAACGGGCGCGTGGACGCGAGGGGCGGCCTTTGCGGTGACCAGGTAGAGTTCATGCATGGTCACGGCTATCGTCCACATCAACGCCGAAGTAGACCGGATCCCGGAGGTCGCCCAGACGATCGCCGAGATCGACGGGGTCAGCGAGGTCTACTCCATCACCGGCGAATACGACCTCCTGGCGATGGTCAGAGTCAACGCGTACGAGGAGATCGCCGAGGTGATCCCCGGCCGCGTCAACAAGGTGCCCGGCGTCCTCCACACGGAGACCCACATCGCCTTCCGCGCCTACTCCAAACACGACCTCGACGCCGCCTTCTCCATCGGCTTCCCCGAGGCCGATTAGAGTCAGGGATCCGCCCGGCGCGCGCGCCGGTGTCGCTCTCTTCGTTTTTACGGCTCCGCCTCGGTTGCCCGCACGCGCCGTAAGTGGTGGCCGTCTGTCATGGCCCGTTGTGAAGGCTCACGGGCTGATGACCGTGACGACGCGCATTGTGGGCCGGGTCATCGGTGTCTCTGACCATCGCGGCACGTTCTCACCACCCCTGCCGCCGGGCTCCGGAAGGCTGGGCAACCTTCCGGAGCCCCTCTCGCGCGGGGAAACAGAGGACGGGCCCGGGAAAGATCCGGGCCCGTCCTCAGGAATCCACTAGCGCGTCAGGCTATGGTCGTCGGCTTCGATGGCGGGGTGTTCCTCGTCGTGGGCGTGGGAGTCGCCCTCGAGGGGGATCTTCTCGCCACCGTAGGCCTTGGACATGCGGCTGCGCAGCTTGCCGAGCGGCCCGCGTGCGCCCTTCGGCGGGATGCCCGTGGTGTCGGCCTCCACGGGCAGTGCGGGCACCGGCTCCTTGCCGCGCATGTGCGCCCCGATGTCCTCCGCCACCGGCGTGTGGACCTCGATGAACTCGCCGTGCGGCAGCCGCTTGATCACACCGGACTCCACACCGTGCCCGATGATCGCCGCATCGGAGCGCTGCAGGCCGAGGCAGATGCGATAGGTGATCATGTAGGCCAGCGCCGGAGCCACGAAGATCAGCACCCGGCCGGCGTAGGTCGTCACGTTGAGGCTGATGTGGAAGTTGGCCGAGATCTCGTCGTTGGCGCCGAGCAGCCACAGGACACCGTAGAACGTGATGGCCGTCATGCCGATCGAGGTGCGATGCGGGTTGTTGCGCGGCCGGTCGGCGACGTGGTGCTCGCGGTGGTCGCCGGTCACCCAGCGTTCCAGGAACGGATAGAGCGCCAGCCCGGTCATGATGATGCCCATCGGCACCAGGGCGGGAACGATCACGCTCAGCGGCAGTGTGCCCGCGTGGGACGCGCCGAAGAGGTTGATCTCCCACGCCGGCATGATGCGTAGCGCGCCTTCGAGGAAGCCCATGTAGAAGTCGGGCTGCGAGCCCGCCGACACGTCCGCGGGTGTGTACGGCCCGAACAACCAGATCGGGTTGATCTGGGTGAACGTCGCCAGACCCGCCACGACGGCCGCCGTGAACAGGAAGTACGCGCCCGCCTTCGCCATGAAGGCCGGGTAGAACGGCGCGCCCACCACGTTCTTGTTGTCGCGGCCCTTGCCGGGCATCTGGGTGTGCTTCTGCACCCACATGAGCACCATGTGAGCCGAGATCAACGCCAGCAGGATGCCGGGGATGAGCAGGATGTGCAGCGAGTAGAACCGGGAGATGACATCCTCGCCCGGATATTCCCCGCCGAACAGGAAGAACGTGAGGTACGTGCCGACCAGCGGCAGCGAGATCGCCACGCCCTCGGTGATCCGCAGACCGGCGCCGGAGAGCAGGTCGTCGGGCAGGGAGTAGCCGGTGAGGCCCTCGGCCAGCGCCAGGGTCAGCAGCAGCACGCCGATGATCCAGTTGAGCTCACGCGGCTTGCGGTAGGCGCCGGTGAAGAAGACGCGCAGCGCGTGGACCATCATGCCGGCCACGAAGAGCAGGGCCGCCCAGTGGTGCATCTGCCGGATGAGCAGTCCGCCGCGGACGTCGAAGCTGATCTCCAGCGACGACGCGTAGGCCTCGGACATCATGACGCCCTTGAGCGGCGCGTACGAGCCGTCGTAGGCGATCTCCCCCATGCTCGGCTTGAACCAGAACGTCAGGAACGTACCGGTCAGCAGCAGCAGGACGAACGAGTAGAGCGCGATCTCCCCCAGCAGGAACGACCAGTGGTCAGGGAAGACCTTGCGGAGGTTGCGCTTGAGGAAGTTGGCTCCGCCGATGCGGTCGTCCAGGAAGGTCGACGGCCCCGCGATGCCCTGGGGCACCTTGTTCAGCTCGCTCATGCCTGGGCTCCCTTCGCCCTGGCCTCGGCCTCGGCGTCACCGCGTTCCCAGTAGCTCGGGCCGACCGGCACGTCGAAGTCTCCCTGGGCGATGAGGTAGCCCTCCTGGTCGACCGTGATCGGCAGCTGCGGCAGCGGTCGCGCGGCCGGGCCGAAGATGACCTTCGCGCCGTCGGCCGCGTCGAACGTCGACTGGTGGCAGGGGCAGAGGATGTGGTGGGTGTTCTGCTCGTAGAGGGCCGCCGGGCAACCCACGTGGGTGCAGATCTTGGAGTAAGCCACGATGCCGTCGTGCGTCCAGTTCTGGCGGACGCCGCTCTTGATCTCTTCCGGGCGGAACTTGATCAGGATGAGCGTGGCCTTGGCCAGGGCGGTGAGGTCGTGCTCGTAACCCTCGGGGACCACCGACAGGATGCCGCCTGGCGAGTTGAAGTCGGCGGCGCGGATCGGCTGGCCCGTGCCCTCGACGACGAGCCTGAGCGGCCTGCCCTCCTTGGTCTTCTCACCCCAGACCGTGTGACGCAGCGCGGCGTTGAACTTCGCGCCCGGCATCTTGCTGTTGTCCAGGTCGCGCAGCAGCACCACCGGGACCAGGCCCAGCGGCGCGGCGGCCAGCAGCAGAGTGCGGCGCAGCAGCTTGCGCTTGACGAAGCCGCTCTCGTTGGCGCCCTGGACGAACGTGTCGGCCACGACGTCGCGGTCGGCCTCGGCGGAGGCCATCGGGTGGCGATCCTGGACCAGCGCGTACTTCGGCATGATCTGGCGCACCCAGATCACGATGCCGCTGGCCAGGGCCAGCAGCGCCACCGTCAGCGACCCGCCGAGCGCCAGGTTGGACGTGCCGGTCGCTTCGGGGCTGCCGACCTGGAACACCACGTAGGAGATGATGAACGCGAGCGCCGCCACGAAGGTGATCGTGAAGCAGAGCGCCACGATCTTCTCGGCCTTGCGGGCCTTGGCCTCGTCCTGCAGCGTCACGCCGGGGACGTCCCGGTCGACGTCGGATGCCTCCGCGGTGCCGAGCATCGAGGTGCCCGGCGCGGGGGTGCCGATGACGCGCTTGGGGACGCGCTCATCCGGCTGCTCGATCTCGTGCTCGTTGTCTGTCATGACTTCTGTCGCTTCTTCGCGGTGATCCAGATGGCGGCGAGTGCGAGGGCGGTCAGACCCACGATCCATGCTACGAGGCCCTCGGTGACCGGGCCGATGCGTCCGAGGCCGAAACCTCCGGGGTCCTTCTGCGCGCGCACCTGGGTGATGTAGGCGATCATGCTGCGCTTCTCTTCTGGCGTGATCGTCGAGTCGTTGAAGACCGGCATGGCCTGCGGGCCCGTGACCATCGCCTCGTAGATCTGCGTGGGGGACGCCTCGTTCAGGTTGGGGGCGTACTTGCCCTGCGTCAGGGCGCCGCCGGCACCGACCCAGTTGTGGCACTGGATGCAGTTGGCGCGGAACAGCTCCCCTCCCTTGCCCGCGTCGCCCGTCGCCGGGTCGACCTGCTCGGCGCCGGGCACCTGCGGGCCGCCGCCGAGCGACTGCACGTAGGCCGCGACCTGGCGGGTCGTCGTCTCGTCGACCCATGGCGCCGGGGGCTTGCGCGGCGCCTGCGCGCCGGGGTTGGCGGCCGGCATGCGGCCGGTGCTCATCTGGAAGTCGACGGCCGCGGCGCCGGCGCCGACGAGCGTAGGCGCCGTCGTGGTGCCCTGCGCGTTCATGCCGTGGCAGCTCGAACAGTGCTGGACGAACAGGCTCCTGCCCGCGGCCACGTCGTCGACCTTGCCTGCCGCGAGTGCCGCGTCGGCAGGCTTACCCGCCTGGACGAAGGCGGCGTATACCATCCCGACCAGCGACAACGCCAAAATCAGGACGGCATATCTCGCGAGGGGATGCCGCCGCCAAGCGGTGATCCTAGTCACAGAGATCCCGTTCCTTAACGAATGATGTAGATGGTCGCGAATAGGCCGATCCAGACGACGTCTACGAAGTGCCAGTAGTAGGACACGACGATCGCGCTGGTGGCCTGCTCATGCGTGAAGCGCTTCGCGGCGTACGTGCGTCCCAGCATGAACAGGAACGCGATCAGGCCACCGGTCACGTGCAGGCCGTGGAAGCCCGTCGTCAGGTAGAACACCGAGGTGTAGGCGTTAGCGGACAGGGTCGCGCCCTCTGACGCCAGCTCGCCGTACTCGTACAGCTGCCCGGCCACGAAGACCGCGCCCATGAGGAAGCTGACGATGTACCAGAAGCGGAGCTTGCCGACCTGCCCCTTCTCCGCGGCCCACACGCCGAGCTGGCACGTCACACTCGACAGCACCAGGATGATCGTGTTGACCGTCGCGAACGGGATGTTCAGGTGAGCGCCTTCTGCGGCCTCGGCACCGATGGGCAGGAACGCGGGTCCCCACTCGATGCCTTTGCCCTCGCTCACCGACCGGATGGTGAAGTACATCGCGAACAGCGCCGCGAAGAACATGAGCTCGGAGGACAGCCAGACGATCGTCCCGACGCTGACCAGGTTTGGCCGCCGGTACGACTGTGCTGCCGTCGTCGAAGTTATTGCGGATGCTGTCGCCACGGGCAGCATTATTGCGGTTCCGGTGGTCGGTCCGGCGCACGACCCCCCGTTAGCAGGTCGGAACCACCAGCCAACCTGGGATAATTGCCGCAAAACACCCCACCACGCCCATGCAGGTGAGGTGGCCTGGGTTTGCACGCCGACACACCGGTACGATCCAGGTGACCATACTGCTACGACGAGATAGTGAGCGCGACAGTGACGTCCACTGGGAGCACCGACGACACGATGAGGGTCCTCGTCTACAGCGACGACGCCGCCACCAGGGCCGAGGTGAGCCAGGCCATCGGCCGGCGCCCCGCGGCCGACGTACCGCTCGTTGAGATCGTGGAGTGCGCCACCGAGCCCAAGGTCCACCAGTGGCTCGGCTCAGGCGAGATCGACGTGGCCGTCCTCGACGGCGAGACGCAGCCGGCGGGCGGCATGGGCATCTCCCGCCAGGCCAAGGACGAGGTCTACGACTGCCCGCCCATCTGCCTGATCATCGCCAGGCGCGACGACCGCTGGCTGGCCGACTGGTCCAAGGCCGACGCCGTCGTGCCCCAGCCCCTGGAGCCCATGGTGCTGGCCGACACGGTGGCCGACCTGATGCGCCGCCGCTCCTCGACCCGACTCAACGCTAAGTAGGTGCCCATGGACTCCCGGACGACCTGGCCCGCCCTGTTCGCCGCTCTCCTGTCCGGAGAGCACCTCACCTCCGACGAGACGGCCTGGGCGATGCGGGAGATCATGTCCGGCTCCGCCACGCCGGCGCAGATCGCGGCCTTCGCGATCGCCCTGCGCGCGAAGGGCGAGACGGTGGCCGAGGTGGTGGGCCTGGCCCGCACCATGCTCGACCTGGCCACGCCGCTGAGCGTGGAGGGACCCGTGGTCGACATCGTCGGCACCGGCGGTGACCGCGCCCACACGGTCAACGTCTCGACGATGGCCGCCATCGTGGCCGCGGCAGCCGGGGCCCGCGTCGTCAAGCACGGCAACCGCGCCGCCTCGTCCTCGTGCGGCGCCGCCGACGTCCTGGAGCACCTGGGCATCCGCCTGGACCTCACGCCCGAGCAGACCGCGCGGGTGGCCAGCGAGGCGGGCATCGCGTTCTGCTTCGCCCCGGTCTACCACCCCGCGCTGCGCTTCGCCGGGCCTCCGCGCAAGGAGATCGGCGTCCCCACCGTCTTCAACTTCCTCGGCCCGCTCACCAACCCGGCGCGCCCGTCCGCGCAGGCCATCGGCGTCTTCGACCCCGGCATGCTGCCCGTCCTCGCGGGCGTCTTCGCCGAGCGCGGCGTGTCCGCCCTGGTGTTCCGCGGCGACGACGGCCTCGACGAGCTCACCATCGCCGGCACCTCGACGGTCTGGGTGGTCAAGGACGGCACCGCCACGCAGACCGCCTTCGACCCTGCGGTGCTCGGCATCCCGCGCGCCGAGGTCGGCGCGCTGCGCGGCGGGGACGTGACGTTCAACGCGCAGGCCGTCCACGACCTGGTGCGCGGCAAGACCGGCCCGGTGCGCGACGCCGTGCTGCTCAACGCCGCCGCGGCGCTGGTCGCCGCCGACGGCCCCGGCGACGACCTCGACTCGGCCATGATCGACGGATACGCCCGCGCGGTGCAGGCCGTCGACTCCGGAGACGCCGCGACCACCTTGGACCGCTGGGTCCAGATCAGCGGCTCCATCCGCCCCGCCTGACTCCACCATCCCCGCCGGCGCGCCCGGCGGGCAGGTAACGCCCATCAGGGCCCATCGCCAAGGCCCGCGCCATCCGGCCCCAGTCGTCAGTGCCGTCACCAGGAAGGCCGCCGTCAGAGAGCCGCCCTCAGAGGCCCGCCGTCAGAGGACCATCGTCGGGCCGCCCTTCAGCACGCTCCACTTGAGCCACTGCTTCCAGTTCTCCTGCCAGTGCCCCCACCCGTTCGTGGGCTCCAGCTTCCGCGGCGACCCCGTGAGGATGATCGGATCCCCGATCAGCGTGTTCTTGATGAACCAGGCCGCGTTGGACGGGCTGATGTTCACGCACCCGTGGCTCACGTTCGAGTGGCCCTGCGACCCGACCGACCAGGGCGCGCTGTGCACGTACTCACCGCTGTTGGAGATCCGGACGGTGTTGTAGACGGTCAGGCTGTAGTAGCCGGGCGACCCTGGGCCGATCCCGGGAGAGGTCATGACCGTGGAGGGCTCGCGTGACATCGCCAGGTGGATGCCGGAGGTCGTGTGGTACTTCCACACCCCGCCCTTGCCGGCGCTCATCGGCATCGAGCGGATCTTCTTGCCGTCCCGCCGCACCGTGAGCACGTGCCCGTCGCTCATGCTCCCCTTGGTGATCTGCGCGCGACCGACCTTGAAGTTGAGCTTGACGTCGCGCTTGCCGTACATGCCCGGCCCGCCCCGTACGCCTGCCAGCTTCGCCTCCACCTGCACCTTCGTACGCGCGGGCCAGTACTTCTCCGGACGGAAGTCCACGTGGCTGTCGTCGAACCAGTGCCAGGCCCCCTCCACCGGCTTGGAACTGCGGATGGTGAGGTTGCGCTCGACGGACACCCGGTCGGCGACCGGCTTGTCGAAGGCGATCATGACCGGCATGCCGATGCCGACCGTCAGCCCCGTGTAGTCCTTGTTCGGGGTGATCGTCTCGATGTCGAACGTCTTGTTGGCCTTGACCGTCTTGAACGTGCTCGTGGTCTCGCTCTCCTTGCCGGCGGCGTCCACGGAGACCGCCGTGACCTTGTATTCGGTGCCCGGCCGGGCGGTGACGTTGCTGCGCCAGCGGGTCCGGTCGGCGCTCAGCACGCCGTCGAGCGACCCCTGCTTCCCGCCTCGCACCTCTACGCTCTTGAGCGTGCCTCCCTGGGCCGACAGGACCACGGGCTGGTCCGTGGGCACGTTGGCGGCCTTGTTCGCCGGAGAGACCCCCACAGACGGCCCCCGGGCCCCTCGGGCCGTGGCGACCCCTTCAGGGTCCTCAGCGGGGGACTCGGCCGAGCACGCCCCCGTCAGCAGCGCCAAGGCCAGCAGGCCGGCTGATCCATACGCTACGCGCCCCACGAGTGACTCCCTCGTCCAAGATCGAACCCCTTCTGCTCCTTTATTACCCTCAGTGCTTGAATCACCACATCCGTACAGTGGCAAAGAACGCCAAAAAGCGGGCGTCCTCCCCCAAGGGAGGGCGCCCGCCTCGAACGGGACTCAGTGTGAGAAGTGGCCCCGGTAGTACTGGAAGACGAACCCGATCATGGCCATGATGATCAGGAAGACCCCGATCAGGAACATCCAGAAGCCGATCACGAACCCGGCGAAGGCGAAGGCCGCCGCCAGGCACAGGAACAGCGGCCACCAGCTGCTCGGGCTGAAGAACCCGATCTCGCCCGCGCCGTCGCTGATCTCGGCCTGCTTGTTGTCCTCCGGCTGCGCGCCGATGCGCCGCGCGGTGAACATCAGGTAGTAGCCCACCATGAACGCGAACCCGACCGAGATGGCCATGGCCGTGGTGCCGACCGGCTCACCGTGACCCGTCTCCGCCTTGGTCCAGAACCAGTAGGCGATGTCGACGCCGGCGAAGAACACGCCGCACAGCAGGAACAGCCAACCCTGGACCTTCATCAGGCCTCGACCTCCTGGGCGGACTTGGCGGACACATGCGGGTAGTGCAGGTCGAACGCGGGGCGCTCGGACCGGATGCGCGGCAGCGAGGTGAAGTTGTGCCGCGGCGGCGGGCAGGAGGTCGCCCATTCGAGCGAGCCGCCGTAACCCCAGGGGTCGTCGACGGTGACCTTGGGCGCGCTGCGCCAGGTCTTCCAGACGTTGTAGAAGAACGGCAGCGTGGACAGGCCGAGCACGAACGCGCCCACCGACGACAGCAGGTTGAGGTCGGTGAACCCGTCAGCCGGGCTGTAGTCGGCGTACCGGCGCGGGAAGCCCAGCATGCCGAGCCAGTGCTGGATCAGGAACGTGGTGTGGAAGCCGATGAACAGCAACCAGAACTGCAGCTTGCCCAGCTTGTCGTCGAGCATCTTGCCGGTGAACTTGGGCCACCAGAAGTAGAAGCCGGCGAACATGGCGAACACGACGGTGCCGAAGACCACGTAGTGGAAGTGGGCGACGACGAAGTAGGTGTCGCTGATGTGGAAGTCGAGCGGCGGCGAGGCGAGGATGACGCCCGTCAGCCCGCCCAGGAGGAACGTGATGAGGAAGCCGATCGCGAACAGCATCGGCGACTCGAACGTCAGGTGCCCGCGCCACATCGTGCCGATCCAGTTGAAGAACTTCACGCCGGTCGGCACCGCGATGAGGAACGTCATGAAGGAGAAGAACGGCAGCAGCACCTGCCCGGTCGGGAACATGTGGTGCGCCCAGACCGTGATCGACAGGCCGGCGATGGAGATCGTCGCGGCCACGAGGCTGATGTAGCCGAAGATCGGCTTGCGGCTGAAGACCGGCAGCACCTCGGTCACGATGCCGAAGAACGGCAGCGCGATGATGTAGACCTCTGGATGGCCGAAGAACCAGAACAGGTGTTGCCACAACAACGCCCCGCCGTTTTCCGAGGCGAAGATGTGGGTGCCCAGCTTGCGGTCGGCCTCCAGGGCCAGCAGCGCGGCGGCCAGCACCGGGAACGCCATCAGCACGAGCATGCTGGTCAGCAGGATGTTCCAGGTGAAGATCGGCATCCGGAACATGGTCATGCCGGGCGCGCGCATGCAGATGATGGTGGTGATGAAGTTCACCGAGCCGAGGATGGTGCCCAGACCCGACAGGGCCAGGCCCATGATCCAGAGGTCGGCGCCGATGCCCGGCGAGTTGATCGCGTTGGACAGCGGCGTGTAGGCGAACCACCCGAACGACGCGGCGCCGCCCGGAGTGAAGAAGCCGGACACCGCGATGATGCTGCCGAACAGGTAGAGCCAGTAGCTCACCATGTTGAGGCGCGGGAACGCCACGTCGGGGGCGCCGATCTGCAGCGGCATCAGCTCGTTGGCGAAGCCGGCGAACAGCGGCGTCGCGAACATCAGCAGCATGATCGTGCCGTGCATGGTGAACAGCTGGTTGAACTGCTCGTTGCTGGTGAACTGCAGTCCCGGCTGCGCCAGCTCGGCCCGCATGACCAGCGCCATGACGCCGCCGATCAGGAAGAAGGCGAACGACGTGATCAGGTAAAGGTGCCCGATGATCTTGTGATCAGTCGAGGACAGCCACTTGGCGATCACCTGGCCCTTGGTCACGGGCCTGGCGGGCGTCCTGAGTGGTTCTTGGATGGCGGTCACTGGGCACTCCCAGCCTGGTTGGTCGCGATGTACTGGTCGAACTCAGCCTGCGGGACGAGCTTCACCGAGAAGAGCATGCGACTGTGGTCGACTCCGCACAGTTCGGCGCAACGACCGGCGTAGACGCCGGGCTTGTCGAGTGTGTTGATCTGGAACTTACGGCCAGGGTTGTCCTCCGGGATGCCCGGGATGACGTCGCGCTTGAACAGGAACTCCGGCACCCAGAAGGAGTGGATGACGTCGTCGGACGACAGGTCGAACTCGACCTTCGTGTTCACCGGCAGCACCAGCTGGGGACCCTGCTTGTAGTCCTTGACGGGCATGCCCGCGACCGGCTGCAGCGGCCTGCCGTTGACGGTGCTGGTGAAGCGCCAGCTCCACTGGTACGCCTCGACCTTGACCTTGACCGGGGCGTCGCCGTCCACTTTGGTGAGGGTCTGACTGTCGCGGGCGGTGAAGAAGAAGAACACCGACACCATGACCAGCGGGATCAGGGTGTAGAGCATCTCGATCGGCAGGTTGTAACGCACCTGCGGCGGAAGCTCGGCCTTCGACCTGCGCTTGCGGTGGAAGATGGCCGCCCACACGATCAGGAAGATGACGACGACACCCGTGGCGAGTGCGGCGATCCAGGCCCCGTTCCACAGACTCTGGACCACGCCGGCCTGCTCGGTGATGTGGTCGGGAAGAAGGCCGCGAGACCAGTCGGCCTCGGGGACGTCATTAGCACACGCCGTAGCAGTGGCCAGCAGCAACGCCAAAGCGGCGGCGCGTGGCACCCTGCGCCGGGCCAACGAACGCCGCGTCGTACGGCGAGTCGGACTCACGGATCGCCTACCCCACAGATGAAGCCCAAGAGTCTCTCCCTTGGGCGCTCGTATTTCCAGATGCACAGCTGAATGCAGACACATTAGCGTGCAGGTGCCTCGCCCCACCGCGCGACCCCTCCATGGCGCCGGAAGTGGGACGATGAGTCTCGTGGCGTATTTCGACGCGGCTTCGAGTGAGCCGCTCCACCCTCAGGCCCGCGAGGCGCTGCTGGCGGCGATCGATGTCGGCTGGGCCGACCCCGCGAGACTCTACGGCCAGGCCCGCCGTGCGCACCTGCTGCTCGAGCAGGCCCGTACGGAGGTGGCCGAGGCGCTCGGCGCGCGTCCTGACGAGGTGTCGTTCACCTCTTCCGGCACGCAGGCCGTGCATCTCGGCGTGCTCGGCACCCTACACGGCAGGCGCAGAGCCGGGCGCCACCTGGTCACCGGCGCGGTCGAGCACTCCAGCGTGCTGCACGCCGCCGGCGTGCACGAACGCGACGGCGGCTCGGTCGAGACCGTGGGCGTGGGCCTGACCGGGCGGGTCGACCCCGGCGGGTTGGCCGAGGCGGTGTCCAGGCCCGGCACCGCGCTGGCCTGCCTGCAGACGGCCAACCACGAGGTCGGCACCCTGCAGCCGGTCGCCGAGGCGGCCGCGGCGTGCCGGGCGCACGGCGTTCCGCTCCTGGTGGACGCGGCGCAGACGGCGGGCCGGATGCCGATACCGCCGGGCTGGTCCGTGCTCACCGCCAGCGCCCACAAATGGGGCGGGCCCGCCGGAGTGGGCGTGCTGGCGGTGCGGAAGGGCACCAGGTTCCGCTCGTTCCTGCCGGAGGACGAGCGGGAGCGACGGCGGGTGCCGGGCTTCGAGAACGTCCCCGGCGTCGTCGCCGCGGCGACGGCCCTGCGCGCGATGGCCGCGGAGGCGGCGCAGGAGCAGGCGCGGCTCTCCGAGCTCATCGGGAAGATCAGGGACACGGTGCCGAAGATCGTTCCTGACGTGGAGGTGATCGGCGACCCCGTGGACCGAGCCCCGCACATCGTGACCTTTTCGTGCCTGTATGTTGATGGAGAGGCACTTCTGACCGAGTTGGACAAGGCGGGATTCGCCGTATCGTCCGGAAGTTCGTGCACCGCTAGTACGCTTCGTCCATCGCATGTCCTAGAAGCGATGGGCGTGCTGACGCATGGGAATGTCCGGGTGTCACTGCCCAGGGGTGCTTCCGCGGCCGAGGTGGACAGATTCCTGGCCGTGCTGCCCGATCTGGTGCGCCGCATCCGCCAGGACGCAGGAGTCGCATGACAGAGGTTACCCAACCGGCTTTGACGATCGACGCGCTCGGGAAGAAGTGCCCGATCCCGATCATCATGCTGGCCGAGCAGATCAACTACGTCCCGCTGAACGCCGTGGTGGCCGTGCTGGCCGACGATCCGGCGGCCTATACGGACGTACCGGCGTGGTGCCGGCTCAAGTCACACCGGCACGTCGGCTCGTACGAGCTGCCCGACGGCGGGTGGGCGATTCACGTCAGACGAAACTACTGATTCAGGTACAACCGCGGCTCCGGGCCCGGGGGACGCCCCGCCCGGGCAGGCCGGCCGGGCGGGGGTCACGTGCCGGTGAGGCTCTCAGGCGTAGTGGCAGCGGATGTACTCAGCGATCTCCTCGGCCTCGCCGGCCCCGTACGCGGCGCCGAAGCGGCCGAGGAAGCCCTGCTGGCCCAGCTCGTATTCCTGGCCGCCGACGCGTTCGAGCACGTGGGTGGCGGTCAGGTTGCCGAGCTGGCCGCAGCGCTCCAGCGGCAGGCCCCAGGCCAGGCCCGACATGAAGCCGGCGCGGAAGGCGTCGCCGACGCCGGTGGGGTCGGCCTTGCCGAGCTCGGGGGCGGGGGCGACCTGGATGGACGGCTCGCCCGCGCGGTCGATGACGGCGCCCTTGGGGCCGAGCGTGGTGATCCGGACGGCGACCCGGCTCAGGATCTCGGCGTCGGACCAGCCGGTCTTCTGCTCGATGAGGCCCTTCTCGTAGTCGTTGGAAAAGAGGTAGGCGGCGCCGTCGACGAGCTGGCGGATCTGCTCGTCCTCCATACGGGCGAGCTGCTGGGAGATGTCGGCGGCGAACGGGATGCCGCGCTGGCGGCACTCGTCGGTGTGGCGCAGCATCGCGTCGGGGTCGTTGGGGCTGATCAGCACCAGGTCGAGCCCGCCCACGCGGTCCACGACGGGCTGCAGCTCGATCAGCCGCGCCTCGGCCATGGCCCCGGTGTAGAACGAGGCGATCTGGTTGTGCTGGTCGTCGGTGGTGCACAGGAAGCGGGCGGTGTGCTGGGTCTCGGAGATGTGCACCGAGCCGCAGTCGACGCCGTGGCGCTCGAGCCACGAGCGATAGTCGGCGAAGTCGTTGCCGACCGCCCCCACGAGGATCGGCCTGAGGCCGAGACAGCCCATACCGAAGGCGATGTTCGCGGCGCAGCCACCGCGCCGGATCTGCAGGTCATCGACCAGGAACGAAAGTGACACCCGGTCGAGTTGCTCGGCTATCAACTGATCGCCGAAGCTTCCCGGGAAGGTCATCAGGTGGTCTGTCGCGATGGAGCCGGTGACGGCGATGCGCACGGGATTCTTCTTCCTCGTTGTCAGCAGGCCAATGGGCTCCACGAGAATACGGCAAGGTCCCGCCCGCACCAAGGCGAGCGGGACCCCGGCGCGACCGGCTAATTGAACGAGTCACCACAGGCGCACGAGCCCGTGGCGTTGGGGTTGTCGATGGTGAAACCCTGCTTCTCGATCGTGTCGACGAAGTCGATGGACGCGCCCATCAGGTAGGGGGCGCTCATCCGGTCGGTGACCACGCTGACGCCGCCGAAGTCCGACACGACGTCGCCGTCCATCGAACGGTCGTCGAAGAAGAGCTGGTAGCGCAGGCCGGAGCAACCACCAGGCTGCACGGCGACCCGCAACTGCAGACCTTCCTCGCCCTGCTGCTCCAGCAGGCTCTTGACCTTGGCGGCGGCCGCGTCGGTCAGGGTAAGGCCCTGCGTCGTGGTCTCGCTGCTCTCAACCGTCATCTGCTGACTCCCTAACCCGGCTGTCTGTTTCCGACGTCCTGCTAATGACGCTACCAACACCAGCGCGTCTCCACACATTCCCGGGTCGCCTACCCCCGGAATGTCCGGGTTCGTCCATGTGCCATGATGGTATCGTCAATTCGACGATAAGGGGGTAACGGCCATGACCACCCAGACTGGGCTGCCGCTCTTCGTCCTCGGCCGCAGCGCTGATCCGCACAGTGAGAAGGGGGTCGACTGTCCCGGCGAGCTGCCGCCCGCCTCCGACCCCGGCCTCGTGGAGCGTGCCCGCAAGGCCAAGGCGGCGCTCGGCGACCGCCTGTTCGTGCTGGGCCACCACTACCAGCGTGACGAGGTCATCCAGTTCGCCGACGTGACGGGCGACTCGTTCAAGCTCGCCCGGCAGGCGGCCGCCAGGCCGGAGGCGGAGTTCATCGTCTTCTGCGGCGTGCACTTCATGGCCGAGTCCGCCGACATCCTCACCTCCGGTGACCAGAAGGTGATCCTGCCGGATCTGGCCGCCGGGTGTTCGATGGCGGACATGGCCACGTTCGACCAGGTCGAGGAGTGCTGGGAGGCTCTGGAGGACGCCGGGCTGGCCGAGCAGGTGATCCCGGTCACGTACATGAACTCCAGCGCCGACATCAAGGCGTTCTGCGGCAGGAACGGCGGCGCGGTCTGCACCTCCTCCAACGCCCGCCGGGCTCTGGACTGGGCGTTCGAGCGGGGCGGGAAGGTCCTGTTCCTGCCCGACCAGCATCTGGGCCGCAACACGGCGGTGCTGGAGATGGGCATGTCGCTGGACGACTGCGTCGTCTGGAACCCGCACCGGCCCAACGGGGGTCTCACGCCGGAGGAGCTGGAGCGGGCCAGGATGATCCTTTGGCGCGGCCACTGCTCGGTCCACGGCCGCTTCACGGCGGAGTCCGTGGACGACGTACGTTCCCGCGTTCCCGGCGTGAACGTCCTCGTGCACCCGGAATGCCGCCACGAGGTGGTGCTCAAGGCCGACCACGTGGGCTCGACCGAGCACATCATCAAGACGCTCGAATCGGCTCCCGCGGGCTCCAGCTGGGCGGTCGGCACCGAGCTCAACCTGGTCAAGCGCCTGGCCCAGACCTTCCCAGACAAGGAGATCTCGTTCCTGGACCGGACGGTCTGCTACTGCTCGACGATGAACAGGATCGACCTGCCACACCTGGTGTGGGCGCTGGAGTCCCTGGTCATCGGGGAGGTCGTCAACCAGATCACGGTCGACGAGGACACCACCCACTGGGCCAAGGTCGCGCTGGACCGCATGCTGGCCCTGCCCTGACCGGCGGCCCGCGGCGCCCTGGCGGGTGTCAGGGCGCGGGGCTGATCCGGGCGTGCACGTGCACGTCGTGCCGGCCGTCGGGGTGCGGGTGCGCGCTGCGCAGAGTCCCCTCCAGGGCGAAGCCGGTCTTCTGGGCGACCCGGCAGGAGGCTTCGCTCCTGGTGGAGTGGTTCAGCACCAGCCGGTGCACGACGGCGCTAGGCGAAGTCGTAGCCGACCTGGACGGTGACGGTGAGGGTCTGGCGGCCCGGGCTGATCGAGGCGTTGGTCTCCGCCGCCGCGGCCAGGGTCGTCCGCATCGGCTGGGGGCCGCCCCTGACGTCCTCGCTCACCGAGACCACCCGGCCGAGCGGGCGGCCGGCCAGCTCGGCGTACTGGGCGGCCTTCGCCGCGGCGTCCCTGAACGCCCATGCCCTGGCCTCCTTCAGCGCCCCGGCGGGGTCGGACAGCTCGAAGGCCAGGCCGTTGAGCCTGGCCTCCTCCCCGACCCCGGCCACCGTGTCGATGATCCGGTCCGCCTGGGCGAGATCCCTGACGACGACCTCCACACCCTGCACCGCCCGGTAGGCGGCCACCTTCGGGTACGCCTCGTACTCCGGCCCGAGCGACAGCTCCACCGTGCGTACGTCCTCCGCGGCGATCCCGGCCCCGCCCAGCGCCTGGGCGAGACGGGCGGCCGCGGCCCTGACGGCGGTGAACGATTCCGCCGCGGACGCCCGGCGGACCTCGACGCCCGCGTGCAGCCGCAGGATGTCGGGCACGGCCAGAACGGCGCCCTCGCCGACGACGGTGATGTCCACACCAGCCCCCTTCAGTGGTGGGTTTCCGCCTTGATCCTAGGCGGCGGCGCCCGCGCCGCGAAGGACCTACGGTGCGGTGCGCCCGAAACGGAAGCCCATCGCGTCGAACTCGTCCTTGCTCCGCGCGGTCGCCAGCACCCGGGTGACCTGGCCGGACAGACCGATCACGACCGCCTCGGCGCCGGCGCCCCTCGCCCGCCAGACCGCCAGATGTTCGTCGTCCCACCACCCGATGAGGCGGCTGCTGGTGACCGGGACGGTGACGGGCTCCGGACCGTCCGCAGAGATGGAGTGGGCGCACAGCGAGGTGCCCGCGGCGGTGCAGTGGGCCAGGAAACGGGTGCCGGACGGCGAGACGTCGTCACCCTCGACCCACACGGGTGAGCCCGCGTCCCGCAGGGTGCGCAGCGGCTTGCCGTTCATGTCGTAGAACCACATCCGGCCGCCTGCCCACGTGCCGACCGACCGGCCGCCGGTGCCCCAGAAGAAGCGCCACTCCCCCGCCCCCTGCTCCTTGACCTCGAACACGCGTCCCGTCCCCGCGGCTATGTCGATGACGCCGTAGCCGTACTCGGCGCTGTCGCCGTCGGCGCCTTTGTAGAGGGTGACCAGGCCGTACTTGCCATCGGGCGACCAGCGCGGCGTGGTGGGGTAGATCGGCTTGGGGCTGAGCTTGACCACGCGCCTGCCCTCGGTGGCGTGGTCGACGATGGAGACGGTCGCGAAGAAGTCGGTGCTGTAGTCGACGTCGGTGCCGAGGGCCAGACCGGTCCTGGGGTCGAGGGCGTACTCGAAATAGCGGGGGTCGCGGGTGAACTGACCGGTCGTCTGTTTTCGCACGTAGAGGTGGTCGCCGCTGTCCACGGTGTAGGAGGCGAGACTGATGGGGTCGCCGGTGCGCTCCTCGATCCGTACCGACGTGCCGGGCAGGGT
>NZ_JADOGI010000140.1 GCF_015645445.1 Nonomuraea cypriaca | reverse complement strand
ACCATGGCGGCCCCGAACAGCCGGCACCCGTGGATCCGCCCGATGCCGGACCCCGCTCCCGTGACGACCACCAGTCGATCTCCGAACACCGTCCGCCCCTCCCCGACCTGGGCGCGCCGCAGCTCCCTGACGGCGGCCCCGCCTTCGACGTGCGCCACGAACTCGCCGATCATCCGGGCGACGAGTCCGGGACGGCTGCGATGAACCCAGTGCCCCGCCTCGACCCTCCGATGCCACAGCCTGGCCACCCACCGCCCGTACGAGGCCGTCAGCGCCGGCGTCACGAATCCGTCCCGCGACCCCTCGATGACCTGCACAGGCACGCCGCCGACACGCGGATCGGGATCCCTGAGGCGGGTGAACATGTTCCGCCGGTAGAGCCAGAGCCCGTTGCGCCCGTCCGTGACCAGGGTCTCCGCCGGATGCCCTGGCCGCGGCGGCACGCCCTCGCGCACCCGCAGCCGGCGATCGAGGATCCTGGGCACGACGGCTCTCCAGGCCAGCTCGGGAATCACCGGTACCTGGAAGGCGGCGATGTACCACGTCCTGACGGCCTGGGCGACGACGTCGCGCCGCCTCCCGTCCCGCCTGAACCGCGCGAACTGCCGCAGTCCTGGCCCGCCGAGGCTGGTGAACGAGGCCACCCGATCCCGCGACCCGGCCCTCCCGACCGCCTCCCACCCCTGCAGCGACCCCCAGTCGTGCCCGACGAGGTGGACGCGGTCCTTGCCCACGGAGTCGAGCACGGCGGCGAGATCGCCGAGCAACTCGTCG
Organism: Nonomuraea cypriaca; assembly: GCF_015645445.1. Taxonomy (GTDB): domain Bacteria; phylum Actinomycetota; class Actinomycetes; order Streptosporangiales; family Streptosporangiaceae; genus Nonomuraea; species Nonomuraea cypriaca. The sequence continues at coordinate 28,073 of NZ_JADOGI010000140.1, read as the reverse complement.
AACCCGTAGCCACGCCGGTCCCGCGGCGCGGTGGACATCCCGGCCCCGCGTACGTCGTACCGCACGACGTGGAAGCGATCGCGAAGGGGCGCGGCCACCTCGTCCCATACGCGATGGGTGTCCGGATAGCCATGCAGCAGCAGGATCGTCGGATCTGCCGGGTCGCCGTCCTCGAAGACCGCCAGCCGTACGTCACCGGACTCGACCCACCGCATCGGCGGCCTCCTCTCGGATCCCAGGCGCTCAGGGGCGCGCGGCCAGTCCCGTACAGGATCGCAGGGCCTTCCAGTCGGCCACCGCCCGCGTCCTGGCCGAGCCGGTCATCGGGACCGGCAGACCGCCCTGGATCGTGGCCGGGGTCCACTTGTCCTTGAGCACCTTCCGCCCATTGATCGTCAGCGTCAGGACGCCGGTCCTGCCGGTGGTCGCCGGGTTGGAGTTGTAGAAGACGAAGTTCCCCATGCCGTAGTTCACGTACGCGTCGCCGAGGTACCCGGAGCCGAGCAGGATGTGCGCGTGCCCGCCGACCACCACGTCGGCGCCCGCCTCGACCAGCTTGGGCGCGAGGGACAGTTGCGCCTCGTTCGGGCATTTCTGCAGCTCGGTGCCCCAGTGCAGGTGGACGATCACGGTGTCGGAGTTCTTGCGCGCCCGCCGTACCGCGCTCAGCAGGCTCGCCTCGTCCTTCGCCGAGGCCAGCCCGCCGTTGCCGTCGGTGGCCGTCCACGCCTGCACGAACTCCGCGTCGAGCACCTGCGTGGCGCCGATGACCGACACCCGGTTCCCGTTCACGGTCGTCCGATACGGCTTGTACGCCTGCGCCGCGTCCTTCCCGATCCCCACCACGGGGAACTTGCTCCGCTTGATGGCCGCCAGGGAGTCCGCCAGCCCGCTCTGCATGTAGTCCATGCCGTGGTTGTTGGCCATGGACGCCACATCGACCCCGGCCGCCTTGAGCGCCGTAAGCGCGCTCGCCGGCGCCCTGAACGTGTACTGCTTCCCCGGCGCCGGCGTCCCCGCGGAGGTGATCGCCGTCTCCAGGTTCACCATCGCCAGGTCGGACTCGCGCAGCACGCTCGCGATCGGCCCGAGCGCCGTGCGCGGGCTGCCCAGCCGCCCCCGCAGCATCCCCTCGAAGTGCACGTCCCCACCGAAGGTGATCGTGTACGGCCGCCGCTCAGGCGTCGGCTTCGCCGTCGGCGACTCGGCCGCCTGCCGCTCCACCACCGGCTTGCTCTGCGGCTCGCGTTCAGGCGCGGGAGAGCACGCGGCCAGCGAGACGACGGCGACGAACGCCGGGAGGGCACGGGGGAGTCTCATATGCCGCACTTCCGCTCGAATCCTGACTTTTAGGGATCGAGCATGCCATGCAGGACGTATTACCTGTAGCCCCGTCTTACCCAGCGACCTCCGCACTTGCCAGCACGCATCCAGTGCCGGCCTGCAAATGATCGTCGCCGGTTACACCATCGTCTACGCCGTCCTGCTGATCACCGGAGCACGGGTCGGCGACCTGTTCGGCTACCGCACCGCCTTCCTCGGCGGGCTGGCCGCGTTCACCGTCACCACGCTCGCCGCGGGCCTGGCGCCGACGACCGGCTGGCTGGTGGCCGCGCGCCTGCTCCAGGGCGCCGCCTCGGCGATGATGATGCCGCAGGTGCTGACCTTGATCCAGCGCAACTATCAGGGCGCGGCCAGAGGCCGGGCGATCGGCCTGTGGTCGTTGACGATCAGCGGCGGCATCGTGGCGGGTCAGGCGCTCGGCGGCATCATGCTGGGCTTCGGCACGGGCTGGCGAACCGTGTTCCTGGTGCTGGTCCCCATCGGCGCGCTGCTGATGGTGGCCGGGCTCCGGGCGCTGCCCGCCGACGAGGGCGCCGGGCGTACGGGCCTCGACCCGTGGGGCCTGGTGACGCTGTCGGCGGCCGTGCTGCTGCTCGTGGTGCCCATGGTGCTCGGCCGCGACCTCGGCTGGCCGTTGTGGGGCTGGATCTCGATGGGACTGAGCGTGGTGACGTTCGCGGCGTTCGTCCGCATCGAGCGGTGGGTCACCTCCCGTGGCGGCCGCCCACTGGTGGACGCGCGGGTGCTGCGCGCGCCGGGCATGCGCCCCGGGCTGGCGATCCTGCTGTTCGGTCCGGCGACCTGGGGCGCGTTCCTGTTCACCTCGTCCCTGCACCTGCAGGGCGAGTTGCATCTGACGCCGCTGGCCTCGGGCATGATGCTGGTGCCGTGCGCGCTGGCGTTCGGTCTCGTCGGGCTGCTCTGGCCGCGCCTGCCGGTAGGCCTGCAGCGCCCGCTGGTGCCGTTCGGCTACGTGGTGGCCGCGCCCGCCTATCTGGGGCTCGGGCTGTTCGCGGGCGGCGGACTGTCGTACGCGCTCATGAGCGCCCTCGTCGGCGGCGGGCTCGGCGTGCAGGTCGCGGTGACGAACATGGCGACCGAGCAGGTGGACGCCGAGTACGCGGCCGACGCCAGCGGCGCCCTGCTCACCGTGATGCAACTCGGCCAGGTCATCGGCGTCTCCACGGTGGGAACGCTGTTCATCACCCTGAGCCAGGCCGGCCCCGCTCGTTCCTCGATGTCCGCCTCCATGGGTGCGTCCCTGGCCATGGCGGCCCTGGCCGTGCTGGCCGGGCTGAGCTCGATCTTCCTCGTACGCCGCCGTTCACCCGCCCATACCTAAACTTGGGTCATTCCTTTACTTGAATAGTTCAAGTTTAGGTCGTAGCGTGTCATCCATGGGGGACGAAGACCTGCTGCGCCGAGCCGGGTTGCGGGTGACCGCGGCCCGGCTCGCGATCATGCGGACCGTGCGCGACGGCGACCACCTCGACGTGGACGACGTCTACCGCGGCGTGCGTGATCGCGTGGGACAGGTCTCACTCCAGGCCGTCTACGACTCGCTGCACGCGCTGCACGGAGCCGGGCTCGTCCGCAGGATCGAGCCCATGGGCAGCCCGGCACGCTACGAGGCGCGGGTGGGCGACAACCACCACCACCTCGTCTGCCGGCACTGCGGCACGGTGACCGATGTCGACTGCGTGGTGGGGGTCGCGCCCTGCCTCGAACCTGCCGACACGGCCGGGTTTGTCGTGGACGAAGCGGACGTCACGTTCTGGGGCGTCTGCCCGAGCTGCCAAAGATGATTTCGGAGGATCGCGATATGACGAACAGGCCCATCACCACCGACGACGCCGGCATCCCGGCGCCGAGCGACGAGCACTCGCTCTCCGTCGGCCCGAACGGCCCCCTGCTGCTTCAGGATCACTATCTGATCCAGAAGATGGCCCACTTCAACAGGGAGCGCGTCCCCGAGCGGGTGGTGCACGCCAAGGGCGGCGGCGCCCATGGGGTCCTGCGGATCACGGAGGACGTCAGCCAGTTCACGAAGGCGGGCCTCTTCCAGAAGGGCAAGGAGACGCCGCTCTTCCTGCGCTTCTCGACCGTCGCCGGCGAGCTGGGCAGCGCCGACACCGCCCGCGACCCGCGCGGGTTCGCGATCAAGTTCTACACCGAAGAGGGCAACTACGACATCGTCGGCAACAACACGCCGATCTTCTTCATCCGTGACCCGCAGAAGTTCTCGGACTTCATCCACAGCCAGAAGCGCCGCGCCGACAACCACCTGCGTGACAACAACATGCAGTGGGACTTCTGGACGCTGTCGCCCGAGTCGGCCCACCAGGTCACCTTCCTGATGACCGACCGCGGCACGCCCGCCAGCTGGCGGAACATGCACGGCTTCGGCTCGCACACGTTCCTCTGGTACAACGCGGCCGGCGAGAAGTACTGGGTGAAGTACCACTTCAAGACCGACCAGGGCATCCAGAACTTCACGGCCTCCGAGGCCGCCGCTCTCCAGGCCACCGACCCCGACCACCACATCCGCGACCTGCACGACGCGATCAGGCGCGGCGACCACCCGTCGTGGACGGTGAACGTGCAGATCATGCCGTTCGAGGCGGCGGCCGACTACCGGTTCAACCCGTTCGACCTGACCAAGGTGTGGCCGCACGCCGACTACCCCGAGATCACGATCGGCAGGTTCACCCTCAACAGGAACCCGGCGAACTACTTCGCCGAGGTGGAGCAGGCGGGCTTCGAGCCGTCGAACCTCGTGCCCGGCATCGACACCTCACCGGACAAGATGCTGCAGGGCCGCCTGTTCTCCTACCCTGACACCCACCGCTACCGGATCGGCCCCAACTACCTGCAGCTGCCGATCAACCAGCCGCGCAGCGCCGTCAACTCCTACAACTTCGACGGCCCGATGACCTTCACGAACCAGCAGGACCCGGTCTACGCCCCCAACTCGGTCAACGGCCCGGCCGCCGACCCTGCGCTGTACGAGGGCGAGAGCTACCACGTCATGGGTGAGATCATCCGCTCGGCCGCCACCAGGCACGCCGAGGACGACGACTACGTCCAGCCGCGCGCCCTCTGGGAGAACGTGCTGTCCGGCGACGACCGCGCTCACCTGGTGAGCAACATCGTCGGCCACGCCTCGGCCCCCGAGGTGACGGCGGACATGAAGAAGCGTGTCGTCGAGTACTGGAGCAACATCCACAAGGACCTCGGCGAGGGCGTCGCCCAGGGCCTCGGAGTTTCCTAGCCGGCACGCGAAACGGCCCGCGTCCCCTCCCGGGGCGCGGGCCGTTTCACGTCCTGTCGGCGGACGCTCGGGAAAGGCCGCTTTCCCGAGAGGCGGGGCCCCCGCCTCAGCATTTCCAGTTGGAACGACGGACCGCTGCAAAATCCTGCGTCACGCCTGCTACCCATTCCCCGACGACGGGTCGCGGACGGCTTTCCGGGTCCAAAAGAAACGTGTCGGAGGTTGATCACCTTGGTCCCGCCTGTGCGATGATGTGCAAGTCTTCTGAGCTCGAGTCGCAAGAGAGCCGGATGCGCCGGAGGCTGCCACGCCTCCCATGAACGGCCCTGAAGGTTGTGCCACCAACTTGCCAGGGCCGTTTTTCATGCGCTCGCCCCGAGCCTGGTCAGGTCGAACTCACCATCGCGAACTCCCGAGGTGAAAGCCGCCCACTCCGACGGAGTGAACACCAGGACGGGACCGTCCTGCTCCTTGCTGTCACGCAGCGCGACATTCCCATCGGCCAGCGGAGCGACCTCGACACAGGCATCTGCGCCATTGCAGAAGGTGCTCTTCCGCCACGCGGCCTTCGTAGGGTGGTTGTGCATTATCTCCCCAAATAGCTAAAGGGGCCCAGCCTCATTGCCGGCCCCTTGTTGAGATAGGTCGCAGCTACCCTCGCCACAGCATGGCCTTGCGTTGTATGAGCACACGGGATTCGTCCTCATCGAGCGCCTCCGATCTGATGTGATCGAAAGCGATTTCGTATCCGGCCACGCGTTCGAGGTCTTCGACGAAGTTGGCAGTATACAACTGCTCAAGATAAACGACATCGTCGAACGCCGCGAACTGCAGGTGTATGAATGTACCGGTGTTGACCGGATGGAGCGAGTCCAGGGTAAGGACATGAAGCCCGACGTGCGGCAGCAGGGAGATCTCGAGGAGATGCTCCATCTGCTCGCGCATCACCGAGGGCTCGCCGAAACGGCGGATCAGCGTGGACTCGTCCAGCACGACCGTGAGCCGACAGGGATCAGATCGCTGCAGGACGCGCCGCTGCCGGTCGAGACGCGCCTCGACACGGCTCCGGACACCGCTGTGCGTGATGCGAGCGATGCCGCGGGAGGCCAGGATGACTTCCCGTGCGTAGTCCTCGGTCTGCAGGAGGCCGGGCACGATCTGTGGTTCCCACGATCGCTGAGAAACCGCCTCCGCCTCCAGCCCGAGGAATCTTGTGTACTCCCCGGGCAGAGAGTCTTCGTAATCCTCCCACCACCCCCGCTGCTCCGCATCCCGTAACAGGCCGAAGAGTTCGTCAAGTTTCTCTCCGTCGACGCGGTAGAGCTTCGCCATGGCCTTGACGTCGTCGCCGCTCGCCATGGTCTTGGCGGCTTCGATGCGGCTGATCTTGCTGGGGGACCAGCCGAGCTCCCTGGCCGCCTTGGTCCCGGTGAGCTTTCGCCGCTCCCGGAGCATGCGCAACTCCTGGCCGAGCCGGAGCCTGCGAACTGTCGGACTGCCCTGCTGGAGTGGCACCGTCCACTCTCCTTGTCGGGAATGAAGGTGTAGCCGGAGGGGTTCGTTTGGGGCCCGGCTTCCGGGGCCGTTCGCTCAATCTTACCCTGCAAATTGCACGCGTAGTGCCACACAGGCTTGCCAGAAGGCTTTCACGGAGAGAGCCTAGGAGCAAGACAAGTTCCGCGAAGACCCCCCGATCGGGCGCTGTATGTCCCGGTTGCTCCCTCACCCCGGCAGGCTCGGACACTTCTCGTGCAAGTTGCAGGGCAAGCAAAGAGCAACATGCGAAGAAATTCAAATCTTCCTTGCTGAATCTCTTGCAGCAAGGACAGCCCGGGGGGACGATCGGATCGAGGAGGAGGTTCTCGAGCGTGAGGAGGCCGGAGATGACCACACGGCCGTACGCATCGGGCCTTCCGTCCATGATCGCGCGCCCGTCCAAGGGCCGCCTCACCGGCAACGGCGCCGTCCCGGAAACGAATGTCTGCCCCTGGGAGGCCGATTGCCGGAAGGATCTCACAATCCCCTGAAGAAACCCGGGAAAAGCTCGCTCAGCCGAGCACGGAAAAGCCGGGCCGAGGCTGACCACCGCCTCGCCGCAAATGGGCTGCCACCCTGCGACGGGACCGGTCATCAGCCATCGGACCGGTGAAGAAGCCACCTCTAGTAATGCCGCGAAAGGGGTCTTCTATGTACTCACAAGGTACCAAGGGACTCAGCCGAATCAAGTCCCGGATCCGGGAACTCATCGTATGGGCCGACCGCGAAGTCTGCATGGAGCCCGACGAATTCGCACACCGCATGGGCTGGACCGTGAGCAGGACGGGATTCTGCGCCCGCGCCTACCGCGACCCGCGCTTCGACCAGCTCCGTCACCCCCACAGGGTCCCAGAGGAGGTGTCCTGACGTGCCGAGGAATCCACGCAACCAGATCTACCCGGCCAACGAGGACCTCCCCGCCGCGGGCGGCGGCGGTGCGCTGGTCAGGCTGTGGCGGATCCGTACCGAACTGCTGGTGGTCGCCGGGCTGGCGGTGTTCGCGCTGGCCCTGCTCGGCGCCACCCGGGAAGGACGGTGGGTGCCGTTCATCCTGCTGACGAGCGCGATCTCGGTACCGGCCGCGACCAGGTCAGGACGCAACTGGGTGGTCGCCCACTTCTGGTGCGTGGTGACCAGGCACCGGCTGCAGCGGATCTGCCTGGAGACCACCATGCACACCAGGGCCGGGCGGATCCCGCTGGTGCTCTGGATCACGCCCTCCACGACGGGTGAGAAGGCGCTGATCATGACGAGGGCGGGCATCAGCGCGGAGGAGTTCGAGGCGTACGCCGAGGAGATCGCGGCCGCCTGCTGGGCCAGGAGCGCGAACGTCTACCGGCACCGCAGGCGGGCGCACCTCCTGATCGTCGAGATCGTCCGGCGCGACGAGACCCCCGGCGTCACCTCGCCCGGCCTCGATCGCCTGTACGGCCGGCACGCCTGGGTCTCCCTGAGACCCGACCTCGAGGAGCCGCCTGATCTGCGTACCGAAGTGGTGCTGCCGCGGGCGGCGTGAAGACCTAGGGAACCGGGTCATTCCCTAGGGCGCAAGCCCCGGAGACCGCGGGGGCTCCGGGGCTTCCCCATGCGCCCGGTCCGGGACAAGATGAGCGTGGTCAGCCGGGCACGCGGGGGCCGGCGCGGAGGCCCTGACCGCCGAAACCACCATCGACGTTCCAAGTGGTAACGCAGTGTTCACCGGAGATCCGGTCACGATTTCACCAACCGGGGTGATCATCGCACATTAGGGTGTCGCGCGTGACTATCGCGCCAGAAGAGGACCGCCTGAACGCCCAGATCGCCTTCGCCATCGAGATCGACAAGTTGAAGCGGATCATCCGCCGCAACCATCTCATCGACGGCTCACGGCGGGAGAACACCGCAGAGCACTCCTGGTACGTGGGCACGCTGGCGATGGTCCTCGGGGAGCACGCCCCACCGGAAACCGACCTCCAGCGGGTGGTGGCCATGTTGCTGGTGCACGACCTGGTGGAGATCGACGCCGGTGACACCTTCATCTACGACCCGGTGGAGGTGGCCGCCCAGGCCGAGGCCGAGACGGCCGCCGCCGAGCGTATTTTCGGGCTGCTCCCCGACGACCAGGCCGGGCGGCTGCGGCAACTCTGGGACGAGTTCGAGGCCATGGAGACGCCGGAGGCGAAGTTCGCCAAGGCGCTCGACCGCTTCGCCCCGATCCTGGCCAACCACCACACCGAGGGGGGCACGTGGCCGCTGTTCAAGGTGCGGGCCGGGCAGGTCAGGGAGAAGATACGGATCATCGAGGAGGGCTCGCCGTCGCTCGGCGCGTACGCCCGGGAGCTGGTAGAACTCTCGGTGGCCAGGGGACACCTGTCCGAGTGATCCCCACATGCCCGGGGTAGGGGACTCGACGTGAAGGAGACAGTACGCGCAAAGCGTCGGCAATTGCGGGCTTTCGCCGGTCCGGTCGCCCTCGCCGATCGGCTGGAGAAGTCGAAGGCCATGGACCGCCCGGTGCGAGCGCTGGCCAAGACCGTACGCCGGCGCGTCGGCCGGGGCCTGCTGCGCGACGTGCTGCACGGCGTCCCCATGGGAGAGCCGCTGCACCCGCCGCTGGCCACGGTCAGCCTGGGCTGCTGGCTCTCGACGGCCGTGCTGGACGTGGCCCGCGCCGACCCGCGGGCCGCCCGTCTGCTGCTGGCCACGGGCATCGCCAACGCGCTGCCCACGGCCGCCGCCGGACTGACCGACTGGTCCTCGCTGCACCGTGAGCAGCAGCGGGTGGGGTTCGTGCACATGCTGGCCAACATGACCGCACTCGGCCTGTTCTCCGCCTCCCTGCTGGCCCGCGTGGGCGGGCACGAGCGTCCCGGCCGGATGCTGTCGTTCGCCGGGCTCGCCGTCGGCGGTCTCGGCGCCTATCTGGGCGGCCACCTGGCCTACCGGCAGGCCGCGGGAGCCAACCACGCGCCGCAGATCAAGCACCTGGTGCCGCTGGGCTGGCACGACCTGTGCCTGCTCAGGGACCTGCCGGAGGGCCGTCCCGTGTCCCGGCGGCTCGGCTACATCCAGCTCTTCGTCCTGCGCAAGGGCGAGGCCGTGACGGTGCTCGCGGACCGCTGCCCGCACCTGGCGGGCCCGCTGCACCAGGGCAAGCTCGTCACGGAGGACGGCGAGTCCTGCGTGGTCTGCCCGTGGCACGGCAGCGCGTTCAGGCTGTCCGACGGCTCGGTACGGCACGGGCCCGCGACCGCCCCCGCGCCGGTGTTCGAGACGCGACTCCGGCGGGACGGCACGCTCCAGGTACGCCCCGGGTTGACCTGAAGTCCGGTTGAGGTCCTACCGTCCGGACATGGGCAAAATCCTTGTGACCGGGGCGACCGGAAATGTGGGCAGGCACGTGATCTCGCAGCTCGCGGAGGCCGGGCTGGACGTACGCGCGTTCGTCAGGAACCCCAAGGCCGGCTTCCCCGTGGAGACGGTACAGGGCGACCTGACCGTGCCCGAGACCCTTGAGCCGGCGCTGAAGGACGTGGAAAGCGTCTTCCTGCTGTGGCCGGGCTTCACCCTGGGCAACGCCGCCGAGGTCGTCACGACCATCGCCGAGCACGCCCGGCGTGTGGTGTACCTGTCGGCGAACGTTCCCGACGGCTCCCCGACGCACTACTACGAGGTCGAGCGGCTGATCCGGCACTCGGGGCTCGGCTGGACGTTCCTGCGGCCCGGCGGATTCTCGGCCAACACGCTGGGGTGGGCCGAGCGGATCAGGCAGGGGGTCGTGCGCGAGCCGTACGGGCAGGCGTCGAGGCCGTTGATCCACGAGAAGGACGTCGCGGCGGTGGCCGTGCACGTGCTGACCTCGGCGGGGCACAACGGGGCCACTTACGTGCTCAGCGGCCCCGAGCAGCTGACCTCGGCCGAGCAGGTGCGGGTGATCGGCGAGGTGGTAGGGCGTGCGGCGCGCTGGGAGGAGCAGCCGCCGGAGGAGGCCCGCGAGGAGCTCATGGCGACCTGGGGTGATCCTGCCGTCGTGGAGTCCGCGCTCAGGGCCTGGGCGGGCTTCGTCACCCGTCCCGAGCAGGCCACCGACACCGTGCGGCGGTTGCTCGGCCGCCCCGCGCTGACCTTCCGCGAGTGGGTACGCGACCACGCCGCGGACTTCAGGTGAACCACGGGGCGGGCTTCGGCTGAACCACGCGGCGGACTTCAGGTGACCTCGTCGGCGGGGTGTTCCACCAGGGCCAGGATGCGGCTGGACATGAATCTGGCGGTGCGTACGGGGCTGCCGCTGCGGGTGACCTCGCTCACCTCGACGAGCCCCCGCCGCGTGGTCACCTCGACCCGCCGCCCGGCGCGGGTGGCCCTGATCTCGTAAGTGCGCGGTGTTCCCCCCGCGTCGATGACGATCTCCACCCGGTCACCTTTCATGCCATGGGTATACCCACTGGCAACTATCCGTACACCAGTACGATAATGGCGGCGATCCCCACGCAGACGATGACCCCCCGCAGCACGGGCGGGGGAATGCGGCGCCCCACCCGGGCCCCGGCGAACCCGCCGGCCATCGCGCCCAGCGCCACCCCGCACACGGCCTGCCAGTCCACGTCCGCGACGAAGACGAACAACAGGGCGGCCACGGCGTTGACCACGAGCGCGAGGACGTTCTTGGCGGCGTTCACGCGCTGGAGGTGCTCGTCGAGGAAGCTGCCGAGCAGGCCGATCAGCAGCACGCCCTGGGCGGCGCCGAAATACCCGCCGTAGATCCCCGCGCCCAGTACGCCCAGCCACAACGCCGGGCCGCCGTGCGGGTGGGCGTGTTCCCTGCGCTCGGCCAGCCATCGGTTGAGCCAGGGTTGCACCACGACCAGCACGCAGGCCACCGCGATCAGCGCGACGACCACGACCTCGAAGATGTCCGGGTCGAGGAACAGCAGCAGGATCCCGCCGATGAGCGCCCCCACGCCGGAGGCCAGGCCCAGCCGCAGCACCCGCTCGCGTTGTCCTTCGAGTTCGACGCGGTAGCCGTACGCGCCGGTGAGGGAGCCGGGCACGAGGCCGATGGTGTTGGAGACGTTCGCCGTGACGGGGTCGACGCCGATCGCCACCAGCGTCGGAAACGTGATCAGCGAGCCCGACCCGACCACCGCGTTGATGGCGCCCGCCACCACACCGGCCGCGCAGACCGCGACCAGTTCCCACCCCGTCACTAACCCCTCCTAGACCGGCTTCAGGAGTCCGGGCTCTTGGGGGGTGTGAACAGGCCGCCCAGATTCTCCAGGACTTTGCCCATTTCTGATGGGACGATCCAGATCTTATTGGCGTCGCCTTTGGCGATCTCAGGGAGGGTCTGTAGGTACTGGTAGGCGAGCAGCCGCTGATCCGGCTTGCCCTCGTGGATGGCCTTGAAGACCATGCCGATCGCGTCCGCCTGCCCCTTGGCGCGCATGGCCTGCGCCTCGGCGTCCGCCTGGGCGCGCAGCACGGCCGCCTCCGCCTCGCCGCGCGCCCGCAGCACCGACGCCTGCTTCTCGCCCTCCGCGGCCAGGATCGCCGCCTGCCGCTGGCCTTCCGCGGTCAGCACGGCGGCGCGCTTGTCGCGGTCGGCGCGCATCTGCTTCTCCATCGAGTCCTGGATGGAGACCGGCGGGTCGATGGCCTTCAGCTCGACCCGGTTGACCCGGATGCCCCACTTGCCGGTCGCCTCGTCGAGCACGCCGCGCAGCGCGGTGTTGATGTCCTCGCGGGAGGTCAGCGTGCGTTCGAGGTCCATGCCGCCGACGACGTTGCGCAGCGTCGTGACCGTGAGCTGCTCGACGCCGACGAGGAAGTTGGCGATCTCGTACGTGGCCGCCTTCGGATTGGTGACCTGGAAGTAGATGACCGTGTCGATGGACACCACCAGGTTGTCGGAGGTGATCACCGGCTGCGGCGGGAACGACACGACCTGTTCGCGCAGGTCGATCATGTCCTTGACGCGGTCGATGAACGGCACCACCAGGTTGAGCCCCGGCGTCAGCGTCCGGTGGTAGCGGCCCAGGCGCTCGATGATGGCGGCCGTGGCCTGCGGAATGATGCGGATCGTCCGGGCCACCCCGAAGCCCACCGCTCCGACCACGATAATCGCGACGATGAGCTGCTGGGTGGACATGGCGACGCTCCGAAGCCGAGGGGACCGACTCCGTAGATGATATTTCGTTTCCGTGTTCTCAGTCGTACAGCTGCTTTTTCCGCATAAATCGTGATCTAGTGTGCGCGGGCGTACCAGCGGCCCTCGGCGCTGCGGTCCAACGACAGCGGCACCCCGAACGTCTGCGAGAGGTTGTCCGCGGTCATGACGTGCTCCAGCGGCCCCTGGGCCACCACGGAGCCGTGTCGCAGCAGCAGCCCGTGCGTGAACGCGCTCGGCACCTCCTCCACGTGGTGCGTCACCAGCACCAGCGTCGGCGAGCGGTAGTCGCCGGCCAGCACCGTCAGGCGGCGCACCAGGTCCTCCCTGCCGCCCAGGTCGAGCCCGGCCGCCGGCTCGTCCAGCAGGAGCATCTCGGGGTCCGGCATGAGCGCACGGGCGATCTGCACCCGTTTGCGCTCGCCCTCCGACAGCGTGCCGAACCGCCGCCTGATCAGATGGGCCGCCCCCATCATGTCGATCAACTCGACGGCCCTGGTCACGTCGTTGGAGTCGTACTCCTCCGTCCAGCGGCCCATGATCGCGTACGCGGCCGTCAGCACGAGGTCGATGACCTTCTCCTCGGGCGGTATCCGCTCGGCCAGCGCGGCGCTCGCCAGACCGATGCGCGGCCGCAGGTCGAACACGTCCGCCTGGCCGAGCCGCTCCCCGAGCACCTCGACCAGCCCCTCGCTCGGATAGAGCAACGTCGCCGCGACCTGCAGCAACGTGGTCTTACCCGCGCCATTGGGACCGACGACGACCCATCTCTCGTCCGCGTTGACCGTCCAGTCGATGCCGCGCAGCAGGGCCGCTCCGTCGCGCCTGACGGCGACGTCCTGGAGCCGCAGCACCTGACCACCCATCCCCGATCCCTCCTTAGGAGTCACCCTCGGGACAAACCTATTGCAGGGCGAGCGCTTATCGTGGACCGGTGCGCCCTGAATCGCCTGTCTGCCCGTCCCTGGTCGCCTGGGGCAACGCGTGGCTCGCCGGTCACGTCGGCCTCGACGAGGCGGCTGACCACGTGGAAGCCGCCGGAGGTCCCGCGGTCGCGGGCGAGGTCCCGCTGCGTAAATACCTCGCAAACCTGCGCGGCGGCGGACTGCGCGAGTTCCGGCTGGCCCTGCCCGCGCCCGGCGACCCGCTGGGGTTGTCGGGGCCGGCGTCGTTCAACGCGGCGGCGGTCGACGTGGGGCAGGCCGCCATCGCGGTGCTCGACGACCACAACCTGGGGCTGGTGCCCACGGTGGATCGGCGCGGGTCGTCCTATGTCGGGATACGTCTGGACGTGCATGAGTCCGGGCCCATTCGCCATGACCTGCCGTCGCTGGCCGAGGCCGACCGCGAGTTGTCGGACGCCATGCGCGCGGCCACCGAGACGCTCGACTCCGTCGACGGCCCCGCGCAGGAGCGCCCCGAGCGGCTGGAGCGGGGCGGAGAGCTGGCGCCCGGCTACCCCGCGAGAGCGCACCGGGTCTCCACGCTCGCCACGCGCCTCGCCACCGTGCTGCGCGTGGCCGACGAGCGCGGGCTCACCTCCGGCCAGGTCGCGGTACGCGGCGCCGCCCTGCGTGACCTGGACCGCGCCGTACGCCGCGCCCTCGTGGCCGCCCACCACGCCATATTCGAGCCGATCAGAAATTCCTAACCCAACCCATGACGTACGGCGTAGAGCGCCGCCTGGGTGCGGTCCTGTACGCCCAGCTTCATCAGCACGTTGGAGACGTGGGTCTTGACTGTCTTCTCCGCGACGGCCAGGCTCCGCGCGATCTCCCTGTTGGACCGGCCGGCCGCGATGAGCCCGAGCACCTCGCGCTCCCGTTCGGTCAGCGGCACCGGCGCGGGCACGCCGCCCACCGAGGCCAGCACCGCCTCGGCCGCCTCGGGGGCCAGGAGCACCTGACCGCCGTGGACCGCGCGCACGGCCTGGACCAGCGCGGGCGGGTCGACGTCCTTGTAGAGGAAGCCGGCGGCGCCGGCCCGCATGGCCGGGCCCACGTCCGAGCGGTCGCTCACCGACGTCAGCACGACCACCCTGGTCGCGGAGCCGGTCAACCGCTCCAGCGCGCCGAGGCCGTCGAGCACCGGCATCTTCAGGTCCAGCAGCAGCACGTCGGGAGCGAGGTCGCCGACCAGCTCGACGGCCCGCTCCCCGTCGCCCGCCTCGCCGACGACGGTGATGTCGTCCTGCAGGTCGAGGAACGTACGCAGCCCCTGCCGCACCACCGGATGATCGTCAGCGATCAGCACCCGGATCAAACCCCCACCTCCACGTGTACGGTCGTCCCCTCACCGCGGGCCGAGCCGACCGCCATGATCCCGCCGACGGACTCGGCCCGGTCGCGCATCGACACCAGGCCCAGGCCGCGTGACTCGGCCGGGTCGAAACCGCGACCGTCGTCGACGACGGTCAGCGCCAGCCTGCCATCCTCGAAGCTCAGGTGTACGGAGACGCGAGCGGCCCCGGAGTGCCTGAGGGCGTTGTGCAGCGCCTCCTGGGCCACGCGCAGCACGGCCACCTCGACCGCCGAGTCGAGCGGCGGCAACTCCGCGCACTCGAACGTGATCTCGGACGGGTGGAGCCGGTCGAGCATGCGTACGTGCTTGCGCAGCGTCTCGGCCAGGCCGTGCCGGTCCAGCTCGGCCGGTCGCAGCTCGACGATCACGGCGCGCAGCTCGGCGAGGGCCTCACCGGCGAGCCGGTGGACGCGTTCGAGCTCGACGGCGGCCTGGTCGGGGGCCTTCTCCAGCAGGGCGCCCGCGGCCTGGGCGGTGAGCCTGAGCGAGAACAGCTTCTGCGTGACGGCGTCGTGCAGCTCACGGGCCATCCGGTTGCGCTCCTCCAGCATGGCCAGCTCGCGGCCGCGCTCGTAGAGCCTGGCGTTGGTCAGCGCGATCGCGGCGTGCGCGGCGAACAGCGTGAGCAGGTCCTGGTCCTCCTGGGTGAACCCGCCGGGTGTGCGCTTGTTGGCCAGGAAGATGATGCCGAGCACCTGCTCGCCGTCGCGGATCGGGACGCCGAGGAAGTCCTTCATGACCGGGTGGGCCTTGGGCCAGTACTCGAATCGCGGGTCCGCGCGCAGATCGGGCAGCCGCGCGGGGGCCGCTTCGCGGAGCATCGCACCCAGCATGCCGTGCTGCCTGGGCAGCGGCCCGATGGCGTCCCACTGCTTGCCGGTGATGCCCTCCGCGACGAACTCGGCGAACGACCCGTCGTCGTCGGGCACGCCGAGGGCGGCGTAGCGGGCGTCGAGCAGGCGCTGCGCGGACCGTACGATGACCTGCAGCACCTCGCGGACCGACAGGTGCCTGGTGACCGCGAGCACCGCCGAGCTCACCGCCTGCAGGATCTCGTCTCGGTCGGTGGTCACGGCACCCACTCTATGGTCCTAGGACGATGTGCCCATTCCCCCACGGGTCCTCGGCCCGATGTGCGATCCGCGCCGTCTTCCTACCGTCGGTGACATGACGAACACCGCACTCATCACCGGCGCATCCCGCGGACTCGGACTCGCCCTGGCGAGGTCCCTGGCGGGGGCGGGCTGGAACCTCGTACTCACCGCGCGCGGCGCCGACGCCCTGGATCGGGCCGCCGCCGAGCTGGGCGCCCTGGCGATCCCAGGCGACGTGTCGGACCCGGCCCACGTGGAGCGGCTGGCACGGGCGGCGCCTGAGCTGAACCTGCTGGTCAACAACGCCAGTGACCTCGGCGCGACCCCGCTGCCGCCGCTGGCGGACTACCCGCTGGAGGCGTTCCGCGCGCTGCTGGAGACGAACGTGACCGCGCCGCTGGCCCTCATCCAGGCCACGTTGCCGGCATTGCGGGCGTCCGGCGGAGCCGTCGTGAACATCACCTCGGACGCCGCCACGGGCGCGTACGAGGGCTGGGGCGGCTACGGGGCCACCAAGGCGGCGCTTGAACAGCTGTCGAACGTGCTGGCCGCCGAGGAGCCCGGCCTCCGGGTCTGGTGGGCGGACCCCGGCGAGATGAACACGCGCATGCTGGCCGACGCCGTGGGCGCGGAGGAGGCGGCGGCCGCCGCCGACCCTGCCAAGGTCGCCGCGGCGCTGCACGACCTCGTCAAGGCCCGGCCGGCCGGCGGAAGGGTGAGCCTGCAATGAGCCTGGTTCCTGACTTCGCCCTGCCGGCCGATCTGGCGGCCCACGAACCGCCCGAGGCGAGGGGGCTGGCCAGAGACGAGGTACGCCTCATGGTCTCGCTTGTCTCGCCGGTCTCGCGGGACTCGCGGGACTCACGGGACTCGCGGGACTCGCGGGACTCGCGGGACTCGCGGGACTCGCGGGACTCGCGGGACTCGCGGGACTCGCGGGACTCGCACAGCGACCTCGGCCCCACCCACCACCGCTTCCGGGACCTGCCGGAGCTGCTCGGTCCCGGGGACCTCGTCGTGGTGAACAACTCGGCGACGCTGCCCGCGGCCGTCCGGCTGGATCGGCTGGCGGTGCACTTCTCCACCGCCAGGGAGGACGGGACGTGGCTGGTCGAGCTGCGCCGCCGTACCTCGAAGTCGTCCGAGCCGTACGGCGGTGGCGAGCCTGGCGAGTGGCTGCCGATGCCGGGACGGGCCACGCTGCGGCTGCTCGGACGGGAGACGCCGCGGCTGTGGCGGGCTTCGCTGGACCTTGACGTGGAGGCGTACCTGCGGGCGCACGGGGTGCCGATCCGGTACTCGTACGTGGCCGGGGAGTGGCCGATCGAGGCGTACCAGACCGTGTTCGCGACCGTGCCGGGGAGCGCGGAGATGCCGAGCGCTGGGCGGCCGTTCACCGCCGATCTGGTGACCGCGCTGGTGGCGCGCGGCGTCGGGATCGCGCCCATCACGCTGCACACGGGCGTGGCCTCGCCGGAGAAGGACGAGCCGCCTTACGCCGAGCGGTACGAGGTGCCCGGCCACACGGCGCGGCTGGTCAACCTGGCGCGGGAGAGCGGCAACCGGGTGGTGGCGGCGGGGACGACCGTCGTACGGGCTCTGGAGACGGCCGCAGGCGCGGACGGCCGGGTGTCCGCCGCGGCGGGCTGGACCACGCGCGTCGTCACCCCGGAGCACGGGCCGCGGGCCGTGACGGGGCTGATCACCGGGCTGCACGAGCCGCGCTCCAGCCACCTGCAGATGCTGGCCGCGTTCGCGGGCGAGGCGGCGCTGGCGCGGGCGTACGAGGCGGCGCTGAGCAAGGGATATCTGTGGCACGAGTTCGGCGACACGCACCTGATCCTGACCGGCTGAATCTTCGCGATCACAGGCTGCGCCCGGCTCCTAATGCCGTACCTGCTGCGCGAGCATCCGGCCGGGCGCAGTACCGTGGCTGGATGTGGACCCGCGCACCCTCCTGATCACCCTGAACGGCCCCGACCGACCGGGGGTCACTTCGCGCCTTTTCTCCGTTTTGTCCAGCTTTCCGGTGACGGTGGCGGACATCGAACAGGTCGTCATCCGCGGCCGGCTCACGCTCGGCGTGCTCGTCGCCTACGCGGGCGGCCCCTCGACCGGCACCGGCACCACCCTCGGCGCCATGTGGACCGCCGTCGAGCGGGTGGCCGAGGACCTCGGCATGGAGGTGGAGCTCTCCACCGGTTCCCAGACCAAGGAGCAGCGCCGCCGCGGCCGCCTGTCCGTCAGCGTGCTGGGCGCGACGCTGCAGCCGGCCGCCATCGCCGGCATCGCCGGTCGCATCGCCGCCGCCGGCGCGAACATCGACCGCATCGAACGCCTCGCCCAGTGGCCCGTCACCTGCATCGAGATGTCGGTCTCCGGCGCCGACCCCGCCGCTCTGCGCGTGGAGCTGGCCGCCGAGGCCGCCGCGCAGGAGGTCGACGTGGCCGTGCAGCGCACCGGCCTGTCCAGGCGGGCCAAGCGACTCATCGTCATGGACGTCGACTCGACGCTCATCCAGGGCGAGGTCATCGAGCTGCTGGCGGCTCACGCGGGCTGCCTGGACGAGGTCGCCGGGATCACGGAGGAGGCCATGCGCGGCGAGCTCGACTTCGCCGAGTCGCTGCGCAAGCGGGTCGCGCTGCTCGAAGGGCTGCCCGCCGAGGTGTTCGAGCGCGTACGCGGCCAGGTCGTGCTCACGCCCGGCGCCCGGACACTCGTACGCACGCTCAAGCGGCTCGACTTCCGCTTCGCCATCGTCAGCGGCGGGTTCACCCAGATCACCGACGGCCTGGTGGACGAGCTCGGCATCGACTATTCGGCGGCCAACGTCCTCGAGGTCATCGACGGACGGCTGACCGGCCGGGTCGTCGGCGAGATCGTCGACCGCCCGGGCAAGGCACGGGCGCTGGAGCGCTTCGCGCGCGAGGCGCGGCTGCCCATCTCCCAGACGGTGGCCATCGGCGACGGGGCCAACGACCTGGACATGATCGCCGCGGCCGGGCTGGGGATCGCGTTCAACGCCAAGCCCGTCGTGCGGCAGGCCGCCGACACGGCGGTCAACACGCCGTACCTCGACTCGATCCTCTACCTGCTGGGCATCTCGCGGGACGAGGTGGAGGCGGCCGACGCCGAAGACGGCGTCCTGACAGCGGGCTGAGCCCGCCCAGCCCTCTTTAGAGCCTTTGGGGTCGTTCAGGGCTCTTTGCGGGCTTTGGGGGTCGTTCAGGGCTCTTTGGGGTCCCAGTGGGTGAGCAGGCGGCCCTCGCCCGGCCAGAGGTCGGCCCACGCGGACTCCACCTGGATCACCGCGAACGCCCCCGGCCGGAACACGTAGTCGCCGTCGGCCAGGCTCACGGCCAGCTCGTGCACACCCGGATTGTGTCCGCACAGCACCACGGTGCCGAGCCCCGGGTCGGACCGCCGGAGCAGCTCCAGCAGCTCGTCCGGATAGGCCTCGTAGATGTCGCCCTCGTAGCTGATCTCCGCCTCGGGGAAGGCGAGTTCGGCCGTGCGCCTGGTCCTGAGCGCCGGCGAGCAGAGGACCACGTCAGGGCCGAGCCCGGCCGCTCTGATCTCCTCACCCGCCCGCGCGGCGTCGCGCTCACCCCGCCCGGTCAACGGCCGCTCCCGGTCCGCCAGACCCGGCACCTGGGCCGCTTTCGCGTGCCGCAGCACGATCAAGGTACGCACTCGATCACCCCGACCTCGTGGCCCAGACGGCCAGCCCGACGAGAACGGCCAGGATGACGAGCATGGCCAGCAGGATCAGGCCCAGGGTCTTGCCGCCGCTGGGTTGCTTGTCGTCTTCCACGTGCCCAGTTTCCCATCGGCGGCGGGTCCCGGCACCCTCACGGGAAACGCCCGCCCCCGTCGCCGGGAGCGGGCGTCTGTTGGATGATGGCCGCTACGACGCGACCGGCTCGTGTTCCCGGTTGTTGTTGCTGGCCGGCTCACTGGTCACCGACCGGCGCTTGGACACGACGATGGCGGCGACGACCACGGCGACGGCCACCACCGTGATGCCGATGCGCACCGCCGGGTTGCCCGCGTACAGGACCACCGCGGGGGCGACGAGCAGCGCCACCAGGTTCATCACCTTGATGAGCGGGTTGATCGCCGGTCCCGCGGTGTCCTTGAACGGGTCGCCCACCGTGTCGCCGATGACCGTCGCGGCGTGCGCCTCGGAGCCCTTGCCGCCGTGGTGGCCGTCCTCGACCAGCTTCTTGGCGTTGTCCCAGGCGCCGCCCGAGTTCGACAGGAAGACGGCCATCAGGGTGCCGCAGGCGATGGCTCCGGCCAGGAACGCGCCCAGCGGGGCGTAGCCGAGGGCGAAGCCGACCGCGATCGGGGTCATGACCGCCAGCAGGCCGGGCGTGGCCAGCTCACGGAGCGAGTCGCGGGTGCAGATGTCCACGACCCGGCCGTACTCGGGCTTCTGCGTGCCGTCCATGATGCCGGGGTTGTTGCGGAACTGGTCGCGTACCTCGAAGACGACGCGCATCGCGGCCCGGCTGACCGCGCTGATCGCCAGGCCGGAGAAGAGGAACACGACCGCCGCGCCGATGATCAGGCCGACGAGGACGTTGGGCTGATCGATGCTGAGACTGAAGTTGGCGAAGGTGCCCAGTGTGTCCTTGACCGCCTGACTGGCCGCGGCCAGCTCGGTCTCCACCGCGGTGCGGAAGGCGCCGAACAACGCGGTCGCCGCCAGCACGGCCGTGGCGATCGCGATGCCCTTGGTGATGGCCTTGGTGGTGTTGCCGACCGCGTCGAGGCTGGTGAGCACGCGGGCGCCCTCACCCTCGACGTCACCGGACATCTCGGCGATGCCCTGGGCGTTGTCGGAGACCGGGCCGAAGGTGTCCATGGACACGATCACGCCGACCGTGGTCAGCAGGCCGGTGCCGGCCAGCGCCACCGCGAACAGGGCGACCGTCACGTTGCCGAAGCCCAGCAGGAACGCGCCGTAGACCGCACCGCCGATGATCAGCGCCGAGTAGACGGCCGACTCCAGGCCGACGCTGATGCCGGCCAGGATGACCGTGGCAGGGCCGGTGGCCGAGCTCTCGCCGATCTCGCGTACGGGGCGCCGGTTCGTCTCGGTGAAGTAGCCGGTCAGCAACTGGATGGCGCTGGCCAGGACCAGGCCGATGAGCACCGCGCCGATGGCGATGAGCCGCGGGTCGGCGGTGGACTGCACGCTGGAGCCGCTCAGGCCCGCGAAGCTGTCGGGCAGGTACCAGAACGCGGCCGCCGCCACCAGCACGGCCGAGATCGCGGCCGAGATGAAGAAGCTGCGGTTGATGGCCGCCATGCCGTTGCGGTCGCGATCGCGCATCCCGGTGACGAAGATGCCGATGATCGCGGTGACCACGCCGATCATCGGGACGATGAGGGGGAAGATCAGCCCCTCCTCGCCGAAGGCCACCCGGCCCAGGATGAGGCTGGCGACCAGCATGACCGCGTACGACTCGAACAGGTCGGCCGCCATGCCCGCGCAGTCGCCGACGTTGTCGCCCACGTTGTCGGCGATGGTGGCGGCGTTGCGCGGGTCGTCCTCGGGGATGCCCTGCTCGACCTTGCCGACCAGGTCGGCGCCGACGTCGGCGGCCTTGGTGAAGATGCCGCCGCCGACGCGCATGAACATCGCCAGCAGCGCCGCGCCGAACCCGAAGCCTTCGAGCACGCCAGGCGCGGTGCCCTGGTAGATGAACACGACCACGGCCGCGCCCAGCAGGCCGAGGCCCACGGTGAACATCCCGGCCACACCGCCGGTACGGAACGCGATGCGCATGGCGCGCTTCTCGCCCGAGTCGTTGGCCGCGGCGGCGACGCGTACGTTACCGCGCACGGCCAGCCACATGCCCATGAAACCGGTCAGCGCGGAGAACACCGCTCCGACCACGAAGAAGATCGACCGCCCGATGCGTACGTCGGCCTCTCCCGGTAGCAACAACAGCAAGAAGGGAATCACGACGACGAAGATCGCCAACGTGCGGAACTGGCGTGTCAGGTATGCGGCGGCGCCTTCTTGTACGGCACGCGCGATGTTCTGCATGCGTTCGGTGCCCTGGCCGGCGGACAGCACTTCGCGCACCAGGCCACCGGCGACGGCTAGCGCGATCAGTGCGACCGCGGCGACCACGATCACGATGGTGAGATTGTTTCCGCTCAGGGCCAGATTGGACGCTGGCTCCACTGCCAGCATGTGCCTGCTCATCGTTCTCCTCGGCAAGACCGGTCGTCCTGCCCGGGCGGTGCTGCGGCGTTCCTCGGCGGGTGTTGCGGCACCATCCGGGTTGTGGGTGCCGCTTCCGGTTGAATCCGCGGGTTCCGCCGGATCACCTTGGCCGGTGCCGGGAGTCTACGCAGGCACTGACCGGATATGAAGTCTCTGGCGGCCGCTAATTGTGCATGCGTTCAGTAATCCCCTGCCGAAGCCCCCATTTGGACTCTGACAGGCGAAATTTCCGCGCGTTTACGGTCATGACAACCCACGGAAACGGTCTGCCCGAAACTACACTTCCGCAACCATCCCAATCCCACACGGGCCGCCCCAGCCATCCCGGGACCCTCTCCTGAGCCGGTCCCCTGGAGCGTTCCTGAGGGCCTCTCCCGGCCCCTTCGCGGCTTCTGGGGGCATGGACGGGCGACGCCGCACGCTGAGGCTCTGGACACAGGATGGAGCGCTGGTGGGCAGGGCGTTATGGCGCGCTCATCGGGCATGCGCGAACCTCGAGACGTCCACTGGCGAACGTGGAACGTCTCGAGATCCGGAGGCAACGATCTCATCGGGAAGCCATGGTGCCCGGTTGAACGGAAGCCATGGTGCCGGGCGCCGTGACGGCGGCCGGCCCTGTGCGGGTCAGAGGCCGTCTCCCTGGAGGCGCCCGATCATGGTCGGCGGGTGGCGGTTCGGCGGCTCCGCCGTACAAAATGGAGAAAAAGTTTGGTCAAACTTCGCTGGACGCCGGCCAGCTCATCCGGATGTTGGTGCCCTTGGGGCTGGGGAAGACTTCGACGTCGTCGGCCAGCCCCGAGATGACCGCGATGCCGAAGCCTGACATGAACGAGTCAGAGAGCATGCCGAGATCGAGCGGCTGCTCCTGCTTGATCTCATCGCTGGGGGCCAGGTCGCTGACCGTGACTTCGAACCGCCCAGAATCGTCACGCAACTCGATGCGGATGGGCTCGCCCGGACAGTGGACACGATGCGCCTCTACCGCCCGGGAACACGCCTCACCCACAGCGAGCCTGACCTCGTCCAGCAGGGACTCCTCTACGCCGGTGCGGCGAGCAATCGCCGTCGCCACCAGCCGTGCGGTGCGCACATGCGCGGGAAGAGCGCTGAACGTCAGCTCGACGGTAGCCATGCTACTTGTCTTTGCCGTGAGCTTCCTTGGCCTCGTCGACCGAAGCGTAGATCCCGAAGACCTTGGTCAGGCCGGTGATCCGGAAGATCTTGAGGATGCGCTCCTGGGTGCAGACCAGCTCGAGTGAGCCGTCGTGCGCGCGAACCCGCTTGAGCCCCCCGACAAGCACGCCGAGGCCGGTGGAGTCCAGGAAGTCGACCTTCTCCATGTTGACGAGAAGGTGGAAATTGCCCTTGTTCACCAGGTCGATGAGGAGCTCACGCAATCTCGGCGCGGTGTAGACATCGATCTCACCCTCGACCTCGACGATGGTGAGTCGGTCCTCGTTGTGGTGATCCAACTTCAGATCCACAGATCCTCCAGCGCCTCGCCTGCGAAAGTACTCTTGCCGGCCTGGCAGTCTGGAGCGTGGCCCCGGACTGTCCGACCCTGACGCGCGGCATTCAACCACGCGCCTGGCTTGTGTCTATACGAAATCACGATTCCCGACGACTTTGCCCACAGATGCAAGACTGGAAACAGTGACTTCCTCCGCATCCTCCCCAGAACAGGCAGGTCCACTCCTCCACCACCTGCTTGGTGTTCCCGCACGTCACGAGCGCGTCACCCATGTGGAGCATGTTCCAGCACGTCGGGCAGGTCAAGTCCGTTGGCCCAAATGGACTCCAGAAGTGCTTGTTACGCGCTTGGCGAACCGCGGGGTAACAGGACTCTGGCCTCACCAGTACGATGCCGCCGACCTGGCATTCCGTGGCCGAAACGTGATCATCTCGACGGGCACGGCGTCGGGGAAGTCGCTGGCGTACCTGACTCCGGCGGTGGCCTCCTGCCTCGACGGCGGCACGATTCTTTACCTGACGCCGACCAAGGCGCTGGCCGCCGACCAGCTGCGCGCCCTGCGGGAGCTGAGGATCACCCAGCTGCGGGCGGCCTGCTTCGACGGCGACACGCCGTTCGAGGAACGTACGTGGGTCCGGAAACACGCCAACTACGTCCTGACAAATCCGGACATGCTCCACCGGGGCATCCTGCCACGGCACGCCCAATGGTCCTCGTTCTTCCGCCGCCTGCGCATGGTCGTCGTGGACGAGTGCCACGGCTACCGCGGCGTCTTCGGCTCCCACGTCGCCCAGATCCTGCGCCGCCTGCGCCGCGTCTGCGCCCGGTACGGTTCGCGGCCCACGTTCCTGCTGGCTTCTGCGACGGCCAGCGAGCCTGGGGTGTTCGCGATGAGGCTGACGGGGCTTGAGATGGACGAGGTGACTTCGGACGCCTCGCCGAGGGGCTCGACGACCATCGCCCTGTGGGAGCCGCCCCTGACGGATCTGCGGGGCGAGGGCGGGGCTCCCGTACGCCGGACGGCCACGGCGGAGACCGCCGACCTGCTGGCGGACCTCGTACTCGCCGACATCCGCACCCTCGCCTTCGTCCGCTCCCGCCGCGGCGCCGAGACCGTCGCCCTGGCCGCCCGCGCCAAACTCACCGACGTCGCTTTCTCCCTTCCAACCCCTATTTCCAGTACGCCCGATCAGCCCCCGCATTCCGGCGGGTCCGATAAGCCGCAGCCCGATCAGCCTTCCCATGCCCGCATGCATGACGCATCTGGGGACCCGGGCTCCCCCACACCAACACCCACCGAACCGCCGGCTTCCGAACCGGCACCGTTCAACACGACCGGCGAGCACAGCCGACCGGCGAACGCGGGGAACCTGGAGAATCCGGCGCGCTCAGAAAGCCCGCTCGACTGGGCGTTCCCCCACCCTTCGGAATCGGACGCTCAGGACTGGGCAGACCTCCCCAACAAGATCGCCGCCTACCGGGCCGGATACCTCGCCGAGGATCGCAGACTCCTGGAGAAGGCCCTGCGCGAAGGCACGATCATGGGTCTGGCCACCACGAACGCCCTCGAACTCGGCGTGGACGTCTCGGGCCTGGACGCCGTACTGATCGCAGGATGGCCGGGCACCCGGGCCTCCCTCTGGCAGCAGGCGGGCCGGGCAGGACGGGACGGGCAGGACGCGCTCGCCGTACTGATCGCCAGGGACGACCCCCTGGACACCTACCTGGTGCACCACCCCCAGGCGCTGTTCGGCCAGCCGGTTGAGGCGATCGTCCTCGACCCCGGCAACCCATACGTCCTGGGTCCCCACCTCTGCGCCGCAGCCGCCGAGATCCCGCTGACCGACGACGACCTGCCCATTTTCGGAACCACCACCCCCAACGTCCTGGAAGACCTGGTCCAGCAGGGTCTGCTGAGGAAACGCCCGGCCGGCTGGTTCTGGACCAGACGCGAGCGCGCCACCGACCTCGCCGACATCAGAGGCGGCGGGGGCGCCCCCATCCAGGTCGTGGAGTCGTCCACCGGCAGGCTCCTGGGCAGCGTGGACGAGCCGTCGGCCCACACCACGGTGCACACGGGCGCGGTCTACCTCCACCAAGGCGAGACCTTCCTGGTGGAGCTCCTCGACCTGGAAGGCGGAGTCGCCCTGGTTTCCAGCGCGAACCCCGATTACACGACGTTCGCCCGCGACATCACCGATATCTCCATTCTCGCCACGCAACGCTCCCACCCGCTCGGCCCGGGCACCTTGCATTTCGGCGAGGTGGAGGTGACCAGGCAGGTGGTCTCGTACCTCAAAAGACGTCTCCATTCAGGCGAGATGCTCGGCGACGAGCCTCTCGACCTGCCGCCCCGCACCCTCCGCACCCGCGCGGTCTGGTGGACGCTCCCCGCCACGGCGGTGGCCCCCCTCGCCGAGGCGGCCATCGACCTCGGCGGCGCCGCCCACGCCGCCGAACACGCCTCGATCGGCCTGCTTCCGCTGTTCGCCACGTGCGACAGATGGGACATCGGCGGCGTCTCCACCGAACTCCACGCCGACACGGGCCTGCTCACAGTCTTCGTGTACGACGGCCACGAAGGCGGCGCCGGATTCGCCGAACGCGGCTACGCCCGCGCGACCGAATGGCTGACCGCCACCCGCGAAGCCATCGCCTCCTGTGAATGCGAACGCGGCTGCCCATCCTGCATCCAGTCCCCCAAATGCGGCAACGGCAACGACCCCCTGCACAAACGCGGCGCCATCCGCCTCCTGGACACCCTCCTGAGTCCGGACCCCCAAACGCCCTGAACCAGCCTTCGACCTTCCGCACACCGCAGCACGACCTTCGCGCGCAACACCCAAGGTCACCGTGCTAGGTCCGGGGCGACGCCCCGATCCGGCGGGCCATCGCGACACCGGCCAGACTCAGGACCGCGGTGGCGACAAAGATCGTCAGGAACGACGACGGACCGGTTCCGCCATGGGCGATGAGCGCTCCGCCCAGCCCGCTGATGACAGCGGTGGCCAGGGTCTGGGCCAGTTGCAGGGACGCGCTGACCTCCCCCTGCCGGTTGGCGCGGACGGTCCTGACCGGGATCGCCACCCCGCAGTGGCGATCCCGCCACCACTGAAACCCTGCACTACAGACCGCAACCGGCTTCACAGCCATCCACGTGCGATATGACGCACGTGAGATCGGATGTCAACGCCGTTCGGCAGCACAGCCCCAGCGATCTCAGCACAGTCCTAGGGATCGATTTCGGATGGATCAGGTCCTGCTGGGCCTGCGCGTGATCTGCCCAGCACCGTGCGGGTGCCGACTACCGGTAGTGAGATCGGCAAGGAGGTCCAGACGTCGGCGATCTCATCGGTGATCAGGCACTTGGTCAGTTGCACTCCGTTCTGGGCAGCCAGTGCCTCTGCTCTGGCGCAGGCGGCTTGTGGGTCGACGAGCGCGAGCCTGGCCGCGGCCAGGGCGCTCAGGTCGGCGGCGTTGTTGACGCGGTGGCGGGCCACTCGCGCGGAACCCACGGTGGCGAACGCCGTCGCGACCGCCATCAGGAGCCCCATGAGTGCTACGCCCCACAGCGTGGCCGAGCCTCGCTCTCTGGGATTGATCACCGCCTCCCCCTCCCCTCCTCGGCGTGACCACTGTCTCCCCTTCGTCTCCTTGGGAGTGAGCCCCTTGGACGTGAGCGCTGCCTCCCCCTCCCTCTCCTTTGGGGTGAGCGCTGCCTCCCCCTCCCTCTCCTTGGGAGTAATGGCCGTCGCCCTTTCCAGAGGGCTCGACTGGCGTTTCATGGTTCGGTATCGGCGGTGGCTGAGGCGGACACGCGGACTGCGGGCAACGCGGGGCCCCAAGCTGGGCGTACTTCTACGGTGATCTGGACTTTTGTGGTCTCCGGGTCGCGGGCTATGTCTACCTGTGCGTCTGGTCTTGTGGCTGCGCGGGCCAACTCGCTCACCTGATCCAGTGGCTCGCCTCTGGCTGCCGCTCGGGCTGCCGCTCGGGCCGCGTCCACGCATTCCAGTTGGACGCCTACCGCTTGGACGGCCCATAGTGCGGCTGCCAGGACGACCATGAGAGCGGGCAGCATCGCGGCGGTCTCGGCCGTTACAGAACCCCGCGATGCCTGCCGCCTCTTGCAATCCAATGTCCGCGGTGGGCGGAGCATCATCCGTTCGTCTTGAGCGCTCGATCGATGAGGGAGGACAACATCCCCTGGACTTCTGGGCTGCTGACCACCTTGAAGAGGAGCGCGGCGAAGGCACAGGCCGCGATGGTCCCTACGGCGTACTCGGCTGTGGACATGCCGCGCTCCCGGTTCGTGAGCGCGTAGCGCAGCCATCTCCCAGGTCGTCGGGTTTTGGGCCCCGTGTGGTGTGAGGTCCGGGCGGGGGGCTCACCTGAGACGGCGGTGGCCGCTGTACGGCGATACGACGTGATGCGGCGGTCACTTGGCGGCTGGTGGTCGATCGCTTGAGCGGCTCCGGCGGCGTCGGCTGGGGCCGCAGGGGCAAGTCCGTTGGTTGCCTTGGAGTTGATGACACGATTCACAGTGGCCTTGGCCGTCGCCTTGGCAGCTGTCACGGGGATGGGGGCGGCCCTGGTCACGGCCTTCGTCACAGCCTTGGTGGCGGCCTTGGTGGCGGCCTTGGTGGCGGGGATGGTGGCGGGGATGG
>NZ_JADOGI010000014.1 GCF_015645445.1 Nonomuraea cypriaca | reverse complement strand
CCCCGGCAGGACCTGCCCCCACCGGCTGATCAGCCCCAGTGTGAGCACGGCCCCCGCCACCGGCCCGGCCACGAGCAGACCCCAGAACACGGCCGACCCACCCAGCCCTGCCACAACGGCGCCCGCCGCCACCCCGAACGGAATCCCGAGCCCCCACAACAGGTGCGGCACCGAGAATCCCATAACCGGCGCGCCCGCCGCCACCCACGTCACCACCCGGGCCCAGAGCGCAGGATGGACCGTCCCGTCGGGGCGCTGCCGGGGCACCCCGGTGGCCGTGCGCAGGCCGTACCGCAGGGTGGCCAAACCTAGCAGGAGCCCCAGCGCCGTACTCAGGAGTTGACGGCCGAGCGCCGGGTCGTCGAGCTTGCCGAATGACAGCCGCATGACCAGGTTCCCGGGCGCCACCAGCACGAGCACGGCGGCCCCCGCCCAGCCCCCGGCCAACAAGGCGAGCCGTGTACGTGATTTCATGGCCGCCCACGGTAGGCGGCCCACCCTCCGGCCGCCTCCCCCTGCCGAGGGAAGGCCGGGCGGCGATCGTCGGCTAACGTCGGTCGTCGTGAAGGCCTCCGTCGTCCACACCGTGAGAGCCGCGGTCTATCAGTTGCTGGGTGCCGCCCTGCTGACTCCGGTGGCCGTGGCGCTCGGCCTGGTCATTTTGGCGGAGCAGACCACGGAGCGTGTGCTCGTGCTGTGGGCCGCGTGCCTGCCCGTCTCAATGCTGCTCGCCGCAGTGCCGCTGATGCGGCGTCTGGAGGTGGCCGCGCTGTCCGAGCTGCTCGGCGTCGATGTGCCCGAGGGGGCTGATCGGCTGTACCTGGTGGCTTTGACGAGCCTGCACCTGTATGGCGGCGCCACCCTGGGCGCGGGGTTCCTGCTGCTGTCTCCCGGGTTGGTCCAGTTGGGCGACGTGGCGCGGTGGCGGGCGGTGCCAGGTGAACTGGCGGGGGTGTGCGTCCTCGCGGTGGCCACGCTGGCAGCGATGGTGGTGGCCGGGTTCGGCCAGCGGTGGGTGGCGCGCCACCTGCTGCGCTCCGAGCCGTCCCGGGTGATCGAGGAGCTCGGCCGTCGCCAGAGGCTGGCCCTGGAGCTGCACGACTCGGTCGGCCATGCGCTCAGCGTCGTTCTGGTGCAGGCGATGGCCGCTCAGGCGGCGCTGCGCAAGGCACGCGTCGCAGAGGTCGGCGACTCGCTCGGCAATCTGGTGAGCACCGCTCGCGACGCCCAGCAGGACCTTGACGTGCTGCTCCGCGTACTGGATGACGGTGACGAGGTCGAGGCGCCCACGCTGGATTCCCTCGGTACGCTGATCCGCGGTCTGGACGTGCACGCGACCTTCGGCCGCCTCGACAGGGTCCCGGCTTCGACCTCGCGCGTGGCCTTCGCGATCGCCAGGGAGGCGCTCACCAATGCCCTGCGCCATGGGCGCGGCTCGGTCACGCTCGACCTTGCCGCTGGCAAGGACCTGGTCCTGACCGTGGAGAACAAGACGGCCGGGGCTTCTCCCGGCAGGGAGGGACGTGGCCTGGTGGGCATGCGACTGCGGGCCCGCCTGGCCGGCGGAACGTGCAGCTGGAAGGAGGGGGACGGCACATGGCGCATCCAGGCGACGCTGCCGCTGTGATCCGCGTCGTTCTGGCCGACGACGAGAAGCTGATCCGGTCGGGATGGGCGGCGATGCTGTCCGTTTACGACGGCATCGAGGTCGTGGGGGAGGCGGCCGACGGCCGGGAAGCCGTCGAGGCCGGTACCGGCGCGGACGTCGTGCTCATGGACATCCGTATGCCACGAATGGACGGTCTCGCTGCGACGCGGGAGCTGGCCCGCCACTCGCCGACGACGCGGGTGATCGTGGTCACGACGTTCGAGAACGACCAGTTGGTCTGGGGCGCGCTGCGTGCCGGCGCGGCGGGGTACGTGCTCAAGCGTGCGTCAGCGGATGAGCTGGTGGAGGCCATCCGGCTGGTGCACTGCCGCGACGCGGTGCTCTTCCCCGACGCGCTGCGGCGTATCGCTTCCCCGCATCACGGCAGAAGGAAGCCGCCCGTGCCGGTCGAGCTGACCCCGCGCGAACTGGACGTGCTACGGCACATTGCGCTCGGGCAGAACAATGCGGAGATCGCGGCGGTGCTGTACGTGTCGAAGGAGACGGTCAAGACGCACGTCCGCAATATCCTGGACAAGCTGAGCGCCCGCGACCGCACCCAGGCCGCGGTCCTGGCCTACGAATTCGGCCTCGTCTTCGCCGGGGCCGAGCAGCGGGGCATTGGCGGGGGTCTCTAGGAGGTGCCTCCAGGCGAGGTGCCAAGCGCGTTGTGCACTCATGTCAGCGGACAGCTCGTCGCCCGCCGGAGTACGGCCCTTCGGGATGTGCGGGAATGGTATTAGCTTGCGGCGAGGAGCAGTCCTGTGCCCCAGACCAGGAATTGCGTATGCCGTAGGCCACGATCCATGGACTGAAGGCGCCCTGCTCGTGAAAGCCGGCGGCAAGCTGGACGGCGGCCCCGACCGTGTAGACAAGCAGAAAGCCCGCCACGGTGAAGCGCCATGGTGACGAGCGTCCGCCGAGGTACGTCTCGACCGCCTGGCAGCGTAGCGATACCCAGACAGGGAAGAGCAGGACCCAGGGCCGGATCAGGCTCACTGCCAAGAGGCCCAGCCAACTCCGCCAAGCCGTTGAGGACGGCCAGGTAGGGCCCGCCGCCTTGCGCGTACCAGGCGCTGAACCTGAGCTCGTCCGCCGTATGCAGCGGGACGAAACGACGGTTGCTGACAGCGCCGATGCGTAGGCCGCCCTGACGGCCCAGCGCGGGAGGCGGTGAGGCGGCCCTCTGGGGATTCGGTACTGGCGAGATGGCTCACGGATGCCGTCGTTGGCGGCCCAGTGGTCGCTCATTTCGAGACCCGGGTCCGCCGCCAGTACACGATGGCGAGCGCGCCGAGCAATGGCCCCCACAGCAGGAGCGGCGCGTACGCGGCGATGGCCAACAGACCCTTCCAGTCGTGCACCCCCAGGGGGAAGTCCGCGGGCAGTACGCGGCCATAGATGTCGCGGCCGCAGGCAACGGAAAACGCAACCAGCGTCCACATGGAGGTCAGCACGACCGCCCCGAGCGCCGCCGGGACGATGGCGACCAGCGGCGGCACCCTTCGGCCACGCAGTCCGGGGATCCAGCGTGGGAACACCTCTCCCCACCGGGCGATCAGCCCCACGGCGGCGAACGCCACCAGCTCCGAGAAGATCGACAACAGCACCACGTACAGCTCCATCGGCAGCCACGGCGGCAACTCCCCGCTGCCCTGCTCGCCGTGGCTGATCGGCAGGTGGAACGTGACTCCCGCGATCCGCCAGAGGCTGGCCGGCAACACAGTGAACGGGACAGCGTGGGCGGCGATCCGCGTCCAACGTGGCGCTGCAGGCACGGGCGCGTGGGCGGCCGCCCACGCGGCACGCAGCCGGCCGGTCGCGGGCGGCGTCTCCGCGAGGGTGTTCATGGCGATCCTCCAGAGTCGGGGCAGGGCCTGCCCGGTCTTCATGAAGATCGCAGCGATGGCAGGGGCTGGTCATCACCCCACAGGGGGAACCGACTCAGCATCATCCGAATCGAGACCGGCGACCCGGATCTGTTGCGATCCATGGTGAAGACCATGGCCGAGACGTTGATGTCGGCCGAAGCCGACAGCCTGTGCGGCGCCGGCTACGGCGAGCGCAGCAGCGAGCGGACCAACTCGCGCAACGGCTACCGAGTGGGACACCCGCGCAGGAACCATCGACCTCGCCATTCCCAAGCTCCGGCAGGGCTCCTACTACCCCGAGTGGCTGCTGGAACGGCGTCGCCGGGCCGAGCAGGCGCTGATCAGCGTCGTCGCCACGTCTTATCTGCTCGGGGTATCAACCCGCCGCGACGACAAGCTGGTCGAGCAGCTCGGCATCAAGCACATCTCCAAAAGCCAGGTCAGCCAGATGGCCAAGGCGCTGGATGAGCAGGTCGAGGCGTTCCGCACCCGCGCGCTGGACGCCGGCCCCTACACCTTCGTCTGGATCGACGCCCTCACCCAGAAGGTGCGCGAGGGCGGCCGCACGATCAACGTGCACTGCCTGCTCGCCACCGCCGTGAACGCCAACGGCCAGCGGGAGGTTCTCGGCCTGGACGTCACCAGCGCCGAAGACGGCGCCGGCTGGCTGGCCTTCCTGCGCAGCCTCATCGCCCGCGGCCTGTCCGGCGTCCAGCTGGTCATCTCCGACGCCCACCGCGGCCTCATCGAGGCCATCGGCGCCGCCCTGCCCGGCGCGGCCTGGCAGCGCTGCCGCACCCACTGGAGCCGTCAAGAATCAAGGTGTCGATTCTGTGACACGTGGGTCGTCGTTGTGCGGTGTGATGGCGTTCAGGAGCGCGTCGGCGCTGGAGTATCGGGTTGCGGATCGGGTGACGGCGTAGCCGGTCTCCTCCAGCAGCGGGCGGACCCAGAGCTTGGCGTTGCCGATCGTTCGCCGGCTCACTTGAAACAGTTCGGCTACGACCTCCCAGGTGCAGACTTTGCGCATGCCCAGGATGACCGCCAGGACGCGCTCGGCGTCGGTGATCTTTTGCTGGAAGATGCCTCCACGGGCGCCGGCCTGCCGGTCACCGCCGCGCTGGCGATGCTTGCGCTGCTCGGCCTCGGCGGCCTGCCGCAGCGACAGCCGCTCAATCAGTGCGGCCAGTTCCGGGCGGCTCATCCCGGTCAGCGCCGGCTCTCCGAGCAGCGCCAGCCGGTTCGGCCGCGTCGGGACGGTGTTGCTGTCCAGGAAGTCACGAAGCGCACCGGCGCTGGTGAAGCGCAGCACGGTGGGCTCGATCTTGAGTTTGCGGGCGGCCAGTAACTTGCCGATCTCGGTGACCGCCTGACCGATCGGGGGCTGGCTGATCTCGAGCATCTCCGACAGGACGCGCTGAGAGCAGATCTGGCGGAGATAAACGATGGCGATCAGGACCTTGTCGGCGGCGGTGAGCAGAGGTCGTCCGTGGTCGGCCTTGGCCTGTCGGCGTGGGCCACCGCGAATCTCGAAGTTGCGCTGCTCGGCCAGGGCCGCCTGATGCGAGGCCAGGGACCCGGCCAGCTCGTTCAGCTCCTGGCGGCTCATCCCGGTCAGCCGGGGATCGGCCAGGGCGTGCAGGCTTTCGGACCGGATGCGCGCCCGGTCGTCGCATACGGGCAGGTGCGGGTTGTCGTCTGCCGGGCCGATCGTGTAGTTCCAGGCGCCGCGCTCGGTATGCGGGACGATCGGCAGCATGCTCATCCGCTCGGCGGACACCGACACGCCCAGTGGGTAGGCGTTGGTGTCCAGTTCGGCCACGACGGTCAGCCCGGTGCGGGTGCGGGTCGCGGCGATGCTGTTGACCACGACCTCGTGGCTGGTCAGGGGCCTGCCGCGCCAGTTCATGGTGATGTGCGAGAACAGCCGGTGCTCTATCTTGTTCCACTTGCTGGTGCCGGGCGGAAAGTGGCAGACGGTCACCGCCAGCCCGGTCTCAGCGGCGAAGTCGGCCAGCTCGGCCTTCCATAACCGGTAGCGATAGCTGTTGGAGCCCCCGCAGTCCGCCGTGATCAGCAACCGGTTCGCGTTCGGGTAGTCCCGGCTGCCGCGGCCACGCCACCAGCGCCGGATCGACTCCACCGCGAACGCCGAGGTGTCGTGATCGACTCCGACGTTCACCCAGCCCGCGTCGTTGGCCACGTCGTAGATCCCGTACGGGATCGCATGCGGCACGTCCGGGCCGGTGAAGAAGAAGCTGTGGTCCTCGACCCGAACCGGATCGCCCTTGGGCCGCCACTGCCGGCCGGCGTTCGGCAGATCGCCCAGGTGCTCCTTCTTCTTCGTGTCCACGCTGATCACCGGCTCGCCGTCCGCCTGATGGGCCTTGACCTGCTCGTTGATGTAATGGAATTGCGCGTCCCGGTCCGGGTGCTGCTTGCCTTCCAGCGTCTTGGCATTGGCCTGCAGACTGAAGCCTTGTTTCTTCAACAGCCGGCCCACCGTCGGCGCCGAGACTGGATGGCCCTGCCCGGTCAGCTCGTGGGCCAGATCGCGCAGCGACTTGGTGGTCCAGCGCAGCGGCGACATCGGATCCCCGCGCTCATCCGGTTCCACCAGCGCCAGCAGTGTTGGCACCAGATCCGGGTCCTGAGCTTCGGCGGCCTTGCGACCTCCACCACGACGACGGACACGGCCGTCCGGCAGCGGATCCTCGCCGGCCTCCAGCTCGAACACCCCGGCGCGGACCGTAGTTTCGGACACCCCGGCCACCACCGCCACCCTCCGCACCCCACCATGTCCGAGCAGCCGAGCCTCCTGCCCCATCACCAGACGCCGCTGCCGCTCGTTCAAATGGGGAAACAGCACTCTGAACCGCGAGACGAGCTGATCGCGGACCTCGCTCGGTATGCCCATACCAAGTCAACGAGTTCAAGATCGGAAAGCAACGCCTTATTTCTTGACGGCTCCACAGTGGGTTCGACACCTCTGCCAGGATGCGCCCGGCAAGGTGGAGGCGATCGCGTCGCGCAGCCCGGCGTGGCAGTCGGAGATCACCATCAGCACGCCGGACAAACCGCGGGCGACCAGGCCGCGCAGGAACGCCAGCCAACCCGCGCCATCCTCGCTGGACACGACGTCCAGGCCGAGGATCTCGCGCTGCCCGTCGGCGTTGACGCCGGTGGCGACCAGGGCGTGCACAGTCACCGTCCGGCCGCCCTCGCGGACCTTCCGGGAAGTAGGAGCCCTGCCGTAGCCGGGGTACGGCCAGCTCGATGCTCCCGGCGCGGGTGTCCCACGGCCGGGTGCGAGCCATTGCGGGTGTTGACCCGCTCGCTGCTGACTTCGCCGTAGCCGGCGCCGCACAGCTGCTCGACCTCGGCATCCATCATCCGCTGGGCGAACTCGCGGATCATCGTCCGGAGCAGGTCCGGGCTCGCCGCGGCGAGGGTGTCTTCCAAGTACTCCCCGGCAGCGGGCACAATGTCGTTGACGGCCACTTCGTCCCCTTCGTGTTGATATGAGCGAATCGAAGGATTACGGAGTGGCCGTCTCTTGTCACATGGATCTCTCCCTCACCACAGCATGGGCTAGATCACCCGCACACCATCTCCCTGGACGTGAACTGTCTCAGCCGGTTTGACAGGCACCGCGCGGGTACGCTACGAACCAGCTGACCGCCTGTGGCTGGCGGCTCTCTCGCACCTGATACCCCGCCCCCAATGGGGCAAGATCTTCCCGGTAACTCCAGCCACGTTACTGGCCTGGCACCGCACACTCGTAGGGAAGAAATGGGACTACAGCAAACGTCGCCGCCCCGGACGGCCACCCACCGCAGCTGCGGTCAAGGCCCTCATCCTGCGCATGGCCGCGGAGAACCCGGGATGGGGTCACCGGCGTATCCACGGTGAACTGACCCGCCTCGGCCACAAGATCTCGGCTTCTACCGTGTGGCACATCCTGAACCGGGGCGGGGTCGACCCCGCCCCGCGCCGTGGCGGGCCGACGTGGAAGCAGTTCCTGAGCGCCCAGGCCGAACACATCGTCGCCGTGGACTTCCTACATGTGGACACCGTCAACCTCACACGCCTGTACGCCCTGATCATGCTCGAACAGGGCAGCCGCCGGGCCCACCTGCTCGGCGTCACCGCCAATCCCACCGGGCCGTGGACCGCCCAGGCCGCTCGCAACTTTCTGATGAACGCAGGCACCGACATGACGAAGCTTAAGTTCCTGATCCGCGACCGCGGCGGCCAGTTCACCGATGCCTTCGACGCGGTCTTCGCCGACGCCAGCCTACAGGTCATCATGAGTCCACCGCAGGCCCCGAAAGCGAACGCACACTGCGAACGGTTCATCGGCACCCTACGCCGCGAACTCCTGGACAGGATGCTCATCCTCAACGAGCAACACCTACGCCGAACTCTCACCCGCTACCTGGAGCACTACAACACAGCCCGACCTCACCGCAGCATCCGACAGTTGTCCCCAGCGCAAGCCGAAACAGGACCGCCAACACCCATCGACCTGGCCAACCACCGAGTACACCGCAGAGCCGTCCTCGGCGGCCTCATCAACGAGTACAAGATCGCCAGCTGAAACCGGCGAGATTCGGCAGGTCAGACACCGATTCCTATTATTGAGCCCCACACCACACCCCAACGCCACCGCCAAAGCCTCTCTGCCCTCCGCTCCTGCTCCTGTTTATGCAGGTCACCGCAGTTTCGAACAACTTCCGGGCAAGGCTGCTCACCTGGCTGTCCGGTGCCAGGAGATCTTCCTCGATTGCCAATGAATCTTGCTCGCCGCCTCTGGCCTAAGCGGCCGTTGCGAGAGGTCCTAATGGACGGTCGCCACTCAAGATTCCTCACCGCAGGTCAGCCCCAGGGTCGTGAGGACGAAGTTCTGGCACAGGACACTGGTTTCCTTCCTGTCCTGTGCTGTCCTGTCGCGTGGAGGTTGATCGTTCTCACTGAACAGTGGTGACCGGTAGGTTCGTCTCAGCGAAGTTTCCGTGGCGAACGTGGCTGGAGGCTTCGCCGTGCCCACCGTACCGCGTCCCCGTGCGGCGGGCAGCACCACCAGCCGACCAGGGACAGAGTCCCGCTATGCCCGCCGAACAGGACAGCGCTGGTTGTAGTGCTGACCGTCAGCGCAGGATCGACTGTCCGCTATGATCAAGGCATGTGCTGCTGCGCTCCCATGACTACAACCGCCGCTTAGCGGCGGTATCGCGGTTCCTGTAACCGCGGCCATTGCCTGCCCCCGCATGGGGCAGTGCCAGGACGTACCGCCGGATCAGTGTCCTGCCGGAAGTCACTCATATTCCTGTGACGCCGGTTCGTCCTGCCTGATCAGGGAAGTCATGTCTCAGTCGCAGCGTTTCGATTCACAGCACCCGCATGCAGCCGGACCCAGCAATATGCAGCACCCGCGTGCAGCCACCCTGCTCCTGATGGTCGGGCTCCCCGGGGCGGGGAAAACCACCCGCGCCAAAGAGCTCGCCGCAACCCACCGGGCGCTGCGGCTGACCCCAGATCACTGGATGATCCCGCTGTTCGGCGATTCGATGGCCGACGGCAAGCGCTGGGTGCTCGAAGGGCGGCTCATCTCGGTCGCCCTACAGGCGCTGCGGCTGGGGACCAGCGTCGTACTCGACTACGGGCTCTGGAGCCGCGATGAACGGTCGGCACTGCGCTGGCTGGCCCGGTCGGTCGGGGCGTCATGCCAGGTGGTCCACCTGCCCGTGGACAAAGACGTCCAGCTCGCCCGCATCGCGCATCGCCAGGAAACAACACCGCATCAGACGTTCCCGATGAGCGAGGCCGACCTGGATGCGTGGCGGGAGCAGTTCCAGGTGCCTGACGCTGCCGAACTCGACGGCGGCGAGATTCCCACCCCACCGGCGGGCTGGCCGAGCTGGCCGGAGTGGGCGGCAGACAAATGGCCCTCGTGCACCGACAGCTAACCCGGCCGACCCGCCAATCGGTCACCAACCTTCGGCGATAACGCTCAACCTTCGCTGCGAGAGGCCATGTGCCTTCTGACGCCGGACACCTGGGAAGACAACGCATCCAAGCACGTCCACGGGAGGGGCCGCCTGTGCCGAGCCGCAAGGATGAGCTGTGCGAGTGCCGAAAATCGCATCCGACGGTCTCACCTGCAAGTCTTTGATAAGCGAAGATCATCCATTAAGCGGGCGCTCAAGCAATGTTGTGCAGTCGCTCAATCGAGTTGAGCGACTGCACAAGTCGTTTTGAGCGATCGCTTAGACGGTGGTGCTTAAGATTTGCCCGCTTGCCAAAAGCTGCAGGTCACCATGTGGGTCGAGTATTCGAGCCCCACAGGATCCGTACGGTGCGCGCCGAGTGTACCGACCGCATGCTGATCTACGGTGAACATCACCTGCGCTCGGTTCTGGACGAGTACATCGATCGCTACAACGGCCACCGACCTCACCAGGCGCGCAGCCAACGACCACCCGATCAAGACGAACAGGTGGTGGTGTCCATGGAAGGCCGGATTGAACGCCACAAGGTACTCGGAGGAGCGATCAACGAGTACCGCCGAGCCGCCTAGCTCGATTGGTGAAACCTCAGATCAGACCATACGCGCGAGTTTTGACGTAGAGGTTCATGCGGTGAGGTGTTCTGCCGAGGGCGGGCGTAGGTCGTCGATGTGCCAGTCGCCGATGCGCAGGCAGGATGCGGCGGGTCCCCCCAAGGTGATCTCCCTGGTGGTGGGCTCGCCGGGCAGGGCACGCCACGGATCGGCGCTAGCGGGTGCTTCCGGGACGTAGTGGGGGAAGTCGCTGCTCATAATGTCGAGCGCGAGCCGGTGTCCCTCACGCAGCCGGTAGGCGATGCTTTGCAGGTCGATGATGACGTGCTGACCGCGTGCGGCCAGGTCAAGATGGGCCTGACCGTGAGTGATGAGGTAGGCGCGTCCCTCAGGGGTCACGTCCAGCAGGCGCGTATGGATGTTCGCCCCTGCCGGGGCGGTGAGGCGCAGCGACAGGGCCGCAGCACCCATCAGGTCGGTGTCCTGGCCGGTGGCGGGCCCGGAGAAGCGCAGCACGTCGTCGCGCTCGCCGATCGGCGCCAGATCCGAGCGGTCCACCAGTGCGGCGAAGGGGTCCGCGCCGGGTGAGGGGACGAGCTCGGCGGGGTCATGTGTCCATTCCAGCCGGATCTCCTGCGGCGCCGGTTCGGCGGTGAGGACCCCCGGAGTCAGGTGGTATTCGAGGCGGCCAGCGCCGGGCGGCGGCCAGGTCGTGCTGTCGTGCCACTCGCCGTGGCAGATCTCGTAGCGCACGCGCGGCGGGGGCGCGTCGCGGCGACCCAGTACGGCGTCGAAGAACTCGATCGCGGGGTTGACGTAGCGCGGCAGCAATCGCTCCAGGGCGGCGGGATCGGTCCTGTGGTCATCGTCCGGGACGACGGGGGCATGGCCGAGCCAGTAGTTCTCGTGGTCGATGGCTTCGAGGCGCAGATGGAGGTGTTCGGCCCAGGCGGGGTGCCGGGACAAGGCGCGCACGTCGTGCCAGGCCCAGACAGCGCAGATGTCGAACCAGCCGATCGTGTACAGGATGGGGACGGGCGGGCTCTCCAGCAGCGCTTGGAGCGGGGCCGGCACGAATCGCGAATCGCCGAGAAACTCGGCGTCGAAGTTCGCCGATCGGATTCCCACGTGGTCGAAGAAGCGCTCGAAAACTACCCTCAATGGGTGGATATTCCAGTCGGGTTCCCATTCGTAGCGGTGGGCGTCCACGTAGTGGGTGGCGAAGTAGCCCTTACGTGCCATCTGCTCGACGTCACGCGTACCGTCGCTGTACTCCAGCGGCATGGACAGCTGGGACCCGGTGACCCGTGGTGCGATGGCTTTGAGTGCCGGGTGGCTGCTGATCGCTGCGGCGATGGTGGTATAGCCATAGTAGGAATCGCCCCACATCACCACGTCGCCATCGCACCAGGGCTGCTCTGTGAGCCATAGGATCGTGTCATAGCCGTCGTTCACCTCGTTGACGGCGAATTCGGGCACCCCCTCCGAGCGGTACTTACCGCGCACGTCCTGCACCAGCACGTGATACCCGTGCGCCCGGAAGTAACGGCTGATCGGCGGCATGAAGCTGTAGACGCCGCCCTTGTCGTACGGCATGCGCACCAGCACGACGGGCCCTGGGCGGGGCAAACCGGCGAGATAGAGATCGGCCGCGAGCCGAATCCCGTCCCGCATGGGGATCATGACCTCGGTGGCGTCATGCGGCACCGGCTGGGGCCCGATACGCTCGATGGCTGGCATGTTCTTCTCTCCGTAGGAGTCGAGTGGGCGCTCCAGTTCTCCGCGACGCCATAGCCGACACCAGCCACCCGTGACCACTTGGCCTCGGCGGCGGGGCCGGTGTGGAAAGGTTCGGCTACGTGGGATACCGGGCCGAGCACGCCTTGGACGAACTGGTAGCAGACCGTTCGTGCATCAACTTGATTCGACACGTGATCGTTCCACACCCCGTGGCCGCGCTTACCAGCATGGACAGTGGGTAGCGGGTGGTGATCTCATCTCTGTACGGAAGCCGGATGTTCTGCTTGCGAGGAACTCGAACAGGAAGCGCACCGGTACCCGAACGCCCAGCTCTTCAGCCGGCTCGCGGACCGCCGCCTCTTCGTACGACTCGCCTACGTCCACGGCACCGCCGACCATCACGTCGTAGTAGTCCGGGAACCGCGAGCCCCATATGCCGCTCACCGACGTGCAATGGGGGCCTCGGCCACGCGCACCTCAGCACCAGCGAGATCTATCTGACCCCCGTCCCTCAGGAAGTGATCGCGAGCGTGCTCACCCACTTCACCCGCACGTCCGGTTCGGCGGGAGGGCTCGGCGTTCCGGCAGCGCTTGCAGGAGAGATAAAGGTCCGCCCGGGTGATCGTGCCGGCCGGGTTGTTCACCCGTCTGCAGTAGGCGTTGTATTCGCCGGTGGACTCCCAGAAGGCGCCCGCGGACG
The DNA here is from genome assembly GCF_015645445.1 of Nonomuraea cypriaca. GTDB lineage: Bacteria > Actinomycetota > Actinomycetes > Streptosporangiales > Streptosporangiaceae > Nonomuraea > Nonomuraea cypriaca. The sequence continues at coordinate 69,935 of NZ_JADOGI010000014.1, read as the reverse complement.
TGCACTTGAGGCACGCCTCGGGGTTAAGGTACTCGGAGTCCTTCCACCAGCCGACGCCCGGCGGCGGGGCCGCCAAACAGGCCACCGTGGGCGCCGGGCCCGACTGCGCCTGGCTGGCGCTCGCGCTGGCGGCCCCGCCCGCCAGCGGCATGACGGCCGCGCTCAGTACGACGGCTGACTTCTTCAAACGCAATCCCGTGTACGCCATGTCCGTCTCCTTAGTTCTCCTGGACCGATTCTCAGCGCGGGGAGCAGGGCTGGCCAGGGCGGCGGCAGGGCATTGTGCGGACTCTACCGGTAGCGTTCAGTGCCCGACGTAGCGGCCGGCCAGCTCGTGGCCGACTTCGTAGGCGTTGTGGTGCAGGGTGACGGTGCCGACCTTGGACACTTTGCGACGTTCGGTCCACAAGAACGCTTCAGCCAGCTGGGCCGGGGAGAAACCACCAGCGTGTGCCGCGTCAAAACGCAGCCATGATGGCTCTGACCTGTGGTCTGACGGGACCCTGCGCCTGCCGATTATCACATCCGCCCAGGTCATTGCCATGTGAGGGCTTCGCATGGCGGCGCGAGCTCCGAGCATCCAGGCGACGGAACCAAGTGCGGCAGGATGATCGGCCGTGCTCCTTCGCCTAGCCTACCTCGCCGTCACGAACACGTTCGCCGCGCTGCGGTTGCTGCCCATGGGCGATCGGGACAAGGACGTGGAGATACTCGCCCTGCGTCACCAGATCACCGTCCTTGAACGCCAACTCGGCGCCGACACCAGAGTGAGATTCGCCCCCGAGGACCGGGCCTTTCTCGCCGCTCTTCTGACCTCGCTGCCCCGCGAGATCCTGCGCCGACTGCAACTCCTCGTCCGCCCGGACACCGTCCTGCGCTGGCATCGCGATCTGATGAGACGTCGTCATGCCCGTGCCTGCCGGCCGAAGCGGCGTGGGCGCCCGCCCAGCGCCTTGGTGACCGCCTGCCAGTACTGGTTCTCAGAAAGCGACGGCGGTGGTGTGCCGTAGGTGATCGTCATCACCTTGATCGTCGATCCGTCGCCCGGTTTCTCCGGCACCGCCGAGGTGAGGTTTGAGGCGTAGGTGAGGTACGCGGCTTGAACCCCGGCCGGGTCGGAGGCGAGGTCAGGCGCCGGCTCGCCGGCGAACGGGATGTATGCGGGCCACGGCACGATCTGGGTCCCGGAGCTCGACACCCCCCGGTCTCCGCCGCTCGCGCCGCCACAGCCGCTCAGGACGGACGGCGCGGCGAGGGCGAGCCGCCGAAGCCGGCCGCACGCAAAAGCGAACGCCGCGATATCGAGGGGCGGGGGAAGTTGGTCATGGCGGCCACCTCTCGAATCAGCTCTTGATAGCGCCGGTGAGAACGCCCTTGCTGAAGTACTTCTGCAGGAACGGGTAAACGATGAGGATCGGGATCGTCGCCACGACGAGCACCGCCATCTGGTACGTCTGCGGCGCCTCGACCTGCTCGCCGAGCCCGTAGTCGGTGATCTGCGCGCCGCTGATGACGTAGGTGCGCAGCACCTGCTGCAGAGGCCAGTGCTCCGACTCCATGTAGATGGACGCGGTGAACCACGCGTTCCAGTACGAGACGGCGTAGAACAGGCCGACCACGGCGAGAGCCGCTTTCGACAGCGGCAGCACGATGGCGCGCAGGATCTTCCAGTCGCCGGCGCCGTCCAGCTTGGCGGCCTCGTACATCTCCTCCGGGATGTTCTGGAAGAAACCCCGCAGCACGACCAGGTTGAACACGTTGATCAGCACCGGGACGATCAGGGACGCGGTAACCCCAGTCCGGATTTTCGGCGGCCAGGCGCAGCACCAGGGCGCGGATGGTGGGTCGAATCGGTGGCCGTCCCGGCCCATGCCTGGGGTAGGTCCAGCGTCGCTTCACCAGGTCGGCGTGCCAGCGTAGGAGCGTCCGCGGTGTGACGAACAGGTGGCATCGGCGGCATCGGGGAAGAAGCCGCGCCAGCGCGGAAAGGATCGCCCGGTCCGCCCACGACAGCCGGGGAGCGGCGACCTGGCGGCGACGCACAGCCAGCTGATGCCGCAACACCAGGATCTCTGCGTCCTTGGACGCCTGTGATCGGGCGAGCAGCGCGATCCAGCCAAATGCTCGTAAGACGATCAAGTACAGCAGCCGCGCATCGAGCGCCAGAACCTCTCGATCTTGCCTTTGCCCTGCGGCCGGTGCGGGGTGGAGTGGATCAGCTTGATGCCCAGGCAGGCGCACGCGCGCAGCAGCCAGGCATCGACGTAGGCGGCGCCGTTGTCGCAACTATGCCGACGTCGGCATAGCGTCGATTATGCCGAGACTCGGGTTATGCCGATCTGGCGGGAAAGCCCCAGGTCAGTAGCTGTTTAGTGCCTGGATGTGTCGGCATAACCAGCGTCATTCTCCAACTATCGAACCCGGTTGGAGGAGGGATGATGGGCAGGCCGAAGAGCAAGGTCGAGGAAGTACGGGTCAGGGGGCCGTTGGCCTCGTTCGCAGCAGGATTCCATATGGGGCTGCTGGAGATGGGGTTCACTCCGCTGTCGGCGGTGTTGCAGATGCGGTTGATGGCCCATCTGAGCCGGTGGATGGACGTGCGTGGCCTGTCGCCGCAGGAGTTGACCGGGGATCGGGTCGAGGAGTTCCTGGCCGGACGACGAGCCGCGGGATATCGGGAACGCAACACCCGTCGCGGGATGGCGCCGCTGCTCGGTCACCTGGCCGCCCAGGACGTTCTGCCGGTGGAGACGGCACCGGTTCCCGAGCCGGGGATCCCGGCGCTGCTGGCCGACTTCGAGCAGTATCTGCGGGCCGAGCGGGGTCTGGCCGAGATGACGACCACGGCCTATGTGAGCCGGGCGGCCCGGTTCCTGGCCGCCCGGGTGCCCGACGGCGACCTGGCCGTACTCACACCCGCCGACGTGAGCGCGGCGGTACTGACCGAATGCACCAGCAAGTCGGTGGGAGCGGCCCAGTACTTCGTGGCGTCGCTGCGTGCTCTGCTGCGGTACTGCCACCTGGAGGGCCTGATCGGGGCGGACCTGGCGGCAGCCGCACTGTCGGCCACCGGCCGCAGGGTCTCCCGGCTGCCCCAGGGGATCACTGAAGCGGACGTGCGTCTGCTGCTGGCGGCCTGTGACAGGCGTCGTCCTGTCGGCCGTCGGGACTACGCGGTGGTGGTGACCCTGCTGCGGTTGGGGGTTCGGGCGGGCGAGGTTGCCCGGCTTCGGCTGGAGGACATCGACTGGCGGGCTGGGGAGGTGGTGATCCGGGGCAAAGGACGGCGTGAGGATCGGCTCCCGCTCCCGGCCGATGTCGGTGAGGCGATCGCCCGATACCTGCAGCGGAGCCGCCCGGCCGCCGGCTGCCGGGAGGTGTTCGTGACCATGACCGCTCCGACCAGGGGACTGACCCGGGAAGCGGTCGCGGGAATCGTCCGGCGGGCCAGCGTCCGCGCGGGCATCACCCCGATCGGCTCCCATCGGCTGCGTCACACTACCGCCTGCACCATGGTCGCCGCGAACGTGCCGCTCGCCGAGATCGGTCAGGTCCTTCGGCATGACAGCCTCATCTCGACCGCCAACTACGCCCGCATCGACGTCGAGCAGCTGCGCACCCTCGCCCAGCCGTGGCCCGAAGGCGGTGACCCGCGATGACCGCGATGCATGATCACGTGCGCGAGTACCTGCGGCTGCGGCGAGCGCTGGGCTTCAAACTGGACTGGCCAGGCCGGATCCTGCCCCAGTTCGCCGACTACCTCCTGACCGCCGGCTCCTCCACCATCACCGACGAGCTGTCGATCGCCTGGGCTCAGCTCCCCACCGGCGTCCACCCGGTCACCTGGACCCACCGGCTCGGCGTCGTCCGCGGCTTCGCCAAGTACATGCAGGCGATCGACCCGGCCACCCAGATCCCGCCCAGCGGCGTGTTCCCCGGCCAGGGCAAGCGCCCTGACCCCTATCTCTTCTCCGAACACGACATCACCAGCCTGCTGGAAGCGACCCGCACGCTCAAGACGCCGCTGCGCGCGGCGACCTGCCACGCTCTGTTCGGGCTGCTGGCCGTGTCGGGAGTGCGGATCAGTGAGGCGCTGACCCTGCAGCGCGACGGCGTTGATCTCGACTCCGGCGTCCTGGCCATCACCAGCGCCAAGTCCGGACCGCCGCGCTTGGTCCCGCTTCATCCCACCGCCACCGCCGCGCTGAGTGAGTACGCCGATCTGCGAGACCGGCTGCGCCCCCGGGCGAGAGCGAGCACGTTCTTCATCTCCCACCGCGGCACGCCCCTGAGCAAGGGCCCGGTGCGGGAGGCGTTCATCCAGCTCACCGCCGCCATCGGGATCCGCACCGCCACCGTCAAGCCACGCATTCACGATCTTCGTCATTCCTTCGCCGTTCACTGCCTGCTGCGCTGGTATCGGTCCGGCGCCGACGTCGACGGCCAGATGGCGACCCTGCCCACCTATCTCGGGCACCTCAACCCCGCCGGCACCTTCTGGTATCTGTCCGCGGTTCCCGAACTGATGCAGCTGGCCGCCCAACGCCTCCAAGCCAGTACGGCGGCGTCATGACGGCGGTCGCGCCGGTCCTGCAGTCGTTCTTCACCGAACGGCTGATGACCCAGCGCAAGGCCAGCCCCCACACGATCACCGCCTATCGCGACGCCTTCCGGCTCCTGCTCGGCTTCGCCTCCGACCACACCGCAATCAAGCCCAACGCCCTGGACCTGGCCGATCTGGACGCCCCGTTCATCTCCGCCTTCCTCGACCACCTCGAACACGAGCGCGGCAACAGCATCCGCACCCGCAATGCCCGCCTGGCCGCGATCCACTCCCTGTTCAACTACGCCGCGCTCCGCCACCCCGAACACGCCGCCTCCATCAAGCGGGTGCTGGCCATCCCGCCCAAACGCTACGAACGCAACCTGCTCACCTACCTCACCGACCCCGAAGCCGATGCGCTCCTGGCCGCCTGCGACCGAACCACTTGGACCGGCCGCCGCGACCACGCCATGCTCGCCCTCACCCTCCAGACCGGGCTGCGGGTCTCCGAGCTGACCGCGCTCACCCTGGCCGACTTGCACCTCGGTGACGGGCCCAACGTTCACTGCGTCGGCAAGGGAAGGAAGGAACGCCGGACTCCGCTGCTGCCGGCCACCGTGGCAGTCATGCGTGTCTGGCTCGATGAACGCCAAGGCCACGGGCACGAGCCGCTGTTCTCCACCTCCACCGGACGCCACCTCAGCCGAGACGCCGTCGAACGGCGGATCACCCTCTACTCCGGCAGAGCCGCCGAACGTTGCCCCTCCATCACGGCTAAGCACCCGACCGCCCATACCCTGCGCCACACCGCCGCCATGCGCCTGCTCCTCTCCGGCGTCGACGTCACCGTCATCGCCCTCTGGCTCGGCCACGAGCAGGTCGGCACCGTCCAGCACTACCTTCACGCCGACATGACCCAGAAAGAACGAGCTATCGCCAAGACCACCCCGCCCGGCACCAAACCCGGCCGCTACCACGCCCCCGACCCGCTCCTGGCCTTCCTCGAAGCCCTATGAATATGCCGAACCACCACACCGACAACCACCCTGACCTGGGGCTTTCCCGCCAGATCGGCATAACCCGAGTCTCGGCATAATCGACGTAAATCGCGCGGGGGATGCCGCGGGCGGTCAAGGCTGGGCGCAGCGCGGCGGCCATCCGCACCACGTCCTCGCGATAACCCCACCGGGCACCCACGACGGCGCGGCTGTGGTCGTCGAGGAAGGCGAAGCAGATCGCCCGCCGCCCGCCGATGACCGGCCCGTGGACGGCGTCCCCGAGCCAGAGCTCGTGCGGGCGACAGGCCTCGAACCGGCCGAAGACCTGCGACGACAAAGCCGTCGCGGGCGACGCTTTCAACTCCAGCCGGGCGAACAAGCGCTGCAGGGTGCGATCGGAGGGCGATGAGCCGGCGCTCATGCGCAGAATCCGCCGCACCTGCGCGGCGGTGCGCGCCGGATTCTCCCGCTTGAGCGCCTCGGCCAGCGCCAGCACCTCCGGCGCGGTGCGCGGCGGCGCTTGCTTCGGGGCAGGGACCAGCGCGTCGAACCCGCCGATGCGATACCAGCGCAGCCACCGGTCGATCGTCTTGCGCGAGACCGTGACCGGCTCGCCGGACAAGTCGATATGGACCCGCTCGGCCATCGAGCGGGCCATCGCGCCGCGCTGCTTGGCGGTCAGGGCCGGGTCGATGAGGTCTTGGACGATTTCATACCGCCACAACCCGATGGCGCGGGCCTCCTCGGCCCGCCCCCGCCGTTCCTCTTCGGCTTTCGTCACCATTCGTCCTCCTCGAAGGGTCGGTGAAACACCCCCACGAGGCTGACGGTCAGCAACCGAAAGCGACCAGAGTGTGATTCATGTTGATCCGAAAGCCGATGATCGGCGGAGCCAGCAGCATCCCGCCGGTGACCGCGCAGGCCACCTCCCAGGGCGCCCCCGCAGCGATATCCCCCAACTCGGCGAAGGCCTGCCCGGCCGCCGCCGCTGCCGCCAGCACCGCATCGGCCAGCGGCGAGGCCACCCCGGCCAACGCCGCCACCTCGGCCACCAAGATGGCCCGCACCAGCGTGAACGCCGACCGCACCTGGTCGGCGACTGATCGTATCCGCCGGATCCACGCCCACACCGTGGCCTCGGGCCGCCCCAGCACCCGGCCGATCGACCGGAACCCCTCACCCAGCGCTGAGCGCGTCAACGCCTCACCGATCATCGACACCTCATCGCGTCGATGCCATAGCACGCCGACCGGCAGCAACACATGCGTCCGGCCACACCCGCGACAGATCGCCCGACGCGGCCGAACACGCCGGAACCAGCCGATACCCCACACCGTCCGCAAGAGGCGCACCGCACACCCACGCCACCGCGTCGAGCTGGGCGACGTCGGTGTCGACGACCACGTCCTGCGCGCCGCTGACCGCATCGGCGGTGTTGAGCAGGGCGTGGACCACCGGCCCGGTGTGGGCCGGATACCGATGAGGGGCCGGCCGGTGTCCACCGGGACTCCCTGGGCGGGCGCAACAGCGGCTACGAGACGGATTCCAGCGGTAGGTCGTTGCCGCGCCAGGTAGCTGCCAACTCCTGAACCGGCACGTTGAGTGCCTCGCCGAGGCAGACGATCGTGCCGAATCCGGGAGAGGGTAGTCGTCCGGTCTCGATCTTGCGCAGGGTTTCCGGCGAGATGCCAGCCGCGTGCGCGACTTCCGCCAGGTCGCGTCCCGCTCGCGCGTGGCGCAGCAGGGCGCCGAGACGCCTGCCGGCTTCGATCTGCTCGGGTGTGAGCGGTTGACGGACCATGCTTCCAGGATAGGGCTGGTATTATTATACCGGCAAGTGTTAGAGTTCCGGTATAACTATACCAATACTCTGTGACGCGAGGTATTCGTGATTGAACTGAAGACGCCTGCGGAGATCCAACGCATGCACGTGGCCGGGCGTTTCGTCGCCGAGGTGCTCTCCGAGGTCGGCCGACTCGCCGACGTGGGCGTCAACCTCCTGGACCTGGAGCACCACGTGCGCGGCATGATCAAACGGCGCGGGGCGGAGTCGTGCTACTGGGACTACGCGCCGTCCTTCGGACGCGGCCCGTTCCGCAACGTCATCTGCCTGTCGGTCAACGACGCCGTCCTGCACGGCCTACCCCACGACTACACGCTGCGCGACGGCGACGTACTCGGCGCGGACCTCGCGGTCAGCGTCGACGGCTGGGTGGCCGACTCGGCGCGCACGGTCGTCGTCGGGACCGCCGCCGAGGAGGACCTGCGGATCATCCGCGCCACCGAGGAAGCGTTGGAGGCGGCGATCGAGGTGGCACGTCCGGGCAACCGCCTGGGTGACATCTCGGCGGCCATCTGGGCGGTAGCCCACGACTACGGTTACCCGGTCAACAACGAGTTCGGTGGCCACGGCATTGGCCGCACCATGCACGAGGGGCCCCACGTTTCGAACAAGGGCCGGGCAGGGCGCGGTCTTACGCTCCGGCCGGGCCTGACCCTCGCGCTCGAACCCTGGTTCGCCCGCACGACCGGCCGGATCGTCTACGACGCCGATGGCTGGACCATTCGGTCGGCGGACGGCTCGCGCACGGCCCACTCCGAGCACACGGTAGCCATCACCGAGGACGCCCCCTTGGTGCTCACCCGGCGTGAACCGGAGAACCCAGCAATGCGGGCTGATTCCGCCAGTCGGCTCTCCACAAAGGACGCCTAAGTCGCCCTGTTCAACCGATGCCGGCCCGATCGCTGGTCGCTCCGGCGGTGGCGCGGACGCGAGCGCCGGGTTCCCACTCTCCGCGACGGGCGCGCGGACCTGATGCGGCCTGACGTCGACGCGGAGGCGGTGCGGGGCGTCCTGGACGGCCGCGAACCCAGGCGGCAACGGGCGGTTAAAACCTGACAACTCCCCTAACAGTGAGACAAGTTCGGTATAGGCTGCTATACCTTCCGATGATGATCTACGACCGCCCGGGGCGGCTAGCGTCCGGATGAGGAGGTGCGCATGCGGGCCATGATGACCGGGGGGCATCGGCGGCCGGCCGCTCGGTGGAACGTGTTCGTGCGTGCCCGCGCCACCCTCGACGCGCACGAGCACCTCGCCATCGGGCTCGGCACGAGCATTCTGGCGATGGTCACGGTCGTCTTGCTGGTCGTCACCTTGCTGGCCTGCCTGGTCGGTGTGGGGTTGCTACTGGTTCCCATGGCGTTGCGCGGGCTGCGCGCGGTCGCCAACAGGGAGCGGGCCCGGCTCTCACGCTGGGGTCCCGAGATCATCGCGCCCGAGCGGACGCCGGCCGGGCTGCGCGGCGCGCTCGCCGACCGGACCGTGCGGCGCGAGGCGGGCTGGGTGGTCGCGCACGCCACCTCTGGGCTCGCCCTCGGCCTGGTCGGGCTCACGTTCCCCGTTCACGCGGTGCAGGACGCCACCTTCTGGTTGTGGTGGTGGGTGCTGCCTCCGGAGGAAGCCGCGACCGGTGCCTTGGAGCTCTGGATCGTGCGGGACCTGCCCAGCGCTCTCGGCGTCGCGGTGCTGGCCCCGATCGGGATCGCCGTGACCATGATCGTCGCGCCTGGTATGGCGCGCTTGCAGGCCTGGCCAGGGCGGCGACTTCTGGCGCCTGATCCCGACACCGACCTGACCCTGCGCGTCGCGCAGCTCACGGCTACCCGCGCCGCCGCGCTGGACGCGCATGCCACCGAGTTGCGGCGGATCGAACGGTCGTTGCACGACGGGACCCAGAATCGGCTCGTGGCGGTCAACGTGCTGCTCGGGGCGGGGCTGCGTGCGCTAGAGGGGACACCGTCCGCGGCCAGGGAGCCCCTCGAACGGGCGCAGGGCGCCGCCGAGCAGGCGCTGGCCGAGCTTCGGGGGGTCGTACGGAGCATCCTGCCGCCCGTGCTGACCGACCGGAGCCTGGCAGACGCGCTCACCGGCCTGGCCACGTCCTGCCCGCTGCCCTGCCGGATCGACGCTGACATTCCGGCCAGGGCCGCCGCGTCCGTCGAGGCCACCACCTACTTCGTGGTGGCCGAGGCACTGACCAACATCGCCAAGCACAGCCAGGCCCGGCAAGCCGCCGTCAAGGTGCGCCGTCACGTCGACCGGCTGCACGTCCAGATCATCGACGACGGCCGCGGCGGGGCGGACGAGCGCCGCGGATCGGGGCTCGTCGGCATGCGCCGCCGCGTCGAAGCCCACGACGGGACCTTCCTGCTGGACAGCCCTCCTGGCGGTCCGACCGTCCTGCAGGTGAGCCTGCACTGCGGGTCGTGATTCCGGCTATGACGCCGGGGTCGTTCGAGCCACCTCCTCGGGCGCGAAGTAGTCGGGGTGTCGGTAAGAGTGTTGTCGCCAGGTACACGCGATTGCGTTAGCGCAGGTCACTGGCCGTGTGTTCGTGGCGTCGGGAGCCTTCTCCTTGAGGCGTGGGCACGGACCGTCGGAGCACGCACGGCACGGGACGTCCACGGTCCTGTGCCGTGGCCCGGGACGACTCCCGGGTCATCCCGCCTCAGCGCACGGTAATGACCAGCTTGCCGGTGGTGCGGCCCGTCTCCCCCAGGACGTGAGCCCGGGCGCCTTCGGCGAGGGGGAAGGTGCCGGAGACGTGGGCGCGGAGCCTGCCCCGGTCGACGAGCTCGGCGACGGCGCGCATCCCGGCCTGGTCGTGCTCAACGATCAGGGTGACGGCGCGGACCTGTGCCTTCTCCGCCGCGGCCCGGGTGTCCTCGGCACCCGGCAGCAGGGAGACGAGGACGCCCCCGGGGCGGAGCACACCCACGGAACGGGTGGCGGTCTCCCCGCCGAGGGCGTCAAGGACGACGTCGTAGCGCTCCTCGGTGTCGGTGAAGTCCTCAGAGTGGTGGTCGATGCAGGCATCCGCGCCGAGCTCGCGCAGGAAGTCATGCTTGGGGGCGCTCGCCGTCCCGGTGACGTGCGCGCCGCGTTCCTTGGCGATCTGTACGGCGAGATGACCGACACCGCCGGCCGCGGCGTGGATCAGCACCCGCTGCCCGGCCCGCAGGCCCGCGGTCTCGACGAGGGCCTGCCAGGCGGTGAGCGCGGCCAGTGGCAGAGCGGCCGCCTGGACGTGGTCGATCCCGGCGGGCTTGACGGCGAAGGCGCGGGTGGGGCCGGTCACGTACTCGGCGTGGGAGCCGGCCCCGTACGGGTAGGGCAGCATGCCGAACACCTCGTCACCGGGCTGGAAGAGGGTGACGCCTGGGCCGGTCTCCACCACGGTGCCGGAGACGTCCCAACCGAGGGTCAGCGGCGGGGGCGGCAGGAAAATACTCAGGGCGCGGTGCTTGAAGTCCGTGGGGTTGAGTCCGGCCGCGTGCACGGCGACGAGGATCTCCCCGGGGCCGGGCGCGGGCCGCGGAAGCTCGGTCAGCTGCAGGACCTCGGGGCCGCCGAGGGCCGTCTGGTGCAGGGCGAGCATCACGGGGGCGCCGTCCGAGGCGGCGGGGTTCGGGGAGTCCGTGGCGGCCGCCGGGTCCGGAAAATCAAGGTTCTCAGGGGTGTCCGTCGAAGTCATGCCTCGATCCTGGCGGTACGGTCCGGCCCGGGGCGATGGCAAGAAGGTCGGCCTCCGATACATTCTTGCCATGCCCATCGACCCTGCCGCCCGCTGCGTTCCCGGCGCCCGCCCCGCGTCCGCCGCGTCCTCCCGGGCCCGTGACCTCGCCGACCGTGCGGCCGAACTGGACCCGGGCCCGCGGCCCGGCGCCCACAAGGTCGTCGTCCTTGCCCTCGACGGCGTCTACCCCTTCGAACTCGGCATCCCGCACCGGGTCCTGGGTTCCGCCGACGGCCGCTACGAGGTGCTGTCCGCGAGCGTGGACGGGCAGCCCGTGCGTACCGACGCGGACCTGACCGTCACCCCCGGCCACGGTCCCCAGGTGCTGGCCGAGGCGGACACCGTGGTCATCCCTCCGTACGCGATCTCCCGGGCCTCGGCCGCCGCCCCGGACCCGCAGGCCCTCGCCGCCCTGTCCCGCGTCCGCCCCGGCACCCGTCTGGTGTCCATCTGCACCGGCGCCTTCCTGCTGGCCGCCGCAGGTCTCCTGGACGGGCGCCGGGCCACCACCCACTGGGCCCTCACCGACCACTTCCAGGAGTTGTTCCCCCGGGTCCAGCTCGACGCCGGCGTGCTCTTCGTCGACCACGGTGACGTGCTGACCTCCGCGGGGGCGGCCAGCGGTGTCGACGTCTGCCTGCACCTGGTGCGACAGGACCACGGCAGCGAGGTGGCCAACCAGGTCGCCCGCCGCTGCGTCGTGCCGCCGTACCGGGACGGCGGGCAGGCGCAGTACATCGAGCGGCCGCTGCCGCCGGCGAGCGAAACCGGCACCGGGCCGACCCGCGACTGGGCGCTGCAGCGGCTGGAACTGCCTCTGTCACTGGACGAACTGGCCGCCCACGCGGCGATGAGCACCCGTACCTTCGCCCGGCGCTTCCGGCAGGAGACCGGTCTGAGCCCCGGCCGCTGGCTGACCCAGCAGCGGCTACGACGGGCGCGACACCTGCTGGAATCCAGCGACCTGCCGGTGGAACGGGTCGCCCACGAGGTCGGCTTCGCCACCGCCACCTCACTGCGGCGGCACCTGGCGGCGGAGGCGGGGGTCGCCCCGTCGGCGTACCGGCGCACCTTCCGTGCCTCGGATCCGGCCGCGGGCGACGCCAGGCAAGCATCAGGGCCTGAGGGCTGAGAGGTCGCCCCGTCTCTACGGGCGATGGGCCGACACCCCAAACTCCCGCCCCAAGCGCGGCCGCGTACGCCGCAAGGGCGCGGCTTCCTGTCCGACGCAGCCCTCACGTCACAGCAACCCACGCGGAGTCAAGAGCGCGCGTGATCACGCGGTGCCAGCCTGTCGGTGCATTGGGGTCTCTGCTTGCGGTGCCGGCCAGCCAGAGCAGGCAGAACAGGTCATGCTCGGTGAAGTCCGGCGAGAGCGACCCGTCCGCATGTGCTTCGCGCACCAGGGTTTGACCTAGCTCAGCCGATCGGTCACAAATTCCGAGCAACGCGACGGCGTCCGGATAACGGCGCAGGATCGCATCGTTGAGCGCGGGGTCGTCGCGTTGCAGTTCGATCATGCCGTGCACAAAGGCTCCGAGACGCTGGCTGGGGGTGTCTTTCGCCATCACGGTGGAGGCGAGGGTTTGCAGCCTGCTGCCCGCGATCTCGGGAATGACCGCATCGATGAGGCCTTCGCGAGACCCGAAGCGGTAGTAGAGGGTCCCGATGCTCACGCCCGCGGCCCGTGCGATCTCCTCCAGCGGGGCGTCAAGGCCCTTCGCCAGAAAGATGTCCAGCGCGGCCGCATGCAGCTTCGCCACGTTCTCGCGGGCGTCCCGCCGCACGCTCTTCGATCGCGTCATGTCCATCCCGTCACAGTTTGAGGGTGCACTCAAAGTCGGTGCTAAAGTGACTTTGAGGGTCTCCTCAAACTTACCGAAAGGCGGGCCACGATGAAACCGACAGCAGACGTCGCGGCGTCCACGCGACTGACGATCGATGTGTGGGCGGACGTGCTCTGCCCGTGGTGCTATCTGGGCGAACAGCGGCTGAGCGCCGCCATCGCCCAGTCCTCCCATGCGAACGACATCGACGTGAAGGTCCATACCTTCCAGCTCGATCCCACCGCGCCTGCTGAGGTCTTCGCGACTCTCGGCTACCTGTCGAAGAAGTACGGGGTCTCGGCGGCGCAGGCTCGGTCGATGGAGGAGGGGATGGCCAGGCAGGCCGCCGCCGAAGGTTTGAGGTACGAGGTCGACCGTCCCGCACGCAACACGTTCGACCTGCTGCGCCTGGTGCATCTGGGCGCGGAGTACGGCCTCTCGTGGGAGTACCTGCGTGCGATGCAGGCCGAGGTGTTCAGCGGCAACGACGATGCCTTTGAGCACAGCACACTCATCCGGCTCGGTGAGGAACTCGGCATCCCCGGCGGCGAGATCCGCGATGTCCTCGCCACGGACCGCTACGCCGACGCGGTGCGAGCCGATCACGACGCCGCCGTGGCTCTGGGTGCGCGAGGAGTGCCGTTCACCGTCCTCGGCGAACGACTCGGCATCCCGGGCGCGGTCAGCGTCAGCCAATATGTGAGCGCCATCGACCAGGCATGGGAGCAGGTCCATGGTTGACGAGACGCCCATGCCGGCGCTGCCGCTGCAGCTCATCGAGAGCGACCCGGACGGCTATTGCGATCCCGTGACCGGAGTATGCGCGGTGCCGGGCGCGGCAAAGCCTGAGCCCACCGCCGACGACGGCAACCGCGACGGCGGAATATCGAGCGATTGAGCGTCCGCAGGGCGACACCGATCGCGGATCGCCTCGGAGAGTCCCGGGCCGGTCGATCGACCGGCCCACCCCTTCTTTCGTGTGTCGAATTTCGCCGCGCCCGCGTCGTCTCCAAGGGCGGCGCGATCGAATACGTGCACTGGGCCACCTCACGGCCCGGCTGCTGCCCCGCCTGATGGCCGACCGGCGCGCCACCTCATCTCATGGGGAAGTCCATGGACTTCGGCTCTGTACCGCTCCCATCCGGCAGACACACCATCGGCAAGTCATTCACTTTCGAGGCCGGGCATCGACTACCGAGTCTCAACCTGGCGATACACGTAACTGGCAATCAATTACAAACTACGCGCTTCAGACGCCCTCTCAGACGGTGATGCCCGCCCGGACAGCGTTCGCGAGTTTGCGCTCGTAGCCATGGGTAGCACCGTTCCAACCGAAAGCGGATCATCGCCTGCGGCTGGGACCCGGCAGCCTGCTGATGACACCGCAGGGCCGCAGCGAAGTCGCCGACCAGGTGTGACCGTATGTTCGGCAGCCATCCACTGACCCGGCTGCTGCGCACCGAGCTCGGCCGCAAGAAGGTGCGTGTCTCGGCGGTGGAGCCCGGCATGGTCGACACCGAGCTGCCGAGCCACGTCACCGACGCCGACGCGAGCCGGCTGATGGCTGACCTCATCAAGCAGATTGATGTGCTGCAGTCGGAAGACATCGCCGAGACGGTGGCGTTCATGGCGGCGGTGCCCAGGCACGTCAACCTCACCGAGATCACTATTCTGCCGACCGAGCAGATCATTTGAGCGTAGCGCTGTGCCGGCCGGAGGCATCTCCGGGACCTCCCCCCGCGGCTTCGAGAAGTGCAGGGCCCTGCGGGATGCTCACTTGCTCGTTGGTGCGCCGGCGGGTTGCCCAGAATCCACCAGTGATACGGGTGGAGGCAAGTGGCCACAGCGCGCTGTGTGCAGAGCCGGTGAGCCGGATCGGTCCCGGGGGTATCGACATCAGGGCATCAACCTTTCGTTCTGGTCGAGTTGGTCGCCCTTCATATGGGCTCGATCCGCGACGGCGCGGAGAAGCGCTTGAGATGCCAGGCGGCTTCGTGCGTGCCGAGGTGGGGCAGCGCCTCGTCGATGAAATTCCGCTGGCCTATGACCTGTGCTGGGCTGATCGCGGGAGCGTCACCGAGGACATAGTGATGCGGGCCGTACACGTTGTACGAGCTGGGGACGAGGTCGAGGCGGAGGGTGTACGAGCCGGGAGTCAGTTCGGCCGGGACCGCAAGGCCCTGACCGCGGGCGGCCGGCCAGTGCCATCCATAGTCGACGCTGGCGATTCGCACATGGACGGCGTCGGCGTGGACGGGGCTCAGGGCGAGGATCTTGGTGTGCCCGGTCACCTGGATCTCGGCATGGAGGGCGATGGGCTCGCGGGTGAACGCGTAGCCGGCCGCGACGAGATCGACTTCCTTCCACGTGGGCCCAGTTTGTGCGGGAGCGGACGGGACACCCGTGATGGTGAACGGGCCGTCGGTGAGGACTTCGGTCGCGTCTGGCGCGTCCCAGTAGCCGGCTGCGTACCAGCATGTCACCGCGCACCCAGGCGAAGGGGCGCTCGACCGGCGTCTCAGGTACGAACCTCACCACCGTCTCGTGCATACCTGCACCGAGCCTGAGCCGCGCGACCGCTTCTTCTGCCCCGCGCAGGATCGGCGCATCCCCCGCCCGGCATGTGATCGGCGTCCGCGCCGTCCAGCAGGTGGCGATGTCGTCGATCGATAGAGCCCGTAGCGGGTCGGCGAAGACGAGCAACAGGTCGGCGGGCTCGGCGAGGTCGGACCGTATGACCGCGCGGAAGGCAGTTCTTTGGCCCGCAGGATCACCCGTGAGACGACGTCGAAGTACGGGCCGCTCAGGCAGGCGGGCGGCCCAGGGTGGTGGCGCGGATGGAAGACGACGCCGTCGAGCCCGTGTGCCGCGAAGACCTGGAGCTGCGCGAACAGTTCCTCTTCGGCGAGCGGGGCGTTGATGGACCACAGCGTGAGAAAGCGGGCCGGATGTCGTGCGTTCATGATCCTCGCGTAGCATCTGCATGGCCCCGACCTGCGTGGCCACGGCCGGTCCTCGGCTCCTCCGTCGGGATACCGACCCGCCGAGCTGGCTGGGGACCTGGTGGTGCTCATGTGTTACGAAGGCCTGTACGTCACCGCCGGCGCGTTCGGCACCCGCCGGACCGCCGAAAAGTTCCTGGCGAGGCGGGCTTGCCCGGCGTTGTCCCTGCATTCGCTGCCCAAGGCCGCCACTTGGGAGTCGGCCATTCCCGCGCCACCCGGCAGCAGGGTCGTCACCTGGCCTGGCACCGGCCACTTCCTGCACCTTGAGCGCCCGGCGGCTTTCGCCGCACTCCTCACACAATGGCTCATGGAATCTCTTCATGACGGCGCCGGGACGTTGCCTTCCGCTGAACGTGAACGGTCATAGAAATCGGTCCCATAAGGCTAGATTCGGTTGGCTCGGAGAGGCAACGGCCCTGCAGCTCTCAGGTCAACGAAAACTTTCGCGGCCGGCGCTGATGCCATGCGACCGCCGCCGTCTAGCGATTTAGAACCGCATCTGAACAGGGATAACTTCGCTTCGTATCGGACCCCGTGCACCCGTGCGGTGAGGTTTCACCGGCTCTTGTCGATCACTGTGCGACACCGTACGGTCCTGGTACCGATTTCTACGGCGAAAGGAGCGATCATGTCTATGATCCCGAGCCGTCGCGACTTACTGAAATCCGCCCTCATCGCTGGAGCCGGCACGGCCCTGGTCGGCGGCCAGGCACCCGCAGCCGTCGCCACCCGCCTCGCCTTCGCC
Organism: Nonomuraea cypriaca; assembly: GCF_015645445.1. Taxonomy (GTDB): domain Bacteria; phylum Actinomycetota; class Actinomycetes; order Streptosporangiales; family Streptosporangiaceae; genus Nonomuraea; species Nonomuraea cypriaca. The sequence continues at coordinate 53,239 of NZ_JADOGI010000014.1, read as the reverse complement.
CACCCGGGCATGCTGCACACCCAGGCCGACTTCACCCGCATGGCCACCCGGGTCGCAGCCGAGGTCCAGCCGTACAAGGCGGGGTGGGACAGGCTGATCGCCAACTCCTACGCGCAAAGCGGCTGGACACCGCGTCCGGTAGCCACCGTGGTGCGGGGCGGCACCGGAGAGAACTACCCCCAGCTCTACCGCGACATCGCGGCCGCCTACCAGAATGCGCTGCGCTGGAAGATCAGCGGCAGCACCGCCCACGGCGACACCGCCCGCGACATCCTGAACGCCTGGTCGGGCACGCTCACCACGATCACCGGCACGTCCGACAAGTATCTGGCCGCCGGCCTGTACGGCTACCAGCTCGCCAACGTCGCCGAGATCATGCGCGGCTACTCCGGCTTGGAGTTCAACCGGCTGCGCAACATGATGCTCGGCGTCTTTTACCCGATGAACAACGACTTCCTGACCAGGCACAACGGCGCCTGCATCACCCACTACTGGGCCAACTGGGACCTGTGCAACATGGCCTCCGTGCTGGCCATCGGGATCCTGTGCGACGACCAGGCCAAGTTCGACCAGGCGGTCACATACTTCAAGAGCGGCGCGGGCAACGGCTCCATCACCAAAGCGGTGCCGTTCCTGCACCCGGGCAACCTCGCGCAGTGGCAGGAAAGCGGCCGCGACCAGGGGCACGCGATGCTCGGCATCGGCCTGATGGGCACCTTTTGCGAGATGGCCTGGAACCAGGGGCAGGACCTGTACGGCTACAGCGGCAACCGCTTCATGCGCGCCGCCGAGTACGTCGCCCGCTACAACCTCGGCCAGGACGTCCCCTTCACCACCTACAACTGGGGCAGCGGCACCACCTGCGCGCCCAACTCCCACACGGCGATCTCCGCGACCGGGCGCGGCGGCGACCGGCCGATCTGGGAGGCCCTGTACAACCACTACGCCGTCCGGCGCGGCCTGTCCGTGCCGAACATCACCGCGTACGCCGCCCGGGTGCGCCCCGAGGGCGGCGGCGGCCATTACGGCCCGAACAGCGGCGGTTTCGACCACCTCGGCTTCGGCACCCTCACCTGCACTCGCAGCTGATCCGCTCCTCTTTCCGCATCCCACCCGGGAAAGCGCTTCCCGAGAAGAAAGGCGAAAGACCCCTGATGAAGCACATCGGGCCCGGCTCACACCGGCCCAGACGATCGCGGCTGCGCCGGACAGGCGCAGCCCTCCTGGCTGCCGTCCTGGCCGGAGCGCTGTCAGCGGTACCGGCCCAGGCGTCGGCAGTCTCGGCCATCCCGGCCCGGGCGCACGTGGCCCAGGCCGCAGACCGGCTGGACGAGATCACGTTCGGGGACACGGCATCGGAGCAGGCGCACGCTTTCAACGGCGGGTCGACCGCGGTGGTAGACGGCTCGAACGGACAGAAGGCCAGGGTCTCCCGCCCGCTCACCCCGCCCGGCTACAACCTGGGCGACCTCACCTTCACCGTGAAAGTCCATCCCAAGCTGCAGAACTACCTGTCGGTCAAGTTCTGGGGCGGCGACGACTCGACATACAAGACCGTGGTCATGATCAACGGCGAGTACGTGAGCTACCGCGCCAACGGCGACCACGAGCCGATCAACGTCGGTACCCGAGGCAACGCCCAGCCCGGCCGGTTCTTCTACAGCACGGCGATGCTCCCCCTGGCCTCGACCCAGGGTAGAACCGAAGCGCGGATCACTTTGCGCACCTATCACCCCACCCTGACGGCCAAGTCCACCGAGGACTCCCGCAGCTTCTACCAGGCGTTCACGCACACCTCGCCGAAGATCACACCGACGGACGACACCGGGTACCAGCCCTCCACGCAGGCCGCCGCCAAGCTGACTCCCGCAGAGGAGCAGGCGAAGGTGGACGCGTACCGCGCCAAGCAGATCGCCGACGTCAAAGCGCTGGAAGCCCGGGTGGACGCCGACCCCAAGGCCACCATGTCGATCGTCCGCTACAAGGACGAGCTGCGTTTCTACGCCGAGTCGCTGCTCATGGACTGGTCGCCGACCCAGGACAAGCGCAAGGGCCTGCAGCGGATCTTCGCCTCGATCGACAACTACACCCGGCAGTACTACGGCGATGTCAAGAGCCTGGGCAACGGTGGTCACCAGTCCGACTGGGGCGGCTACTACGGCGCACTCGGTGAGGCTCTCTACATCGTGGAGAACCTGATCGACCGCAAGGAGTTCGACGCGTTCCTGAAGGAGCCGTTCACGACCGGCACCCAGGACGGCCCGAACAGCATCGCGGGCGTCGACTGGAAGGGCGGCGAGCTGACCCGAGGCGAGGCCTGGGAGCGCGTGCTCAAGGCCAACTTCGACTTCGCCAGAAGCCGCCTGTCCTACATCTACAACCAGATGATGTACACCTATGAGGGCGCGTGGAAGGCGCACGAGGGCCTTCGCATCATCGGCTCGCGGTTCTACGAGGGCAAGAAGCGCAGCAACAGGATCGTCGAGGAGGCGCTGGGGGCCAAGCCGTTCCTGGGAGAGGAGGTGCTGGTCGGCCCCGATGGCGAGGACCTGGATCTCTATCACTCGCTGTTCAATCATGACCAGACGGCGCAATACACCGACGACTACCTCCAGGTCGTCATGAAGGGGTTGGCCAAGAGCAAGCTCGACCGCAAGGGCGAGGTCGTCAGGCGCACTCCGTACGGCACGCACTACACCGGCATCACCGAGGCCGGTCTGACGCGCGAGAACGGCTACGTCGGCAGCTACGGCGAGTCCACCAACTACCTGCCGGCCTGGTTCTACCGCACGCTCGGTCACAAGGGCGACGAGCAGCTCAACGACGAGATCCTCAAGCTGTCGCTGAAGAACGTCCACGCCCGGGGTCAGACCCGCTACCAGGGCACTGACGCGGCGGGCAACCGGGTCATGACCATGCAGCAGGTGGTCGACTGGCGCAACAGCGCCTATCCGGGGAAGTCCGCCTATGGGACCGAGGTCGGCACCCCGCAGGCGTTCGCCTTCGCCGGCCTGGAGACGTTCATGGCCGACAACCCCGGCCGGTACCGGGGCAAGGAGTGGGAGCCGTACTGGGAGTACGCGCGCTCAGCCGTCGGATTCATGCAGCAGCAACTCGCCGACAACCAGTTCTTCCCGTACTTCGACTCGGTGGTCGCCAAGCAGACATACGACCTGCGTCTGACCGAGGAGTACGGCTACGTGACGGCGGGCCGCGCCGGCTATGAGCGGTTCGGCGGCAAGGCCGCAGCGGGGGTGCTGCTGCCCCACACCGATCCGGCCCGCTACACCGATGCCGAGCTGTCCGCGCTGGGCGTGGACCGGGCGGCGTTCGGCACCGCGACGGCGTGGGCGGACATCGACAACCTGCTGCTCACCGTCAGGGACGGCGACACGCACCTGTACGCGGCACTCAATGAGCGCAACATCGGCTACACCGGCGCGGGCCGGGTGCACGTGCAGAGCGCGGGCTACGAGCACCTGGCCGAGATTCAGACGCAAGCCAGGCTGGACAGCCAGGACTACTACCCACGCGGCTCGAACTCGGCGCAGCAGATCCTCGCCTACGACTGGACCGAGACCGCAGGAGCTCCCCCGCTGGCCTGGGTCGGCGACCTCATGCCGGTGTCCTACCAGCCGGGGGTGGGGACGGTCGTCAGGGACAACTTTGCTCAGGACACCCCCTACAGCGGCTACCCGAACCTGATCACCTCCCGCTACGGCCAGTACTTCATGGCCGTGAACACCACCAGGGCCGAGTTCGGCAACAAGCAGTCCTTCACCGTGGCGCTGCCCGCCGGTGACTGGGGCGGCGAGGTCGCCGACCTGGTGTCCGGCAAGCCGGTGAAGGTCAAGAAGAACGCCGTGACGCTTCCCCCGGAAAGCGCGATGGTGCTGAAGCTGGGCAGCGACACGGTGGGCGCCGAGCCTCCCGCCGCCGTGGATGTGGCCGTGGCCACACCCGGCACCCGGTCGGTCGGCCTGAGCTGGCTGCCCGCGGCGGGCGCCGAGTCGTACACCATCAGCCGAGCCACCCGGGAGAACGGCCCGTACGCCAAGGTCTCCGAGGTGACGACCACCTCACACATCGACGAGGTGCCCGGCGAGGGCACGTATTACTACAAGGTCGCCGCCGGAGCGGGACAACCCTCCAATCCGGTCAAGGCCCGCGTCACCGCTCCGCACACGCGCGACCTCGCACGGACCGGCTGGCGTGACGATCTCATCGGCGCGACCTCCGGCAAGGCCGCGGTGAACGGCTCCGAGATCACCCTGTCCGGTGTGAACGGCAAGGGCTTCGGCGAAGGCGACGACTCCGTCATCTACCGGCGCTACGCCGAGGACTCCTACGCCATGGCGAGCAAGCTGGTGGCGGGCAGCGTCGAAGTCCGCGCCGAGCTGCGCTCCGGCGCCGGCGGCGTCATCCTGCGCGACAACACCGACCCGGTCGGGCGATACGTGTGGTTCGGCCTCGACGCCGACGGCAAGCTCGCCATGCGCACCCGCACCCTGGACACCCGGGCCGATGCCGGTGCGGGCCTGGCCGGCAGCAACAACTCGGGGGGCGTGACCCGCAGCCCCTACACCGTCGCGCGGTCCGAGCCTCTCGAGTACCTCAAGCTGGTGCGCGCGGTCGGCTCGCATCAGGTCACCGGCTACGCCTCCGCCGACGGACAGACGTGGGCAAGCGTCGGCACGCTGGTCGTGCCCATGACGGAGGTGATCCACGCGGGTGTGGCCGCCGCCGCGGATGCCACGTTCGCGGGCGTGGCGGTCGAGCAGCGTGACCGCAGCCTGGTCACGGCCACGGCGGTGCGCGGCGAGCGCGGAGCCGTGCGCGTGCAGTGGAGCAAGCCGGACGATGCGGTGGCCTTCGACGTCTACCGGACCGCCGACCCCGCGGTGGCCGCCACTGACCCACTGACCGCCCCCGGCTGGACGAAGGTGGCGGAGAACTCCGCCTCGCTGGTCCACGACGACCGGATCCTGGCCGGTGAGCTGTTCTACAAGGTCGCCGCGCTCGGGACCGCGTCCGACGCCGTCCAGGTGACGGCGGAAGGCATCGACACGGTGCTGGAACAGGCTCGGGCGGTCAAGGCCGGGGACTACACCCAGGACAGTTACGCGGCCTTCAAGGCCGAGATTGACGCTGTCGAGGCGGACCCGGACGGCGACGAGTCGGCCAGGGTCAAGCGGGTGTACGACGCGTACGCGCTGCTGGTTCCGGTGTTCCAGCACGGGTTCGAGGCCGGCGAGCCCGACATCTGGGCGGCCGGTGGCTCGGCACCCGGCAGCTACCAGCGGGTGATCAGCGAGGACGGAGCGCACAACGGCGAGCGCGGCCTGTTCTTCTCCAGCACCGACACCACCGGCAACGGCGGCTACAACCTGTGGTTCAACAGCCGGAAGGCGGGCGGGATCTCTCCGATCGCGGCCAAACCGAACACCCGCTACAAGGTGTCCTTCGACTATCGGCTGACGGACTACGTGCCGGGGCGGACGGTTGGGGCCTACGCCTTCGTCCGCTCCTTCAAGGGCGGTACCGGGGTCGGTAGCGAGCAGCGCAATTGGCTGCCCGCCGGCGACACCCCCGCCGGCACGTGGGCCAGGTTCGAGCGCGAGTACACCTCGGTGGACGCAGACATCGACAACCTGGAGCTCACCTTCGGCTTGCGCGGCTCGTCGGGCACCTTCCAGGTGGACGACGTGCGGGTGGAACCCGTGGGATGACGCCATGGATCAGGCCCGGGAGCACGTGCTCCCGGGCCTGATCCGAACGACGATCTACGAGTCCGATTCCTGGCAGGCGTTCAGCACGGGTTCCAGAGCGGGATCCGGCTCGGCGAAGGAGGCGACCACGGCCATGCACAGCTCGTCCAGCGGCCGATGGGAGATGTCGATGGTGGCCACCGGCAGGTGGTGGTCGGCCAGCCAGGCCGACTGGAGCGGCGTGAGCCGGGCGCCCGCCAGCAGCACTCCCGCGCTTCCTCTCGCGGTCACCCGGCCGAGCCAGGCGGCGCAAGGCGTGCAGACCACCAGGTCCGCGCGCACTCTGCGGGCGGCGCGCTCGGCGGCGGCGATGACTTGACCGGCGTAGGGCGCGGCCAGGTCGTCGAGGAGCAGGTCGAACAGCCGCTGGTTGGGTGGGGTGCGCCGCCGGTAGCCGCGGCGGCGCAGGATGTCCATGACACGGGCTCTGGTCGGCGTCGACACGTCCATCCTGCCGTTGATCACCTTGGACACGGTGGACGGCGACACGCCGGCCTCGCGGGCGATGGCCGTCAGCTTCGGCGCACCCCACCCGGAGGTCATTTGAGGCTGCCCAGGGTGACGCCCGACTGCCAGTAGCGGCGCATCGCGATCATGAAGACGGCGAGCGGGATGATGGCGAGCAGAGAGCCGGTGAGCACGAGGGCGGTCAGGTCGGTCTCGGCCTCGGTGCGCTGCAGGTTCCAGGCGTACAGGCCGAGGCTGAGCGGCCATTTGTCCTCGCCACGCAGCATGGTGAGCGGCAGGTAGAAGCCGTTCCAGTTGCTGACGAAGGCGAGCAGGAACACGGTGGCGGCGCCGGTCTTCATCAGCCGGGTGACGATCTGGAAGAAGATCCGCAACTCGCCCGCCCCGTCCACCCTGGCCGCTTCCAGCAGCTCGGGGGGCACGGCACCATCGACGTAGACCTTGGCCAGGTAGACCGAGAACGGGCTGACGAAGGCGGGCATCAGCACCGCCCACACGGTGTCGACCAGGCCGAGCTTGGCGAACAGCAGGTAGAGCGGCATGGTCAGCATGGCGCCGGGGATCAGGAACGAGCCGATCACCAGGGCCAGCCCCGTGCCGCGGCCGCGGAAGGTGAAGCGGGACAGCGAGTAGCCGGCGGCCAGCGAGATGAGCGTGCACACGGCGGCGCCCACGCCCGCGTACAGGAAGGAGTTCAGCACCCAGCGCAGGAAGATGCCGTCGCCGTAGGTGAAGACCTGTTCCAGGTTGCGGCCCAGGTTGAACTCGCCGAACCACAGGCCGTTGGTGTAGAGCATGTCGGTCTGGGACTTGGTCGCCGAGACCACGAGCCACCAGACGGGCGCGATCGAGTAGAGCGCGAACAGTCCGAGGCCGCCCAGGACGAGGGCCTGTGAGGTGCGTGACTGGGTGGCGCCGACGGGCAGCCCGTCCAGCGTCCGTACCGATGCGACTGCGGTCATGGTTGCTGGGCCCTGTTCGTGACGCGGTAGAAGAGCATGGAGATGACGCCGACGATGACGGCCAGGATGATCGACAGGGCGGCGGCGTAGTTGTAGTCGTTGCTGTCGAACGCCTCGTAGTAGATCATCATGATCGGGGTGAAGTCCTTGGTGACGATCTCCGGCACCACGTTGCGGAACAGCAGCGGCTCGTTGAAGATCTGCAGCATGTGGATGATCGACAACATGCCGGTCAGCACGAGCGCGCCCCGCACGTACGGGATCTTGATGGACAGCGCGATGCGCAGCTCCGAGGCGCCGTCCATGCGCGCGGCCTCGAAGATCTCGCGCGGCACCGACTGCAGTGCCCCGTAGACGATGAGCATGTTGAACCCGGCGCCCACCCAGGTCAGCAGATTGCCCATCGACACCCAGATCAGCTCGGAGGCGAAGAAGTTGATCCCGGTCAGGTCCATCAGCGGGCCCAGCCGGGGGCTGTAGATGTACATCCACATCAGTGCCGCCACGATGCCGGGGATCATGTACGGCACCAGGAAGGCCAGCCGGTAGCGGTGCGCCGTCCGCTTGGTGACCGAGTCCAGCAGCAGCGCCATCGTGAGCGACAGCGCCAGCATGACCGGGATCTGCACCACCGCGAAGGCGCACACCCTGGCCACGGCCGCCCAGAAGGTGGAGTCGGACAGGCCGCGGGCGAAGTTGCCGAACCCGGTGAACACCTCCTGGCGCGGTCCGATGCCGAGCCCCGAGGTGCGCATGGTGAACAGGCTCTGGTACACGGCGTACAGCAGCGGGATGACGAACAGGCAGGCGAAGCCGATGAAGAACGGCGCGGAGAAGGCCGCGCCCTTGCGTTGCGTGACAGAAGACATGAGGGGTTCCCTAATCAGGTGTGAGGGAGGCCGCGGAGTCTTCTCGGAGGCCTCCCTCACAGCGATCACTCGACGACCTTGACGCCCTTCTGCTTCAGGTCGTTGACCGTCCATTGCTGCATGTGGGTCAGCACGTCCTCGACTTTCATGTCGCCGTTCATGGCCTTGCCCCACTTGTCGGCCAGTTCCTCGTACATGGCGGTGGAGTTGGGCCCGTACACCCAGCCGGAGGCGAAGTTGTCCGAGTCGGCGATGACCTGCTTGCCCGCCTCGGCGTGCTCGCCCCACAGTTGCCTGGGCACCACCGCGTCCAGGTAGGGGGCAGGGTCGGCGACGGCCGGGTACCAGCCGGAGCCGTCCACCGGGTCGGCCATGGCCGCCACCGGCGTGCTCTCCGTGGCCAGCCAGATCGCCGCCTGCGCCGCCTTGGCGGGGTCCTTGCACAGCGACGGCACCGACAGCGCGCCGGTATCCGCGGCTGAGACGGGCTCGTTCTGGCCCTTGACCAGCAGGTTCGGACCCGCCTCCCACTGCCCCAGTGAGTCCTTCATGCTGCGCTGGTGACCGGAGAGCTGCCAGGTGGACACCTGCCGCATCGCGATCTTGCCCTGGTCGTACTCCTGCATCATGGCGGCGTATTCGGCGTAGGAGATCTTCTCCACCAAGCCGTTGTCGAGGAGCTGCTGCATGATGCCGGCCGCCCACTTCGACGCGTCATCAGTGAAGTTGATCTTCCAGGCGTCACCCTGCACGGTGTACCACCGGGCGCCGGCCTGCCACGCCAGCCCCATCATGGTCGAGGGGTCCTCACCGGCCAGGTTGAAGACCGCGATGCCGTCCTTCTTCAGGTCTTTGCCGATCTCGATAAGCTCCTCCCACGTCGTGGGGTACTTCAGCCCGCGCTTTTCGAAGATCGGCTTGTAGTACATGCTGAACAGCGGGTCCCGCTTGTCCGGCACTCCATAGGTGATCCCGGCCAGGGTGAGCTCCTCGACCGCACCCGGGGAGAACGTGGCCGCGCTGCCGCTCACCTCCTGGGTGATGTCCTTGATCACGCCCTCGGCCAGGAGCTGGCCGCCGTTGCGGTTGTCGGTCTGAACGACGCACGGCATCGTCGCCTTGTCGCCGGCCTTGTGCGCGTTGCGCAGGTTCTTCACCAGGTCGACGGCGGGCGCCTTCACGTATTTCAGCTGCACGTCCTTGTGGGCGGCGTTGAAGGCGGCGACTGCCGCCTCCGAGCCCTGCTTGTCGGTCCAGTAGTCCAGCGTGACCGGGCCCGTCCCCGCCTGCCCGACCGGCGGGGACGACGTGGCAGGGTCACCGCCACACGCGGTCAGGGTGAGGACCCCGGCCAGGGCGAGCCATCGCAGACTTCTCATACGTTTCTCCTCGGGGGGTTCGTCAGCGCGACCATCACAGCGCGTCGTAGGTGATGTCGTGGAAGGTGGCCTGGCAGCCCTCGCCTGCGAGGTCCTGCACCCACAGGCCAACGAACGCGCCGGTGAAGCCGAAGGCGCGCACCTGACCATCGGCGATCTCGTCGGCGTTCTCGTCACTCAGGACCGTGGCGTCGAGTTCGGCGGGGATGGTCCGGCCGTCGCAGGTGAAGCGCAGCGCCGGGCCGTCGAACTCGACGCCGAGCCGGCTCGCCGGCTCCGCCGTGAAGTGGACGGTCCGCACACCCCGGTCGCTACCGGTCAGGACCAGACCGTCGGCCGTGAGCGCCAGGTGATACCAGTTACGCGAGTTGTAGTAGGCGGTGATGCCGGCGGACTGGTGCACGCTGTCGGTCTCGAAGACGACGGTCGACGCGAACCGGCACCTCTTGGCGGTCACAGGCCGGCCGGCGAGGCTGGGGCTGCGCAAGCCGTAGGGCGACTGTCCGCCCCGGATCGTCATGCTCCCGTTCTGTTCCTTCAGCCAGTCCGGCGAAGCCGGGCGGCGCAGCGTGCTCCAGCCGGGGTCGGAGGCCGGCCACGGGTGAGGTGGCAGGGCGGGCACGGCGACCTCGACGGCGGGCACTCCCCCGGCCACCCGCGGCCACCCGTCCACCCACTCGACGCCTTGGATCGCGGTCTCCCTGCCGAGCACGCACCGGCCGCGCCGGCCATAGGGGCGGGCTGCCAGGTGTGAGACGTACCAGTTGCCGTCGCGGGTCTGAACCAGACAGCCGTGCCCGGCCTTCTGCAGCTCAAGATCTGGGTCGTGGCGCGAGGTGAGCATCGGGCCTGCCGGGTCGGGCTCGTACGGGCCCTCCAGCGTCCGTGCCCGCAACACCGTGATGCCGTGGTCGTAACCGGTGCCGCCCTCGGCCACCATCAGGTAGTACCAGCCGCCGACCCGGTAGAGATGCGGCCCTTCCGTGACGTGCCGGTTGCCGAGAATCATCCTCGGCTCGCCACCGTCGAGCGGCCGTAACTCGATCCCGCCGAACCCGTGGCCGGGGCGAGAGTCGAACACCATGCTCAACAGGTATGTCCGGTCCTCATCGTGGAACAGCGCGGCGTCGAACCCGCGCCCCGCAAGCGGAACCGGATCCGACCACGGACCCTCGACGGACGGAGCGGTGATCAGGTAGTTGGCGATGTCCTTGAAGCCGAAGGCGTAGTTGTCCATCACGCCGTACACCAGGTGGAACAGGCCGTCGGCATAGGTGAGATCGGGCGCCCACACTCCGCCGGAGTCGGGCACGCCCGACAGGTCGAGCAGTCGCCGATCAGTGAGAATGCCGCCCAAAGGCCGCCAGTTGACCAGGTCGCGCGAGTGGTGGACGCGTACGCCGGGATACCACTCGAAGGTCGAGGTGGCCAGGTAGTAGTCGTCGCCCACCCGCAGAATGGACGGATCGGGATGGCAGCCGGGCAGCACGGGATTGCGGATCACCGAAGAGGCCTCGCGGCGACCGGCTCGCCGACGGCCGTGATCCGTCTCCAGTAGCCGATCTGCACGAAGCCCGCTGAACGGTGCGCTGCGGCCGGGGTCCGGCCTCGGCCGGAGTCGGCCAGAGCGGTCACCGGGGCCGCGGCCTCTGTCGTGGCCGTCCGTCTCATTTCTGCCTCCAGTCACAGAAACCGGTCGCTGCGAACGCTACGGCGGAGAGACGGGCACCACAAGGATACGTTACATATAAGTTACATACAGGCACTCCTTCCTGCAGAGATCTCAAAGCCAGATCGCAGTTGACCTTGGATTAGTGACACTCTTACGGTAGTTATCGGTTTCTATAGCATTTCCCTGGACGGAGGCCATGCCTGTGCTAGCCCGCCCGAAGGTGCTGTTCGCCATGCGCGCGGAACACCTCGCGATGCTCTTCCCCGCGCCGCTCATACAGCGGCTGGAGAGGGTCGCCGACATCGATGTGTCGCTGGTCGCCGAGCGTTTCGACGACCCGCGACTGGCCCAGGTGCTCCCCGAGCTGGACGTCCTGATCACCGGGTGGGGCTGCCCGCCACTGGACGAGGCGCTGTTGCACGAGGCGCCCGGGCTCCGGGCGGTGCTGCACGCGGCGGGCTCGGTCAAGAGCCTGATCTCTCCCGCTCTGTGGGAACGCGGGCTGCTCGTCTCATCGGCCGCCGACGCCAACGCGATGCCCGTGGCCGAGTACTCCGTCTCCGTCATTCTGCTGGCCGGCAAGGGAGTTTTCGCGCTGCGTGAGCGCTACCGGCGGAATCGGGCCTTCACGATCGGCGAGATCGAGGCGGCGGTGGGAAACTACGGCAGGCGGGTGGGCGTCGTCGGCGCCTCCCGCATCGGGCGCAGGGTGCTCGAACTGCTCGCGCCACACGATCTGGATGTGTGCCTGTACGACCCGTACACGCAGGTGGAGGGCGTGCGCCAGGTGGAGCTCGACGAGTTGCTGAGGACATGCGACGTCGTCAGCCTGCACGCGCCCGAGACCGACGAGACCAGGCACATGCTGGACCGCGGACGGCTGGCGCTCATGCGGGACGGCGCGACACTGGTCAACACCGCCCGGGGAGCGCTCGTGGACACCGGCGCGCTGGTGGAGGAACTGCGGACGGGCAGGCTGTCCGCGGTGCTGGATGTGACGGAGCCTGAGCCGCTGCCGAGCGACTCGCCGCTGTTCGAGCTGCCGAACGCGTTCCTGACCCCGCACATCGCCGGCTCCCATGGCAACGAGCTGGCCAGGATGGGCGCCGCCGTGCTCGACGAGCTGGAACGGCTGGCATCCGGCTTCCCCCTCGCCCACCAGGTGACGCACGACGACCTCGACCGGGTGGCCTGACGTGGGGATCCCCGGCAGGGGGGACGCCGACGGCGAGAACCCATCACGCGCACCGTACGTGAACACCCCCGCAGCCGCCGGACACGCCGGCGGAGGCGTGCTCGACTGGCGTGAGCTGCGGTTCGACCTCCCCGATGACGGACCGCCGCGACTGCTGGCGATCGGCGGCCTCGCGGGCGCCGGCGAGGCCGCGCTGCCCGTGGTCGAGATCGAGGTCACCAGCACCGGCAGGAGCGGCACCGCGGGCAAGCGCCACGGCGAGATCTACCTCCTGCTGTCGGGCCCGTCCCTGCGCGAGCACCAATGGTCGGTGCGCCTGGCGGCGGGCGAGTCGTTCACCACCGTCCCGGCCGCCTTCACCCTGGCCGGCGATTATGAGCAGGCGGTGGCCGCGCTCACCCGCTACCGCCGGGCCCTGCGCAGGCCGCACCGGGACAACGCCGAGCTGTCTGTGGTCTTCAACGACTTCATGAACGGCCTCATGGGAGACCCCACCACCGAGCGCCTGCGTCCCCTGATCGCCGCCGCCGCCGAGGCCGGAGCCGAGTACTTCTGCATCGACGCCGGCTGGTACGACGACGAGCGGGCGGGCCCCGGTGACGGCGGCGTGCCCGGCTGGTGGGACACCGTCGGCGCATGGGAGCCCTCGAAGAGCCGCTTCCCCGACGGCCTGGCCGAGGTCACCGGCGCGATCAGGGCAGCGGGCATGATCCCGGGCCTGTGGCTGGAACCCGAGGTGGTCGGCGTTCGCAGCGACGTCGGCCTCCCCGACGAGGCGTACCTGCGCCGCGAAGGCGTGCGCCTGACCGAATGGGGCCGCCACCAGCTCGACCTGAGCCACCCGGCAGCCGTCGCGCACCTGGACGCGGCCGTCGACCGCCTGATCGCCGACTTCGGTGTCGGCTACCTCAAGCTCGACTACAACATCGACATCGGGCCCGCCGACCGCCTGCTCGAACACAACCGGGCCTACCTCGCGTGGGCCGAGCGCGTCATGGAGCGTCACCCCGGCCTGGTCCTCGAAGCGTGTGCGGCAGGCGGCATGCGGCTCGACGGAGCGACGCTGCGGACGTTCCCCGTCCAGTCGCTCACCGATCAGCAGGACGACCTGCTGCTGCCGGCCATCGCGGCAGCCGCGCCCACCGCCGTGCCACCCGAGCAGGGCGCGGTCTGGGCCTACCCGCACGACGACCTGATCACCTTCGGCATGGTCACCGCCATGCTCGGGCGCATCCACCTCAGCGGTCGCCTCGACCTGCTGAGTCCCGAGCAGCTGGCGCAAGCCAGACGGGCAGTCGAGATTTACCAGGGCTACCGCGGCGACCTGGCCAGGGGCGTGCCACGATGGCCCCTGGGCCTGCCGCGCTGGGACGCCGAGCAGATCGCGCTGGCCGTAGACTGCGGTGAGGTCGCGTACCTCGCGATATGGCGCAGGCATTCCCCCTCGGACATGATCGACGTGCCCTGGCCGGCGGGTTATGATCTCACCCCGCTGCTGCTGCCGGAGACGGCGGACGCCCGCTGGGAGGCCGAAACCCTCCGCATCACGCTGCCCGAACCTTGCTCAGCAGCACTGCTCCGTCTGTCGAAGACCGTGGAAGGCCCGACTTGTCGCGAAACCTGAGCCCCAAGGGCCCGAACGCCGACGACGAGCGCGTCACCGTACGCGACGTCGCCGCGCGGGCGGGAGTCTCGGCCACCACGGTATCCCGGGTGATCAAGGGCGACTACCCCGTCGCCTCCTCCACCAAGGCACGCGTGCTGCGCGCGATGCGCGAGCTCGACTACGTGCTCAACGTGCACGCACGCGCCCTTTCCGGGGCAAGCACGAAGATGGTGGCCTTCGTGCTCGACGACGTCACCGGCCCGTCCTTCGCCTATGTCGCCAAGGGCGTCGAGCAGCAGGCCACGGCCGAGGGACGGCTGTGCATGGTCTGCGCCACCCACGGCGACCCCTCACGCGAACTGGCCGTCGTCGAAGCCATGCGCGAGCAGCGGGCCGACGCCGTCATCCTGGTGGGCGGCGGTTCGCTCGACGACACCTATCGCGAACGCATGTCGCACTTCGCGCACGCGCTCGACAAGGCGGGCTCCAGGCTCGTGCTGTGCGGGCGCCCGCCGCTGGGCGAGGACGTGCCGACGACCGTGGTGGAGTACGACAACGAGGGCGGCGCCTACGCGATGACCAGCCACCTGCTCTCGCAGGGGCACCGGCACATCGCCCTGGTCGGCGCCTCCGCCCCCGACGACCTCAGCACCACCAAGCTCGACCGCGTCCGCGGGTTCATCCGCGCGCACGAGGCGTTCGGCGTCCCGCACAACCCCGGGCTGATCGTCCCCGCGGGGTTCAGCCGAGCCGACGGGTACGACGCCGCGCGCCGGCTGATCGCGCTGGGCACCGAGTTCACCGCCGTCTTCGCCGCCACCGACATGGTGGCGATCGGCGTCCTGGCCGCGCTGCGGGAGGCCGGGCTCCGCGTGCCGGAGGACGTCTCACTCGCCGGCTACGACGACATCCCGTTCGCCGCCGATCTGTCCCCGGGCCTGACCACCGTGCACATCCCCACGGAGGAACTGGGCCGGACTGCGGTCCGGCTGGCCCTCAACCGGCAGGAGCGCCAGCACGTCGTGCTCGGCACCCACATCGTCGTCCGCGGCTCCGTCCGCCCACCCGCCCATCCGCACACGCGGTGACAACAACTCGTGGCCCAGACCGGCGGTGCAGGGCGAGGCCGGCTGATCCCGGCAGAGCTACTCCTCGCCGTCCGGATTCGCCAGGCGATCGGCAGTGCGCTGAAGATGGCGGGTCATGACGTTGCGTGCTCGTTCGACGTCCCGCTGCTCAATCGCCTCAACCAGCTCGAAGTGTTCGTGGGCTCCCCGAAGGCCCATCAACGGCGCGGCGACCTGTGCCTGCTGGAGCGACATGAGCAGGGGGCCGTGGAACGTGTGCACCAGCATCTCGATCGCCGGATTGTGCACGGAGGAGGCGACCCGCACGTGGAAGGCCGCCGACATCGCCATGGTGTAGGAGCCGTTCTCCAGCGCGCTGAGACCCTGATCGACCAGGACGCGCAACTCCGCGATGTCCTCTTCGGTGGCGCGCTCCACCACCAAGGGAAGGATGCCGAGCTCGACGACCATGCGGGCTTCTGTGACGTCGAGGGCGGTCATCGGGGCCAGGGTCAGCAACTCCGCCAGACCCTTCCCGACGCGTTCGCTCGACGGACGGGTGACGAAGGCGCCGCCCCGGGCCCCGACGCGGATCTCCACCAGGCCGCTGGCCTCGAGTACGCGGAGAGCCTCACGGACGGTCACTCTGCTGACCCCGAATCGCTCGCACAGACTCCGCTCACTGGGCAGCCGATCACCGGGGACGAGCTTGCCCTCCCTGATCAGGAGCCGCATCTGTTCCACGATGACCTCGGAGATGCGATCGACGCTCACCGGTCTGAACAGGTCGGCGGTGCTCCTCTTGCCCGGCGTCCCATCCGATGGCCCCACTGACGCATTGGCCATGCCGGCGCCCCCTTCACGATCTCGTCCGTCGATCTCGGTCCTCCCCCGGCTACATCGTACCAAGAAATGGTCTAACCAATTGTTAGAGCAGCCTAACGGCCCCCTATCCGGCAATGGTCTTATCATTTGCTAGATTGCGGCCGTGTCGAGCCGTTCGCGACACCGCCGAATGGGGAGCGACTTTCATGAAACTGCCGCCGGCCCTGCGCCATCACGACTTCACCCTCTGCTGGTCGGTGTCGTCGCCGCCGCCCTGGCGGTGCTGGCCTCGGCCGGCTACGGCGTCGCCACCCTGGCGCCGGCCCAGTCGCCCTGGTTGCCGCTCGCACTCACGCCCGGCCTGCTGATCGGCGCTTTCGACACGCTGGCGACGACGAAACGCCAGGCGGCGGCGCAGCTGGAGCTCCGGACGCGATGTGAGGCCGGGTGTCGGCGATCCACCAGATGACTTCGCGCGGCGGGCCCGCGCTGGACGACGTCGACATCGGCTGGGTCGCCGGTTTCTGGGTCCGGTCGCCGCGTTGTCCTTGGGCGGCTTCGTCTCGATCGCCTCTGCGGGCCTCCACTACCTGCGAGGCAGCCGGGTCAGCCGATATTCCGTCGCCCGGGTCCCGGCGGAACAGTCGTAGGCAGCCCACCACGGCACTTCAGCTCCCGCGCGTGGCAAAGGTTGACCTACCCGATGCGATTCTAGGTATATTGGTTAGGCCATTCTCCCAGAAGGAGGCGTACGTGCCGAAAGTGGTCTACGTCAGCACCATGGGCGACGAGCGCGTCGTCGAAGCCGCAGCTGGAGAGACGGTGATGTCCGCCGCGGTCCGCAACGGCGTGCCGGGAATCATCGGCGAGTGCGGGGGCAACAACTCCTGCGCCACGTGCCACGTCTGGGTGCGCGACGATTTCGCAGGTCGCGTAGGAGGTCCCGGCGACCTCGAGGACGATCTGCTCGACCTCGGCGTCGAGGACCGACGCGCCACCAGCCGGCTCGGCTGCCAGATCGAGCTCACCGACGACCTCGACGGTCTGGTCGTCGACGTGCCCCCGGCCCAGGCCTAGCATCCACCATCTCCCGGCCATTGCCAGCTGGCAAATGGTCTGATAGTTATCCCCTTAGGGGGCGAAAGGACCGCATATGCTGCGCACCGAGATCAACGAGCTGCTGACCCAGACCGGACCGGGCACCCCGATGGGCGACCTGTTCCGCCGCTACTGGCAGCCGGTGTTGCTGGCGGAGGAGCTCTCGGCGAACAACTGTCCGCCGGTCCGCGTCAAGGTCCTCTCGGAGCGGCTGATCGCCTTCCGCGACTCCGAGGGCCGCTACGGCCTGATGGACGAGTTCTGTGCCCACCGCGGTGTCTCGCTCTGGTTCGGCCGCAACGAGGAAGGGGGCCTGCGCTGCCCCTACCACGGCTGGAAGTACGACTACACCGGCCAGGCCATCGAGGTGCCCAGCGAGCCCGAGAGCAGCAACTTCTGCGCCAATGTGAAGCTGAAGTCCTATCCCATGATCAAGCGCGGTGACGTGCTGTGGGCCTACCTCGGCGACCCGGACAAGCGGCCGCCGCTGCCGGAGTGGGAGTTCATCACCGTGCCGGAGGGGCAGGCGTACACCTCCAAGCGGTTCCAGGAGTGCAACTGGCTGCAGGCCCTCGAGGGCGGCATCGACTCCAGCCACGTCACCTTCCTGCACTCCGGCAGCCTCGACAGCGACCCGCTGTTCAAGGGGTCGAGGGGCAACGCCTACAACAAGGGCGACCTCAAGCCGTTCTTCGAGGTCGTCGACTACGAGGGCGGCCTGCTGATCGGCGCCCGGCGCAACGCCGAGGAGGGCCACTACTACTGGCGGGTGACGCCGTGGGTGCTGCCCAACTTCACGATGGTGCCGCCGCGCGGCGACCACCCGATGCACGGCCACTTCTGGGTGCCGATCGACGACGAGAACTGCTGGGCCTGGAGCTTCGACTACCACCCGACCCGCCCGCTCACCGAGGCCGAGGTCGCGGCCATGCGCGCCGGCATGGGCGTCCACAGCGCGAACGACGAGAACTACCGTCCGCTCGCCAACAAGGACAACGACTACCTGATGGACCGCGAGGCCCAGCGCCGCGGCGAGACGTACTCCGGGATCAAGGGCATCGCCCTCCAGGACGCCTCGCTGCAGGAGTCGATGGGCCCGATCGTCGACCGCACCAAGGAGCGCCTGGTCGCCACCGACGCCGGCATCATCAAGGCACGTCAGAAGCTCCGCAAGGCGGCGCTGGCGCTCGCGCAGGAGGGCGCCGATCCGGTCGGCAACCGCACGCAGGACCAGAAGGTGCGCTCCGTCGCCATCGTGCTGCCAGCCGACCAGTCGTTCGTCGAAGGCATCGGCGAGGCCATGGTCGCCAAGCCTGGCGTCCCGCAGACCACTGTCTGACATCCCGAGGAGTACACCGATGACACAATCCCGCCTGGTCAGTAGCTGCGCTCGCGCGGCGACCGCCGAGGAGGCGGCCTTCCGCATCGACTATCCCCTGGCTGCCGCCCGGAACACCCGGGTGGTGGCACTGGACGCCGCGGCCGGGGAGATCGTGCGCCAGGCGGCGCAGACGCAGTGGGCGCAGGCGAGGTTCTACTCGGCCGTCGACCCGGGGCACAGCCTCGTCACCATGTCCGGTGAGAGGGTGCCGCTCGTCGGGGAGCTGGAGGACAGCAACACCCTCGTACTCGTCTCCACCAATGGTGAGAACACCGAGGCTGCCGCGACCATCGGTGCCGCCTGCAAGGTTCGCGGCATCATGACGGCGGGCCTGGCCGTCACGCCGGGGCAGTTGACCAGTGAGGCGCTGTTCGCGCTCCGGCCCTATGCCCGCATCCTGCTGGTCCCCGCCGAGGAGGACGACCTCTTCGAGCTGCTCAGGGCGACCCGCGCATGAGCGCCGCGGCCGCTCCCGGCAAGGTGACCGTTCCGTCGCTGCAGGCGATGAAGGCCGCCGGCGAGAAGAGCGTGTGCCTCGTCGCCTGGGACTACCAGATGGCGCGCATCGCCGACCGGGTCGGCGTCGAGATCGTCTCGGTCGGCGACACCGTCGGGGTGAACCTCTGGGGTCAGCCGCATCCGCTGGAGATCACGATGGAGGAGATGCTCGTCGTCGCGAAGGCGGTGCGGCGAGGCGTCAGCCGCGCGCTGCTGAGCTGCGACTTCCCGTTCGGCCCGCTTCAGCAGGGCCTGGCCGGCGCCGTCCGCGCCGCCATCCGGCTGGTCAAGGAGGCCGGCGTCGACCTGGTCAAGCTCGACGGCGCCGCGGACTTCCCCGAGGCCGTGGAAGCGGTGACCCGCGCCGGCATCCCCGTCTTCGCGCAGTTCGGGATCACTCCGCAGACCGCGCTCAAGTACGGCATCGAGTACTCGGCGGCCAGTTCCGTGCAGGTTCCCGAGGAGATGTTGGACGAGCTGGTCGGCGAGGCGAGGCGGCTGGAGTCGGCCGGCGCCGTCGCGCTCAACTTCACCAACTCCGGTCCCGTCGTCGGGCCCGCCGTGGTCGAGGCGGTGTCGATCCCTGTGCTGGGCGGCTTCGGCGGCGGGCCGTGGCTCGACGGCCGGATCAGGATGACGACCGCGGCGCTCGGATACTCGGCCGACAACCTCGACAGGGCGCCGGACACCTACCTCAACGTCGCCCGGCTCGCCTACGACGCGCTCAGCCAGTGCGCGGCCGACATCCGCGCCGGTCGGCAGATCCGCGGCGGCATCAAGATCTAGGAGCCTCCATGCCCTTCGTCGACCTCGACGGCATCCGCACCCGCTACGAGACAGTGGGCGAGGGTCCGGCGCTGTTGATGTTCAGCCCGGGCGGCTTCGACTCCGGCCTGGAGAACTGGACCAGCTTCAGCCGCTACCGGGACCTGGGCTTCGTCGACGCGTTCGCGCCGCACTACACCTGCGTGGTCTTCGACCGGCGGGAGGCCGCCCAGTCGGGCGGCAAGGTCGAGCGGCTCACCTGGAAGAAGTACGTCGGCCAGGCTCTCGGGCTGCTCGACCACCTCGGCATCGACTCCGCCCACACGATGGGGGGCTGCGTGGGCTGCTCGACGGCTGCCGCGCTCGCCGTCGAGGCCCCGGACCGGGTCCGCGGCATGGTGCTCTTCTCCCCCGCCGGCGGGCCCCGCTACCGGATGGCCCAGCACCGCCGCTTCGTGCGGCACCTCGCGTTCGTCGCCGAGCAGGGGCTGGGCGCGGTCGTCGAGCTGGCCCGCGCCACGACGGCCGGCTTCAGCAAGGACCCGCGCGTCGGTCCGTGGGCGGCTCCGCTGCGCACCGACGAGGTGTTCGCCGCAGCCTACGCCGCCCTTGACCAGGCCCGCTACGACCTGATCGTGACGGGCAGTGTGCGCGGGCTATTCGACCGCGACACCGTCCCGGGTGTGGAGCCGGAGGAGCTGATGGCGCTCGACGTGCCGGCGCTGATCGTGCCCGGCCAGGACGCCTCGCACGCGCCCTCGGCCGCGCGCTACCTGGAGGAGTGCCTGCCCGTCCACGAGTACTGGGACGTCCCGGTGATCGAGCAGACGGCGGAGACGGCACCGGCCCGCATCCTGGAGTTCCTCCGGTCCCACGACAGATGATGATCAGGCCTGCTGTTCGAGTGCGCTGATCTGCGCCACGCGGGCCGCGTGCACACCGCCCTTGAAGGGCGTGCCGAGCCACAGCGCGAGCAGTTCCTCGGCTTCGTCGTCGCCGAGGACCTTGGTGCCGAGCACCATCACGTTGGCATCGTTGTTGCCACGGGAGATCTCGACCGCGAAGCGGCTGTAGGCCAGACCGGCGCGCACGCCGCGCATCTTGTTGCAGGCGATCACCTCGCCCTGGCCGCTTCCGCCGATGACGATGCCGAGGTCGTCGTGCCCCGTGGCCACCCGCCGCCCGACCTCGGCGCACAGTGGCGGATAGTCGACGATGTCGGTCGTGTAGGCACCGAGGTCGTCGACCAGGTGGCCGCGCGCCATGAGCCAGTCGGCCAGTCGGCTCTTGAGCAGGACGCCGTTGTGGTCAGCCGCGATCGCGACTCGCATGTCTCAGCCCGCCAGGTCGAGGGTCGAGGGTGCGAAGAGGTCTTCGAGCCGGACCGGCGCGGCGAGGATGTGCTGCCGCACGGCGTGGCCCATGAGCTCCTCCAGGACGGCCCGGTTGGGCTCGAGCCCGTACGGCAACGGGTCCGCGCCGGTCTCGGCCAGCACGCGGGCGTACATCCGGTCGCTGGCGTTCTCCACCGTCCCGGAGCGGAGCCGCTCGACGTAGCGTCGCTTGGACTCGGCGAAGGCCTCGAAGACGGCGGCGGCGATCCCGGGCTCGGCGGCCAGGACGTCGTCCTTGACGACGACGAGATGGTTGATCGGGTAGAGGCCGCGCTCGCGCAGGGCGGCGAAGCCGGCCTTCCCGGGGTTGGCGATGAGCGGCGTGACGTCCGGGTCGTCCGTGTCGACGCCGATCACCGCGTCCAGCTCACCCGCCTTCAGCAGGTCGATCAGGGTGCGGCCCGAGGGGGCCGAGACGACGTTCGCGGGCTGGCGGTAGTCGGCGACGTGTTCGTCACCGGAGCGCACCCACGTGACCGAGTCGAGGTCGAGCCCGCCCTCGGTGCCCAAGATCGCCCGACCCCAGACGCCCGTGGTGACCGTGTAGCCGCGGTTGACGCCGACCCGGCGGCCGGCCAACTGCTTGGCGCCGGTGATCGTGCCGTCGCGGCGCACCAGGATCGCGCCGTGGTGGAAGCCGCGGACCAGGAAGACCGGCAGCGCGCTGAAGCGGACGCCGTGCTCGCGGGCGCACAGGTAGGTCGTCAGCGCCATCTCGCTGACGTCGTACGCCAGGTTGCGGACCATCTTGCGGAAGCCCTGGACGAGGGCCGCCTCCTGGGCGAACTCGAGCGGGAAGCCCTGGGGGACGACGCTCCCGTCGATGACGGCTCGGTTGTTGCCTTGGGCTCGGGTGAGAGTTACGTAGCGCACTGGTCTATGGTACTAATGGCATTACCATTTTGCCAAAAGGAGAGATATGAGCGACACGGTGCGCGCGGCGGTGCGCGTCGCGCCCGGCACGACCGAGATGCAGGAGTTCCCTCTCCCGGCGATCGACGAGGATTCGGCCCTGTTGCAGGTGGAGGTCGCAGGCATCTGCGGCACCGACGTGAAGATGTACGCCAGCCCGCCGAGCATGATCCACGGCCGGGTGATCATGGGCCACGAGAACGTCGGCGTGATCGCCCAGGCCGGCGCCCGGTTCAAGGAGCGACACGGCCTGGGCGAGGGCGACCGGGTCTTCGTCGAGCACTATGTCGGCTGCTTCACCTGCGAGTGGTGTCGCATCGGCGAATACCGCCACTGCGAGGCCACCGACTGGCGCACCAACCCCGACGCGCGCCGCTACGGCTACACCTCGGCGGAGAACCCGGGCAGCCTGTGGGGCGGTTTCGGTGAGTACATGTACCTGCCCTGGAACGCCGTGCTCCACCGTGTGCCCGAAACCGTCACCGCCGAGCTCGCCGGTCTCGTCACTCCGCTGTCGAACGGGATCGAGTGGGCGCTGCGGGCGGCCGGAGTGGGCTACAGCGACACCGTGCTGATCCAGGGCCCGGGCCAGCAGGGCCTCTCCCAGGTGGTGGCCTGCAAGCAGGCCGGCGCCTCGCGGATCATCGTCAGCGGCACCACCCGTGACAAGACGCGGCTCGACCTGGCCCGCGAGCTCGGCGCCGACGACGTCATCGACATCCTGCAGCAGGACCCGCTGGAGAAGGTCATGGACCTCACCGGCGGCCGTGGGGTCGACTTCGTGCTCGACTGCACCTCGCGCGCCGGGACCGGACCCATGCTGCTCGGGATCGACGCGCTGGTACGGCGGGAGGGCACGCTCCTCATCCAGGGCGAGCTGGCCGCCTTCCCCGCCTTCCCGGTCAAGAAGCTGACCGAGAAGGCGATCACCATCAAGAGCGCTCGCGGTCACTCGTTCAAGGCATGCGAGCTCGCCCTCGACCAGCTCGCCTCCCGCCGCTTCCCGCTGGAGAAGCTGGCCACCCACCGCTACGGCATCGACCAGGTCGACCACGCCATCCGCGTGCTGGCCGGAGAGACCGAGCAGGACGCGATCCACATCTCACTCATGCCCGAGCTGATCGGCCAGGCCGGCGGGGCGGTGACGCGTTGAACGGCATCGTCGTCACCGATCCGCCGCGCACGCCGGCCGACCTGCGCGACGGCCTCGGCGAGTACGGCGTCGCCACGGTCCATGAGGCGCAGGGCCGCACCGGGCTGCTGGCGTCCTCCATCTCCCCGGTCTACCGCGGCACCCGCATCTCCGGCACGGCGGTCACGGTCAGCGTGCCGCCCTGCGACAACTGGATGATCCACGTCGCCGTCGAGCAGTGCCGGCCCGGCGATATCCTCGTGGTGGCCCCGACCTCGCCGTCGGATGCCGGCTACTTCGGCGAACTGATCGCGATCTCGCTCAAGGCCCGCGAGGTGCGGGGCCTGGTGATCGACGCCGGCGTGCGCGACGTCGCCGAGCTCGAGGCGATAGGCTTCCCTGCCTGGTCGAAGTGCGTCTCGGCCGAGGGCACCGTCAAGGAGACCCTCGGCGCGGTCAACGTGCCGGTCGTCTGCGCCGGGCGGCTGGTCGAGCCCGGTGACGTGATCGTCGCCGACGATGACGGCGTGGTGGTCGTCCGCCGGACCGAGGCGGCGACCGTGCTCGCGGCCTCGAAGGCGCGCGAGGAGAAGGAGGCGCGCTCGCGCCGGCGGTACGCCGCCGGCGAGCTCGGGCTGGACGTGAACGCTATGCGCGAGCGGCTCGAGCACAAGGGGCTGCGCTACGTCGGCTACGAGACCTACCGCAGGGAGCAAGCGTGATCATCGACGTCCACGGCCACTACACCACCGCGCCGCCCGCGCTCCAGGCCTTCCGCAACGCCCAGCTCGCCGGCGGCGACGCCGTACCGGCCCCGATCTCCGACGACCGGCTGCGGGAGAGCGTCGAGGGCAACCAGGTGCGCATTTTGGGTGAGCGCGGCGGGGACGTGATGCTGTTGTCTCCCAGGGCCTCCGGCATGGAGCACCACGTTCCCGACCCCGCGGTGGCCGATGCCTGGGCACGCGCGTCCAACGACCTGGTCCACCGGGTCTCCGAGCTCTATCCCCAGCACTTCGCCCCGGTCGCGCAGCTGCCGCAGACGCCCGACGGCAACCTCGACGGCGTGATCGCGGAGCTGCGCCGTGTGGTCGGGGAGCTGGGCTTCGTCGGCTGCAGCCTCAACCCCGACCCGTCCGGCACCTGGTCCGGGCTGCCGCTGACCGACGAGTCGTGGTTCCCGGTCTACGAGGTGCTGCAGGAGCTGGACGTCCCTGCCATGGTGCACGTCTCGACCGCGTGCAACCCGAACTTCCACACCCTCGGCGCGCACTACCTCAACGCCGACACGAATGTCTTCGTCCAGCTGCTGCAGAGCGACCTCTTCCGGCGGTTCCCCGGCCTGCGCTTCGTCATCCCGCACGGCGGAGGCGCGGTCCCCTACCACTGGGGCCGCTACCGGGGACTGGCGATCCGCTACGGCTGGCAGGATCCCGCCGAGCTGCTCGGCAACATCTTCTTCGACACCGCGGTCTACCACCAGGCCGGAATCGACTTGCTGACCCGCGTCGTACCGGTGGCGAACGTGCTCTTCGCCTCGGAGATGCTCGGCGCGGTACGCGGCGCGGACCCCGAGACCGGCATCGCGTGGGACGACACGCTGAGGTACGTCGAGGCCGCGGGCCTGTCCCCCGCCGAACTGGCGGCCGTCTGCGAGGCGAACGCGCGGCGGGTCTACCCGCGGTTGGCGACCCGGCTCGAGCGCGTCGCGGCGGGAGCCTGACATGGGCCGCGTGGCGCTGACACTCGCCTGTGGCGACTACGACCGCACCCGTGCCCTCGAGGACGGCAGCATCCGCCCTGACGGCATCGATCTGACCTACTTGCGGCTCCCGGTCGAGGAGACCTTCTTCCGGATGCTGCGGCACCGCGAGTTCGACGTGGCGGAGATGTCGCTGTCGACGTACGTCGCCACCCTCGACGCGGAGACACCGCCGTTCGTGGCGCTGCCCGTCTTCACCTCACGGATGTTCCGGCACGGCGGCATCTACCTCAACGCCGACGCCGGCATCGACAAGCCATCCGACCTGTGCGGCAAGCGCGTCGGCAACCCAGAGTTCCAGCTGACCGCGGGGGTGTGGATCCGCGGCATCCTCGCCGAGCATCACGGCGTCCCCCTCGACTCGGTCACCTACGTCTCCGGCGGCCAGGAGTCGCCGGGACGCATCGAGAAGGGCCGGGTCGAGACACCGTTCCGGATGGAGACGGCACCGCCCGGTCGGACCCTGGCCGACATGCTCGCGAACGGCGAGATCGACGCGCTCTACACCCCTCGCGTGCCGAGCCCCTTCCAGCGGCGGGACCCTCGTGTCAAGCGGCTCTTCCCCGACGTCGTCGGGGCGGAACATGCCTACTTCGCCGCGACGGGGATCTTCCCGATCATGCACGTCGTCGTCATCCGCCGCGACGTCTACGAACGGCACCGCTGGGTGGCGCAGTCGCTCTACAAGGCCTTCGTGGCCGCGCGCGACGACGCCTACGGACGGATCTACGATTCCTCCGCGCTGCGCTTCATGACGCCGTGGCTGATCCAGGAGATCGAGCAGGCCCGTGACCTGCTCGGCGCCGACTACTGGTCGTACGGCGTGCAGGCGAACCAGCACGTGCTGGCTACGTTCCTGCGCTATCACCATGAGCAGGGCCTGTCCCGCCGGCTTCGCGAGCCGGAGGCGATCTTCGCCCCGGAGAGCCTGGAAGCGTTCGTCATATGATGGCCGACGAACTCGACGAGCTGCGCAGGACAGTGGCCCTCGGCTGCCGCATCGTGGCGGCGGCCGGGCTGACCACGCCGCTGCTCGGGCACATCAGCCTGCGCGTCGGCCCGGACCGGGTCCTGGTCCGCTGCCGCGGCCCTCAGGAGCGCGGCCTGCTCTTCACCACCGTGTCCGACGTCCGGCTCGTCTCCCTCGACGACGAGGGCGACGTCGGCGACGGCTACCGGCTGCCCAACGAGTATCCGATCCACGCCGAGATCCTGCGCGCACGCCCGGACATCGCCTCCGTGCTGCACGCCCATCCCCGCTCGGCCCTTCTCGGCGGGCTCGCGGCGGTGCCGATCCGCCCGATCTTCGGCGCCTACGACATCCCGGCGTTCCGGCTGGCCGACGGCGGCGTGCCCGTCTACCCCCATGCCGGCCTGGTCCGCACCGCCGCCGCGGGCGGAGAGCTCGCCCGCGCCCTCGGCGGGTCCGCTGTCGTTCTGCTCCGCGGCCACGGTGTCGCAACGGTCGGCCAGGATGTACCACAGGTGCTGAGCCATTTGCTCGCGCTCGACGAGCTGCTGCGGATCAGCGTCGAGCTGGCCCAGCTGGGTGCCGCGCCGTCCGCGGTGACCGAACAGGACCGTGAGCACCTGCCCGATCTCGGTGCGGCGTTCAACGAACAGTTGCTGTGGCGCCACCACGTGGGGCTCCTGGAGCTGCAGGGTCTCGCGGACGTCGGCTGACGCGCGGGCCTTCAGGCGACCGCGGTCGAGGTCGAGGGGCTCATCAGGTCCTTGAGGGAGACCAACTCGTCACCGACCCGGTCGGGTGGCAGCGTGCCCCCATCACCGAGCACCTTGCGCACGACCATGTAGTCACGGGGCGCGTTGACGGAGTCCGACGCAATGAGTCGGCCGGTCTTGTAGTAGAACACCGAGAACTGCTCGGTCGCCGGATCGCCACGCACGACGCAGTAGTCGTAGCCCGCGGACAGGCCGGCGATCTGCAGCTTCAGATCGGCCTGATCCGACCAGAACCACGGCACGGAACGCGTCTCTCTGCTGAGCCCGAGCAGCGAGGCTGCGGCGACCTGCGCCTGCGACACGGCGTTCTGCACCGACTCGATCCGCACCTGGCCCTGCCGGGTCAGCGGATGGGGAAGAACGGTGCAGTCGCCGGCGGCGACGATCGCCGGGTTGCTGGTCCTCGCGTCGGCGTCGACGACGATGCCGCGGTCCACCCGCAGCCCCAGCTGCTCGGCGAGCTCGGTGCGAGGCTCCAGGCCGATACCCACGACCACCACGTCCGCCGGAAGGGTGGCGCCATCGCTCACCTCCACG
Organism: Nonomuraea cypriaca; assembly: GCF_015645445.1. Lineage (GTDB taxonomy): Bacteria > Actinomycetota > Actinomycetes > Streptosporangiales > Streptosporangiaceae > Nonomuraea > Nonomuraea cypriaca. The sequence continues at coordinate 26,206 of NZ_JADOGI010000014.1, read as the reverse complement.
CCCTGTACGTGCTCGTCGCCGGTGAACGCGGTCACCGTCGCGCCGAGGCGCACCGCCGTGCCACGGCGCCGGTGCGCTTCGGCATAGAAGCCGGAGACGGCGGGCGCGACCGCACGCGCCATCAGCCGGTCGGCGGCCTCCACCACGGTGACGTCCTTGCCCGCGGCTCGCGCAGCGGCAGCGGCCTCGAGGCCGACGAATCCGCCGCCGACGACCACGACGCGCTCGGCGGCCTCCAGGTCGTGGCGCAGCGCGAGCGCGTCGTCGACGTCTCGGAGGTAGTGGATGCCGGCCAGACCGTGACCGGGTACGCGCATGCGCCGAGGGGTGCCACCGACGGTCAGGGCGAGCCCAGTGAAGGCGAGCCGCCGGCCACCGCGCGTCAGCGCCTCACCCGAGCCGGTGACGGGATCGGTGAGACGGATGGTCTCGACCCATTCCCCACAGATCAGCTCGATCGCGTTGCTCGCGTAAAAGCCCTCGCCGCGCAGCGCGAGACGGTCCTCGGGGAGATCGCCTTGGAGGAACCGCTTGGACAGCGGTGGCCGCTGGTAGGGCGGGCGCGCCTCGCCGCCGATCAGCGTGATCGGATCGGTCGCGCCCAGCTCCCGAAGGCTCGTCGCCACCTGCAGCCCAGCCTGACTGGCGCCCACGATCAGCGTGCCAACGCGTTCCGGGTCGCTGGAGTTCACCGCCGCACCTCCTTCAAAGGTATAACATTTATACCTTATTACCTTCCGGACCTTCACTCAACCTCCTGGTTGGCGGCGCCACGAGTACGCGACGACTCGATCGTCGTCGACACCGGTGACAACGCCGCCCGCTCCGGCGACTCCGCGAAGTCGCGGGGTGGTGGCGGATTGGTCCCGGCGACGAGCCGTTCCTCACCCAGACGGTGCAGATTCACTTCGTCGAGCTCCAGCCCTATGGCGCCAACACCCCTGCACCTGATCTCGGTCCAGAACCGGATCTTCAAGCGCCTGGGCTACGACACCGTGCACTACTTCGAGGACACCCGGAAGACTCATAGATGGGAGATAGCTGCAGTCGAACGGCCATTGCGGCTGTCGGTAGGAAGGTAATACCATTGACCCTAATTGGATCCCGTGAGAGGAGGAGATGGATACGCACGCGTTCGAAGTCAAGGGTTCGGTCGTAGGCGCCGGCCCCGTGAGGCGTTTCGGCGCGTACTACGCCGGCTCCCGGGGCCCGGCAACGGGGATCCCGGACTCGTTGCAGGAGCCCGGAGAGCGGACCAGCGCGATGTACCCGGAGAACATGAGCCACATCATCGCGGACCTCCTCGGGCCGACCCCCGCCGGGCAAGAGCTCCTCGGTCGTGAGCTGGAGCACTTCGCGCCGGACGAGGCGGCCACTTCGGTCAACGAAGCGGCCGTGGTCATTCGACCCGTTCCCCGGACACTTGACCCGTTCTGCCCCGTCGACGCGATCGTCGGTGACCGGAGCCCGAAGCGGCATATGAGCACATACAGGACAACGCGCGTCTCTTCGACGACCTCCTGCCTGGCCATCTGACTCCGCTGGGGGGATCCCGGCGGAGTCTCGAAGGGGGGACGGGTAGGCGTGGACACGGAGACCATTCGGCTGGCCGATCGAAGCAACCGTGACACGGGTACCGGTGGGACACCGGCGCCCGAGCAGGACGATGATCGAAAATAGGAGGACCCATGGGCAAGAGCGGACGAGTGTTCGTGCGCGGACTGACCTCGCAGACGTACGGTCTCGGAGAGTTCCGGAGCCGCCAATTGGCAGTCGAGCGGGTGCGTGACGACAGCGTCGTCGTGGACGACGCGAAGGTCGGGCACTCGGGCGACAGCGCGAAGAGCCGGACCTGGTGGCGGATCGGTCCGGGTGATGAGGACTTCCTCACCCAGACGATCCAGGTGCACTTCGTGGAGCTCCCCCCTGAGTCGTCGAATCACGGGCACGGGCACCAGAACGAGGCCGCCTTCTACATCCTCGAGGGCAGGGGCTACGAGATCCACGACGACCAGCGCTACGACTGGAGCAAGGACGACCTGGTCTTCGTGCACACCGACTCCGTGCACCGGCACTTCAACCCGTACCAGGAGCGGGCCGTCGCGCTCGTGGTGAAGGCGAAGTGCACGTGGATGTTCATGGGGCTGATCCAGCAGGGCCGGTCGGGACCGGTCGAGCAGGAGGAGCGTTTCGGTCCCCGTGAGGACTGGTCGCGCATCTGGACGCCGGGGGTGCTCGACCGTAAGAAGGTGATCTCTCCCTCGGACACGACCTGGGAGCAGACCCCGCTCGGGCGGACCCGCGTCATGTCGTCACCGGAGCGCACGGACGCCCGCATCTTCAGCGTGGACGCCTTCGAGCTGGACATCCCGGCGGGCGGCCACAGCGGCAAGTACTGGAAGATGGCCGACGAGGTCTACTACGTCCTCGACGGCGACGGGTACGCGCTCCAGTGGGAGGTCGAGGCGGAGATCGCGGAGAAGTACTACGCGAGGATCGCCCTTGAGCCGAAGCGCTATGACATCAGGCGGGGCGACACGCTCTATGTCCCGCAGAATCACGTCTGCCAGATCTTCGCGGCGGACGGGACCCCGTTGCGTCTGTTCAACGCGCAGAACCGCGTCTTCAAGCACCTCGGCTACGACACCGTCCACTACTTCGAGCCGGCCTCGAATACGATGTAGTGACCTCGCGGACGAAGGGCGCCTCGCTCCAACACCCGGAGCGAGGTGGTTCGCCGCCGCTCATGATGGCGATGACCGGTCACTACCGGACGCCACCGGGGCAGTACGGCGACACAGTAAAGACGACCTTCGACCAGGTGGCCGGCTGGTTAACGGATCACCGTGTGAGCTGAGTTGATCGTGCTGTCGGCCCGGCCTCTGTTCCGCGACACCCCGCGTTGTGCGTGGCGGACGGTCGCGGAGCAGATCCGGGCCTGACGGCCGTCGCCTCGGGCAGCGTCAGGTGCAGCGGATATCGCACCCTGAGCTGCGCCGGCGCATTCTCCGACCTGGCCTACGCCGAGGGAGACCCGGCGCTCGATCTCGCCGAGCGGGCCCGGGGTCAACGGCTCCGTGCTCGACATGAACATCGTCCCGACGATGGTAGAGGCCGCCCGGACAGCGGCACGTGCGCGGACTGACAACCGCGAGTTCCGTATGACCGCCTCCACGAGAGGATTCCATGTCACGCAGGGATCATCGGTGTCGCCCTTGCCGGGCTCAAGATGCCCGGCCATCTCCACAGGGGCGGCCCTTCCGACCCGACTTCCGGAGGGCCTGATGAGCAAGGGGACGCTGATCATCGGTGGCAGCCAGGCCGGTCTGCAAGTGGCCGTGTCACTGCGGCAGCTCGGCGACACCTCGCCGATCACCCTGGTCGGCGAGGAGGAACATCCGCCGTACCAGCGGCCGCCCCTTTCGAAGGAGTTCCTCGCCGGCGAGGAAGAGCTCGACTCACTGGCCTTCCGCACGCCCGGCTTCTACGCCGACTCCGGAATCGACCTGGTATGCGGTGAGCGGGTATGTGAGGTGAGCCTGTCCCCATCGGGCCCTCCGGGGCCAGGAGTCGCGATCACCACGAGCGGGCGCGAACTGCCCTTCGATCGGCTGGCGTTGACCGTGGGAGCGGGCGCCAGACGGCTCCCCGTGCCCGGCGCCGACCTCGGCGGGATCTGCTACCTGCGCGAATACAACGATGCCGCCGACCTGCGGACGCGGCTCGCGACCGCCACGAACGTCGTCGTCGTCGGCGGCGGGTTCATCGGCCTGGAGGTGGCTTCGGCGGCCCGCGCCCTTGGCCGATCCGTCACGGTGGTCGAGGCCGCGGAACGACTGATGGCACGGTCGGTGGGACCGGTGATCTCGGAGTTCTACCGTCGGGCGCACCTGCGCCACGGCATCGACGTCCGGCTCTCGTCCGTGGTGTCCGGGTTCCAGGGTGAACGCGACAGGGTCACCAGCGTCAAGCTGTCCGACGGCACGCATCTGCCGGCCGATCTGGTCCTGATCGGGGTCGGCGTCCTCCCTCGCACCGAACTCCCCGAACAGCTAGGACTCGTGTGCGACCAAGGCATCGTCGTCGATGCCCATGCCCGCACCAGCGACCCCTCGATCGTCGCCGCCGGCGACTGCACCGTGCGACCGCACCCGATCACCGGGGAGGGGCGGGTACGGATCGAATCGGTTCAGAACGCCGTGGCCCAGGCCCACGTGGCGGCCGCGACGTTGCTCGGCCGGCTCGACAGCGTGATATCGGTACCGTGGTTCTGGTCCTATCAGGGTGACCTCAAGTTGCAGATCGCCGGTCTCACCACCGGTTACGACAGCCAGGTCGTGCGGGGTGATCCGGATGACGGGCAGTTCTCGGTCCTGTACTACCGAGACGACCGACTGCTGGCCATTGACGCCGTCAACCGCCCAGCCGACTACATGGCCGTACGCAAGGCCCTCAGCCAGGGAGCGACCGTCGCTCCCGACCGCGCCGGCGATCCCGCCATTCCCCTGAAATCCCTCATCAACGCCAGCGGCTCATCGAGCGGAACCGTGAACGGGATCGGCGAACCGCTAAGTGCGGGATCGCACTTATGGACTTGATCGGCGCGCCCGGCACATGGGAGTTGAACGACCGTGAGAGGGATATGGGCACCCTGTCCAAAGTGATCTACATCGACAGCGCCGGTCGCGAGTACGCCGTAGACGCGACTGCCGGCGACACGGTCATGGCGACCGCGGCCAAGCACGGCGTCCCGGGGGCGTCGCGGAATGCGGCTGTAACTGTTCCTGTGGCGAACACCCGGCGCGTCTACCCCCGTCGGCACGCGCGACTGACCGCGGAAGGCAGGTAGACCCATGTCCCGGCCGCATCTCACCTCCGCCTGCGGCGACTACGACCGCACGCGTGCCCGCGCCGAGTCGAAGCGGCTGTGGAGACCCGAGGAGCTGTTCGCTCCCGTTGGAGTCGGCGGTCATCTGATGACGCGCCGGCGCAGAATGCGGAAGCCACGATGAGACTGGTCCTCCTTCGGCACGGTGAGAGCGAGTGGAACTCCAAGAACCTGTTCACGGGGTGGGTCGATGTCGACCTGACGCCGTTCGGTGAGGAGCAGGCACGGCAGGGTGGGCAACTACTGCACCAGGCCGGACTGCTGCCGACCGTGGTGCACACGTCCCTGCTCACACGCGCGGTGCGCACCGGGAATCTTGCGCTGGAGGCGGCCGGTCGGGTCTGGATCCCGGCCCGCAGGCATTGGCGGCTCAACGAGCGGCATTACGGTGCACTGCAGGGCAAGGAGAAAAAGGCGATTCTCCAAGAGTACGGCGAGGAGCGGTTCCGACTCTGGCGCCGGTCGTACGACGTGCCGCCGCCGGGCGACCCGGACGACGAGTGGCACGTGCGGAGCGACCCGCGCTACGCCGGGCTACCCCGCGGCCTCGTGCCGCGGGCCGAGTCACTCGCTGACGTCGTCGCCCGCCTGCTGCCCTACTGGTACGACGTCATCGCTCCTGACCTACGCGCCGGGTATACGGTGCTTGTCGTGGCGCACAGCAACTCGCTGCGGGCACTCGTCGCGCACCTCGACGGCCTCGACCGTGAGGAGGTCATGGCGCTGAACATCCCGACCGGCATTCCCCTGCGCTATGACCTCGACGACGATCTGAAGCCGGTCCTGCGCGGTGGCCGCTACCTTGACCCGGAGGCGGCCGCTGTGGGTGCCCTGGCGGTGGCGGACCAAGGGCGTTGAGCCGAGCGCGGGGGCGAGCGCGTCAATGCGAGCGCGAGCCACAACATGGAGGCGATGCCCGCCGCCTACGGCTCAGGCGCGGCGAAGGCGTCGCACGACGGCTTGCACCGCGGCCACGCGAGGCGTCCGCTCTCCCGACCTTGACGGTCATGTCCCCGGCGTGGAGCGCCGCTTCTCTTCGGGATTTTCGTCGAACGACTCCGCCACCCCCTCCCCATCGGCCTTGACGATTCCGGTGTAGGACCGCACCACGCCGCCCCGCAGCCATGACCACCCGGCGACGACCATCGGACCCAGCCCTCCGACGGTGAGTGCCGCCACGGGTCCGATCGCACCGGCCACCGCCCCGACGACGACGTCCCCGATCGCCGGACCTCCCCGCGAAGACATCTGGTAGAAGGCGGTGACCCGGCCCCGGATCTCGTCCGGGGTGTCGATCTGGACCGCGGCATGCCGGATCGTGGTCGCCATGGCGTCAAAGGCGCCGAGGAGCAGGGCGGCGAGCACGGCCAGGAAGAAGACCGGCGAGTGCGCCAGGAGAATGGCGGAGATGCCGTAGAGGACCGTGGAAACCAGCAGGACCCGGCCCTGCCTCTGACTTCGCTGCACCGTACGGAAGACCGCATATGTCGCGATCAACGCACCGGCGGACGGGGCACCGGACAGCACTCCGTATCCGGTCGCGCCGACGTGCAGCACATCCAGCGCGAGCACCGGTAGCAGGACGCGATAGGCGCTGAACACGGTCGCCGACAGGTCGAGCAGCATGAGGTTGTAGATGAGCGGCCGGTGGGCGATGTACTTGGCGCCCTCGGCGATCGATCCCAGTATCGAGCGGCGCTCCGCGGCCGGCTCAAGCTTGGGGATCCGGAGCGTGGCGAGCACCCCGACCAGCACCGCGTAAGTCACCGCGTCGACCACGTACATCAGTCCGGGCCCGGCCAGGCTGATGAGCACGCCGGACAGCAGCGGGCCCACCAGCACGGCCAGCTCCCTCGACGGGTTGAGCAGCGCGACCGCCTGCCCGATCTGGTTCTTCGGCACCAGAGCGGGGATCAGCGCCTGCCTGGCCGGCTGGTCGAAGGTCGCCGCGGCGGTGGTGAGCACCACGGAGAGCACGACGTGCCATGCCTCGGCCTGGCCGGTCAGCGTCAGCCAGGAGAGCACAACGGCGACGAGCAACGCGACGGCCTGCGCGGCCTGGAGCAGACGGCGCCGGTCCAGGCGGTCGGCGAGCGCCCCGCCCAGCGGACTGAGGAGAAGCAGCGCGACCGCCTGCGCGGCGCCGACCAGTCCGGTGTAGGCGACGGAGCCGGTGAGCTGGTAGACCTGATAGAAATTCGCCGCCACGGTCCCGCGGGTGCCGATCTGGGACAGGACGACCCCTGCCCAGTACAGCGTGAAGTCGCGGTTCCGCATGATCGCTGATGTCACGCGGTGCCCCCCACCTTCCCGATCACGCACCCCTGTTCACGCCAGGGCCCGGACACTGCCGAGCCCGGCGATTCACTATCGGACGTACGGTCAGTCAATGGGGACGAGCACGAGCTTGGCGGGATCCATCCGCAGATAGACCTCGGTCCCGGGTTCTATCGACGTCGAGGGGTTCCCACGGGTCCGCATCTCGTGCTTGCCGACATCCACCACGTGGTCGAGGCTTTCCCCGAGGTAGGCACGGGTCAGGACCGTACCCTTCCACTCGTTGGGCACCTCGCCCGCCCGTGAGGTGGTGCTGACCTCCACCGCTTCCGGCCTCACGGACACGATCACGTCCGTGCCTATGGGAAGGTTCATGGCCGAGTCGAGTGCGAGCTGCCCGTCGATGGTGTTGACGGTGTATCGATCGCCATCCTTGGCCACCACGTTGCCGGACAGGAAGTTCGACGTACCGATGAACTCGGCGACGAACCTGCAGTTGGGGTTCTCGTAGATCTCGCGGGGACGGCCGAGCTGGACGATGTTGCCGTCCTGCATCACCGCGATCGCGTTGCTGAGGGCCAGGGCCTCGACCTGGTCATGCGTCACGTACACCGAGGTGATGCCGAGCTCGCGCTGCACTCTCTTCAGCTCGTAGCGCAATGACTCCCGCAGTTTCGCGTCGAGGTTGGACAGCGGTTCGTCGAGCAGCAGGAGCGGGGGTTCGATGACGAGTGCCCGGGCCAGGGCGAGCCGTTGCTGCTGGCCGCCGGACAGTTTGGTGGCCTGGCGGTCAGCCAGGTGGGAGAGCTCCATGGTCTCGAGCACGCGCATCACCCGCTCGGAGATCTCCTTGCGGCCCAGCCGGTCGCCCCGCCTGCGCACCTGCAGAGGGAAGGCGACGTTGTCGAAGACCGACATGTGCGGCCAGATGGCATAGGACTGGAAGACCATGCCCAGTCCCCGCTCGTTCGCGGGGACGTTCACCGATTTCTTCCCCTCGTCGGTGGAGAAGAGAACGCGACCACCGACTTCGATGGTTCCCGAGTCAGGGCGTTCCAGCCCGGCGATCGAGCGCAGCGTCGTCGTCTTGCCACAGCCCGAGGGTCCGAGCAAGGTGAACAGCTGACCGTTCTCGACGTTGAAGCTGACGTCGTTGACCGCGAACACCCGGGCTTCCTGTGCCGAGGATGCGCGCGAGTCACGCCGGCGGCGGCGCTCTCCGTCGAAGGTCTTGACGAGGTTGTTGATGCGGAGCATCTGTCCTCCTGATAAGAGCCCGTTGTTCAGTCCTGCCGGAGCCCGACTTTGGCGCCGAGCTTGTAGGCGATGACAACGAGCACGGCAAGGGTGAGCACCATGACGACACCGAGTGCTGCCAGGACGGTGAACTGGCCGTTCTCGTACTGCTCGAAGATGAGAATGGAAAGGACCTCGTTGCCGGGGCTGTAGAGCAGGATGGAGCTCGACAGTTCGCGGAACGAGACGACGAGGATGTAAATCCAACCGGCCAGGAGGCCGGGCGAAAGGAGCGGCAGGAGCACCCTGCGGAACGTCTGCCACCAGCTCGCTCCGCTCACCTGTGCCGACTCCTCCAGCTCGGCCGAGATCTGGTGCATCGACGTGACCGCGTAGCGCATGCCGTACGGCATGTAGCGGGTGACGTAGGCGATCAACAGGATGAAGATCGTGCCGTAGATCGGGACAGGGCTGCGCAGGTAGACGAACGAGAGCGCGAGCCCGAGTACCAGACCGGGGATCACGAGCGGGACGAACGAGAAGTGGTCCACGAGTTGCCGCCCGGGAATGCGCGAACGCACGACGATCCAGGCGCCGACCGCCATCAGGGTCATGACGAGCGTTGCCGACCCCAGGCCGAGCACGAGGGAGTTCTTCAGTGCCGTCATCGCGTCGGAGATGTTGAAGAGCTGGCGATAGTTGTCCAGCGACATCGACGCGAAGGCGGCGGCCGACGGCGCCTGGTAGAACTTCAGAAGGGACGTGTAGAGCAGCACGAGCAGCGGCCCGACGACGGTGAAGAAGAAGTACACCACGATGACGCCGCCCATGACCGGCCGCCACTTGCCGAGCTCCATCGGACGAGGACGGAACCCCTTACCTGTCACGGTCTGGTAGGTCTTGCCCGACCTGCCGACGAAGTTGGAGATCGCGACGCCGATCAACGCGAGCACCAGAAGGCCCACCGCCAGCGCGCCGGCCGCGGCGAGGTCCGGCGGGTAGGAGCGCAGGACGAAGTAGATGCGACTGGTGAAGACGTAGATCCCGTTCTGCAGGCCGAGCAGGGCGGGCACCTCGAAGCTCTCCAGGCTGCGCACGACCATGATGAGCACGGCGGCGACGATCGCCGGGCGCGTCAGCGGCGCGGTGATCCTGCGGAAGACCTGCCACCTGCTGGCCCCGGACATCAGGGCCGACTCCTCGAGCGAGGGGTCCATCGACCGGAAGGCGGCGACCATGAGGAGGAACACGATGGGAGAAAGGTGCAGGCCCTCGACCCAGACCATTCCCCACACGGTGAAGATGTCGAAGAACCCCGGGCCGAAGATCGGTTCGATCACCTTGTTGAGCAGGCCGATGTCCGGGCTTGCCAGGAAGATCCACGCGATGGTGTACAGAATCCCCGGGATGATCAACGGAATGATCGAGGCCGCGAAGAAAAGCCCCTTGAACGGGACATCCGTCCGCACGTTGAGGTAGGCGAGCGCGGTGCCGACGCACAGCGACAGCACGGCCGATCCCACCGCGAACCACAGTGAGTTGCCAATCATGTCGCCGACGCGCGAGTCACCGTATGCGCGGGCGAAGCCGCCGAGGGTGAAGCCGCCGGCGTCGAAGAAAGTGCCCCAGATCAGGTAGTAAAGGGGCACGAGCGCGAGATAGCCGATCAAGCCGGCCACCGCGACAATGACGATTATTTTAGGGGTCCCCAACCGGCGCAGCCATCCGAGCGTGGCTCCCCTGCGGGCAGGGACGGCGGGAGATGCCGTGGTCATGCCCTCACCTCTTTCTGAACCAGTCTGCGATGATCACAAGCGCGGCGGCACCACCGATACCGGTGCCGCCGCGCGATTGGTGACTCAATTTCCGTCGACCTGCTCACCGTTGGAGATGACCTGGTCATATCGCTTGTTCCACTCATCGCCGTTCTTCGTCAGCTCTTCGACGTCGATCGGGATGATCTCCACATCCTTGAGGGGGTCGTCTCCCTCCACGATGGCCGGGGTGAGCCCCTGCTTCACCAGAAGCGCCTGGCCCTCCTGGAGCAGCCAGTCCGTGAACAACATCGCCGTGGCGGGGTGTTTGGCCGTCTTCATCAGCCCGACGCCGTTGGGCCGGGCGATGACCGGCTGGACGAAGGGCAGGTAGTCGACGGGCGCGCCCTTGGCCTTGGCCTGCTCGACGATGTAGGAGTAGTTGGAGGCGGCGACCGAGAACTGGCCGGCGGACAGCAACTGGCCCTGCACGGTGTGGCCCTTGACGATCTTCGCGCCGCTGGCCATCCCCTCGAAGATCTTGTTGATCTCGTCGTCGGACTTGCCCTGCTTCTCCCAGTACTTGTAGAGAGTCAGGTACCAGTCGGAGTCGCTGATCTCCAAGGCCAGCTTGCCGTCCCACTTGGGGTCGGCAAGATCCTCCCAGGTCTTCGGCGCCTGCTCCGGGGTGACAAGCCCGGTGTTCCAGCTCGGCGCGAACAGGTTCAGCCGCGTCGCCGTCCATCCTTGCTGCCGACCGACCTCCGGGACCATGCGGCGCCGCTCACCGTCGTAATCGGCGAGAACGCCCTCGCTGTTCAGGTCGAACAGCTCGGTCGCGTTGGTCTCCACCACGTCGTTGCCCTGGTAGCCGGCCTTCTGCTCCTGCACGACCCGCTGGAGCACCGTCTCCGACCCAGCGCGGTACAGGTTCACCTTGACGTTGAACTGTCCCTCGAACGCCTTCAGGACCGCGTCGGCCACATCGCTCGTCATGGACGTGTAGAGGTCGAGCGTGCCTTCCTTCTCGGCGAGCGAGGCCAGCTTGTCGCGCCGCTGCTGACCGGTCATCCCGTTGACCTCGGCGTAGAGCTTCTCCGCCGCGGTGGGCCCGCCGCCGGTCGTGGCTTGTGGTGCGGTTGCTGTGGGCGAGCCTCCGCAGCCTGAGAGCAGGAGCACGAGTGCGGACGCTGAGGCCAACACGTGCTTCACGGGCCTGCCGCTACGGCGGCCTGAGAGGGGTGCGGTGTTCACTGGTTCTCCCGGCCTGACTGGACGATCTCTTCGTAGAGCGCGTCCCATTTCTTGGGGTTGTCGAGCATTTCCTTCTCGGGCACGGAAATCGTCGTGAGTCCGGCCAGAGGATCGTTCGCCGTGGGGATCGAGCCGACCCGGAAGGACTCGTGCAGGATCTTCTGTCCCTCACCGAGCTCGTAGTCGACGAACAGCATCGCCGCCGCCGGGTGTGGCGCCGTCTTCATCAGCGCCACGCCGTTGGGCCGTATCACGATGGGCTGCACCGGAGTCCCCGAGGCCGGATGCCAGCTCACCGGGGCGCCCTGGTCGGCGGCCTTGTCGATCGTGTGGCTGTAGGAGGAGGCGGTCACCGCGAACTGTCCGGCCGAGAGCAGCTCACCCTGCGCCGTGTGCCCCTTGGCGATCTTCGCGTTGGCGACGACCCGGTCGAACAGGTCGCGGATCTCGGCGTCGGTCTTGCCCTGGTCGAGGTAGTGCTTGTACATGGCGGCGAACCAGTCGACGTCGCCGACCTCCAGGGAGACGAGTCCCTTCCACTTCGGGTCGGCAAGCTCCTCGAACGTCTTCGGCTCCTCGCCGGGCTTCACCTTGGTGGTGTTCCACCCGACCACGAACACGTTGAACCGGGTCGCGGTCCAGCCGTTCGCCTGGCCCTCCTTGCGTACGGCGTCGCGCAGCGCGCCTTCGTACGGGTAGAGCATGTTCTGGTCGGCCATGACGTTGAGCTCGCCGGCGTTCGTCTCGATGAGGTCGCTGCCGGCGTAGTGCGCCTGCTGCTCTTGCACCACGCGCTGAAGCACCGACTCCGAGTTCCCGCGGTAGACCTTCACCTCGATCGGGTAGGTCTTCTCGAATCCCTTGATGACCTTGTCCAGGTCGGTGTTCGAGGTGTAGATCGTGAGCGTGCCCTCTTGCTTTGCGAGGTCGACGAGGGCCTTGGTCCGTTCGTCACCGGTGAGCCCGTTGACGCGGTCGTAAACCTCCTGGGCCCTCGCGCTGGACTTGTCGGCCCCGTCGGCCGGCATGGGCCCTCCGGCTGTCGGCGAGGCGCCACAGGCTCCTAGGAGGAGAACAGCGGCGGCCACCGCCACCGATCCGAAGAATTTCTGGTGATGCATGGATGCTCTCCCGCGAGCTCGACTGGGCGGTGCGAGCACCGGCCCGGCGATGGTGCACTTTGTTCCCCCCCGCGAGAAATAGTGCTCAGATGACGCCCGTCTCGATGTGGCCCAGGTTGCAGTGCTGGCGCCACGGATCACGTGCGGCGATCTCCGGCCCGTCCCAGTTCCCCGTCTCGCCGGCGAGAGCTCCAGCCAGATGGTCATCGCACATTTTTGCCTCCTTTGAGCGAATTACCCGAGTACACACCCCGGTCGGACTAAAGGTCTAACCCTTTAGCCATACTTTTACCGGACCGTTACACGGTGGACAAGCCCCGGAGCGGTTTCCTTGATAGAGGTCCGGCCGTCTCTCACATGTTGAGATCGCGCGGGCCGCTCAGACGAGCGGGACGCCGTGTCGACCCCTGGCCGGCGCGACTGCGCCGGCCAGGCCCTTCGTTGTCAGGCGACCCGCGTCTGCGAGGGCCGTGAGACTGGAATATCCCTTCACGGCCGGTCAGGGGCACGTCATAACAATTACCCCAAATCTCTTCGTTGAGGATCTAAGGTAATACCATTAGCCTGATCCAGGGAAGGGGTTGCCATGGGTTCGGCAGATGACACGTTCCTCGCCCGCGTCCGCACCGCGCACCGGCGTGTCTTCCGGTCGCTCACCGTGCCCAACTACCGACGCTTCTTCACCGGTCACGCGGTGAGCGTGATCGGAACCTGGATGCAGCGGGTGGCACAGGACTGGCTCGTGCTCGAACTGACGGACTCGCCCGTCGCGCTCGGCATCTCGACCGCGCTGCAGTTCCTGCCCACCCTCATGTTCGGCCTGTGGGGAGGTGTCCTCGTCGACCGGCTCGACCGGCGCCGCACGATCATGGCGACGCAGGCGGCCAGCGCCATCCTCGCGGCCGCCCTCGCGGTGCTCGTGCTGGGCAACCTGGTGCAGCTCTGGATGGTCTACGCGCTCGCCCTCGGACTCGGCCTGGTCACCGTCCTCGACGTGCCCGCGCGGCAGGCCTTCGTCACCGAGATGGTCAGCCCGGAGAACTATGTGAACGCGCAGGCCCTGAACTCGGCGGTGCACAACGCCGGCCGCCTCGTCGGCCCGGCGATCGCCGGAGTCCTGATCGCGACCGTCGACGTCGGAGCGGCGTTCGCGGTCAACGCGCTGTCGTTCGTGGCGGTCCTGCTCGGGCTCGCGCGCATGAATCCCCGGGAGCTACACCGGGTTCCGGCTCTTCCCCGAGCCAAGGGCCAGGCCAGGCAGAGCCTGCGATATGTATGGGAGCACCCGGAGCTACGCGCGTGCCTGTTTCTCGTGGCCGTGGTCGCGCTGCTCGGCCAGAACTTTCGGGTTGTGTTCCCTCTGCTCGCCCGCGAGACCTTCGGCGGAGGCGCCGAGATCTACGGCTGGCTCACCTCCGCCCTCGGAGTGGGCGCGGTGCTCGGTGCCCTCGCGAGCGCCGCGCGCGTGGACGCCACCGCGTGGTCCCTGCTGTTGTGGACGTTCGCCTTCGCCGGCGTGAACGTCGCCGTCGCGGCCGCTCCCGCACTCGGCCTGGCGATGGCGGCGGTCGTCGCCCTCGGTATCGCGAACATCTGCTTCAACACGCTCGCCCGCACGCTGTTGCAGATCAGGGCGGATCCTACGATGCAGGGGCGGGTGATCGCCCTGCACAGCCTGGTATTTCTCGGCAGCACTCCTCTGGGAGCCCCGCTCACGGGGTGGGTGTGCGAGCAGTGGGGAGCACGCGCCGGACTCCTGCTGGCCGGGATCCCGGCAGGGCTCGCAGCCCTCGCGGTGTTACCGTGGTTGCGGAAGGTGCGCGCCTTGCGCGAGGAGTGACCTCCGGTCAGTCGATCGTGAGGTCCGCCGGCCGCAGCCTGCGTCCCTGCCGAAAATCCCATCCATGCAGTTCAAGCGGCATGCGAGTACTCGGTAGAGGACTCCGCCGGGCCGGTCTCGTCGGCGTACGTTCAGGTCGACGATCCGCTTGGGATCGGGGACGGCGCGTAGTGGGGCGGCTCGAGTCGGGTGCCGACGGCCTGGTAGCCCGGGTTGTAGCTCGCGACCAGCAAGAAGTCAGTGTGGGCTGCCAGCGACGCCCCGAGCCGCTCCATCGGCGGCATCCGTCGATGATCGGTCAGGGAGTGCAGGATGACGATGGTCTTACGAGCCTGCTCGTCAATGCGATCGGTCGGCTGGACGACCTCCGTCATTGCCCCGTCCTCTCATGATTACCAACGGCCGCCGGTGCCGGCCCCGTTTCGACGTACTCGCGGGCTGGTCACCCGTCGCGCCGCACACGGCGAGCCGTTCGCTCGAGGTGGCTGGTCATCACCTCGCGAGCCGCCGCCTGGTCGCGATCCTTGATGGCGTAGGTGAGCGCCCGGTGCTCGTCGGTCCCTTGGTGTCCCATCGGCGCGTCGACGTGCGACTCCTGCAATGACATCAGCAGGGGACCGTGGAAGCTCTGGACCAGCATCTCGATGGCGGGGTTGTGCGTGCACGCCGCCACCCGGGTGTGGAACGCGGCCGACATCTCGATCGCATATTCGCCCTTCTCGACGGCCTGCCGGCTCTCCTCGACCATGGTGAGCAGATCAGCGATGTCCTCCTCGGTCGCTCGTTCGACGACCAGGGGAAGGATGCCCAGTTCCACGATGATGCGCGCCTCGGTGACGTTCGCCGCCGTCTGGGGCGTCAGCGAGATGAGGTCGGCGAGTCCGGCACCGAGGCGCTCCGCCGAAGGTGAGGTCAGGAAGGCGCCGCCGTGCGAACCGACTTTGATCGTGACGAGCCCGCTGGCCTCCAGCACGCGCAGGGCCTCACGCACGGTCACCCGGCTGACGCCGAAACGCTGACACAACTCGCGTTCGCTAGGCAGGCGATCGCCAGAGCTCAGCCGCCCGTCACGGATGAGATGCTTGATCTGGTCGACGATGACCTGCGAGACACGGTCGACGTTGACACGGCTGAAGAGTTCCGACGGGTCGGCGCTGCTCCCGGATCTCGTTGTCCCCATTTGCGCACTCCTCAAGGCCATCGTGGGGCAGACGTTGCCGGGCACCCCATGCAGGTTGTAGCTAACATCAGGTCTGATGGTATGTCCTTTGCACCTCGGAGCGGTAACCTGCGCGGCGCGTGCGCCAAGCGGCCCGACGGGCAACGCCTGTGCAGGCGCACCCAGACGGCGATGCCCACGGCGCTCGCACCTGCCCGTTCGATCGGGGGCGTTTGTTGACGTCACGCAGACATTGGTCTTACCGTTGTACCAGATGAAAGGTGGAGGTTTCAGTGACAAAAGATGCGAACGTTTCGGACAGCATGGCGAAGAACTTCGCCCGCGAGAAGAACACCCCGTACGCCTCATGGGTCCGCAACGAGGGTCTGGACATCATCTCCGCCCACTACATCCCTGACCTCAACACGGTCGAGCTGAAACCCTGGGATCGCCGCGGCGGGCGCGGTGTCTTCATCAACCACGAAGCCTCCCGCACGTCCAACGACTGCTATGTGTGCGAGATCCCCGCCGGCGGCAAGCTGGCCCCGCAGCGCCAGCTCTTCGAAGAGATGATCATGGTGCTCTCCGGCAACGGCTCGACCAGCGTTTGGAACGACGTCGGCAAGAAGGTCACCTTCGAGTGGGGCCCGGGCTCCCTCTTCGCGATTCCGCTCAACACCTGGCACCAGCACTTCAACGGCTCGGGGGCCACCGCCGCCCGCTTCGTCTCCTCGACGAACATGCCGCCGGTGCTGAACATGTACGACGAGCCGGAGTTCGTCTTCGACACCGCACACGACTTCGTCGGCCGTTTCAACGGCGAGCCCGACTACTTCGCCGACAAGGACGAGGTCGAGGGCCTGCTCCTCAAGACGAACTTCGTCGCCGACGCTGTGAACCTCCCGCTCATCCACGCCAAGGAGCGCGGTGCGGGCGGAGGCCACATCCGCTTCATGATGGCCAAGGGCTCCATGAACAGCCACATCTCGCAGTTCCCCATCGCGACGTACAAGAAGGGTCACCGCCACGGCCCGGGCGCGCACGTCATCATCATGAGCGGTGAGGGCTTCAGCCTGATGTGGCCCGAGGGCGAGGAGCCGAAGCGCTACGACTGGAAGCCGGGCGCGCTCATCGTCCCACCCAACATGTGGTTCCACCAGCACTTCAACACCGGCGACAGTCCTGCCCGGTACCTGGCGTTCAAGCACGAGGTGGTCTCGATCCGCAACGCCCAGGGCGTGCCGAAGGCCTGGATCAGCCGGCGGATCGGCGGCGATCAGATCGACTACGCCGATGAATCCCCCATCGTCCGCGACACCTTCGCCAAGGCGCTCGCCCAGAAGGGGCTGACCCCCCAGATGGACGCCGCCTACGCGGCCGAGCTCGAGGACCTGCCGCCGATGCCGGGCGAGAGCACCGCCACCGCATGAGCACCGGGCACGGGCACGGGCACCATGATTACGTCGACGGCGCTGGGCGCGACCATGACCACGACCACGACGACGAGCCCGACGTCCCGCTGGACGAGAACCCGATCTGGCGGCAGGACAACGTCACGCTGCACAGCGTCGGCGTGGACATCGGCTCCTCAGGCACCCAGCTCGCGTTCTCGCGGCTCCATCTCCGGCGGCTGAGCGAGGACCTCACCAGCCGGTACATCGTGGTCCGGCGCGAGTCGCTCTACGAGTCGCCGGTCCACTTGACGCCGTTCGGCGCGGACCTGGAGATCGACGCGGCCCGCCTCGGCGTGCTCCTCGACGAGGCCTACGCCGAGGCGCGGGTCACGCCCGAGATGATCGACACCGGTGCGGTCATCCTCACCGGCGAGGCGCTCCGCCGCCGCAACTCCGAGGCGATCGCCGAGGTGGTCAGCGAGCGTGCGGGCGACCTGGTCTGCGCGATGGCCGGTCATCACATGGAAGCCATGCTCGCCGCCTACGGCTCAGGTGCCGTCAGGGCGTCGAGCCGGGAGCACGGCCGCCTGCTCAACATCGACATCGGCGGTGGCACCACCAAACTTGCCCTGGTGGAGGACGGGCGGGTCGTCGAGACGGCGGCGTTCCACGTCGGCGGCCGTCTCATCGCGGTCACCGACGGCGTGGTCACCCGGATCGAGCCCGGCGGCCGCCGACACGCTCTGCGGGCCGGGCACGACCTGGCGCTCAGCTCACCGGTGACCGACGACCAGCTCGATGACGTGGCCACGCTCATGGCAGGTGAGCTGCTGGAAGTTCTCAACGGGCAGCACACCGAGGCGACGGAGGGACTGTGGCTCACGGAGCCGCTCAGCATCCCGGAGCGGCTCGACGGCATCGTCTTCTCGGGCGGCGTGGCCGAGTACGTCTACGGCACCCAGACCGCCGACTTCGGCGACCTCGGCCGTCGACTCGGCGGTGAGCTGCGACGCAGCGCGGAAGGCGGGCTCCTCCCCGCGCCCGTGCTACCCGCTGCCGAACGCATCCGCGCGACGGTGCTCGGCGCCTCGCAGTACACCGTGCAGCTCAGCGGCATCACCAGTCACCTCGATTCGGCCGAGCGGACCCTTCCCCGGCGCAACCTCCCAGTGGCGCGGCCCACGTACGTTCTCGGCGACACCGTCGACTCCGGAGCCATGGCCGACGCGCTCAGGGAGCACCTCGGCCGATTCACGCAGGGCGACGGCGATCTCGCCGTCGCCCTGTCGTGGAGCGGTGACCCCGAGTATCACCGGCTTCGCGCTTTCGGCGAAGGCATCGTCAAGGGGCTGTCGTCACGACTCGCCGCCGGTGAGCGGCTCTACCTCGTGGTGGAGGGCGACATCGCCCGGACGCTCGGCCGGATCCTGCGCGACGAGCTGGGGGTCGAGAACGACCTCCTGATCCTCGACGGCCTGCTCCTGCGCGACTTCGACTACGTCGACCTCGGGCTCGTCCGTCAGCCCTCGGGCACGGTGCCGGTGACGATCAAGTCGCTGGTCTTCAACGACATGGATGCCGCTGGCTGCGCGTGCTCACTGGAACTTGTGGGTGCCCGAAACTCGGCCGTTGGGGCTGACCTGGGGTTTGGCGTTCCAGTTTCTGGCGGGCATGATCGCTGTTCATAGCACTGAGGTTGCTTTACCTGATCTTCGTCCGGCTCGCGGGTTGGCTGGTGCTGCCGGCTCGCTCGCAGCAGTCGACGGCGCGCAGCGCGGTGACCGTGTCGTCGTCTAGGGCGATGGTGCGGTCGCTGGCCTCGGTCTTCGGCCTGCCCCGCACCGGCTCCCAGCCCAGTTGGGTGATCTGCCAGTGCACTCCGGCCGTTCCGGCCTTCAGATCGACGTCCCTCCAGCGCAGCCCGACCGCCTCACCCCGGCGCAGCCCGCGCAGCGCGATCAGCCGATACAGCGCGAACAACCGGTGCGTGGCCGCCTTGGCGAGGAAAGCGAAGGTGTGGGCGGGGGTCCACACCATCACCGGCGACGGCCGCGGCGTGGCGGCATAGACGTTGATCGTGTTGGCCCGGCTGAGACAGGTGCCGCGCCGCTGCTGTTCGACGGCCAGGCGCTTGTGCAACTCGCGGTTCCAGTCCATGACGCGTTCGTCGGTCCACACCTGTCCTTTCCAGATGGAAGTTGGCGGAGCGGGCACGCGTGACCTGCGGTCCGACATGCTCATGCGGACGGATTTGGTGGAGTCGTCCAGTTGTTGTCGGTGAACTGACGATCCTCAAACCACTTACCATGATCACCAACTACGCGACGGCATGAAGGAGGAGTGGACACCGCCGCCTCAGGACGCGTCGAGGAACTCGTCGATCATGGAGGAGAGCCAGTCGGCGCGGTGCACGAGCGTGACGTGCGTGGTGCCGGGTAGCACGGCGAGCCGCGACTTCGGCAGCCCGACCTGGTCGCCGGCCACACCGCCGCCGAGCAGCCGGAACGTCTCCACGGCGTGCTCCGGCCGGATGATGTCGGAGTCCCCGATGACGACCATTGTGGGCGCCGTGATCGATTGCACGTCCTCCGCGGTGGGATTGCGCAGGTTGCGCATGAAGTCGTTCACCTTCTCGACCAGCGCGGGGAAGTCGGCGGGCCGCGGTGCCAGTTGGAGGTACTCGTCGTGGAAGGGCGACCCGATGAGGTGTTCCGGTCGCAGGCTCTCGAAACCGTCGGACAGCCCCGGGTGCATCCCGTCCGCAGAGAAGGAGAATGAGGCGAGGACCAGCTTGCGGACGAGGTCGGGCCGCTTGAGCGCCACGTGGAAGGCCACGCTGGAGCCCAGGCTGTAGCCGAACAGGTCGGCCGTGCCGATGCCGAAGTGGTCAAGCAGCGCGGCGACGTCGTCGGCCAAGAGCTGAGAGGAGAAGGGGCGGTCGATGTCGGCCGTGCGCCCGTGCCCCTGGAACTCGACGGCGATGACCTTTCGAGTCTTGGCGAGGTGCGGCAGGAGCCGGCCGAACGAGGTGCCGATCGCCGAGAAGGTGCCGTGGAGCAGGACCAGCGGGTCGCCGGTGCCGTGGATCTCGTAGTACATCCGCATGCCGTTGACGGGGGCGTAGTCGCTCATGTGGTTCGTCATGCGGCTCATGCTGGCCAGTGGGACTTACGATCGGCTTCAGGTTCGGTTCAGACCCGCCGCCCCGGGACGGTCGCGTCCGGATGCATCCTCTCCGCGGCCACGACGAGCCGCCAGGTCAGTTCACCGGACGGGGGACGACCGCCGCCTCACCGGGAAGTTCCGCTGCCCCTTGTAGGAGGCAATCCCCGCGCCGGCGATGCCACCTCGAACCGCACCGCACCCACCTCATCCAAACGAGACGCGGCATAACCTGCCGCCCTCAGCGACGTACCGGACCTACCTCGTACACCTCGTCCCGGGGAGGCGCGTCCATCCCACCGGCCAGCGCGCGCAAAGCCGTTATGGCTGACCATTCTGCACCACCAAGATCCGAACCGAAGGCGGAGCCCGTCAACTCAACCTGAACACCGACACGAGCACCGACAACAACGCGCGAACACCGACAGCTTCACCTGCAACCGACAACACCAGCTCCTTCGGGCGTTCGGCGTTGTCTGGAGTTGGCACGATGTACCCACGTATCGCCAAGTCTTACGGCCCTGGCAAGCCTCACGGGCTATCGTCAGACAACTCCCGCGTGCACTCCCCCATGATCCTCATTCGGGATAATGATTCGTTGCACTGGATCTTGATGGGTGTGTGGGCAATCCGAGCGTGAGCGAGCCGGGCCAGAGATGCGGCCGGGGGCCTCGCCGAGGATCTCTATCCGTCAGGTCCGGTCCGGCAGCTCCGCCAGCAGTGGGAGCCCTTCGGCCCGCGCCAGGGCCACCCACTCCTGGGCGACGAGGCCGGCCGACCTGGCTGTCGGGGAGTCGCTGTACTTCCAGGTGATCACGAACAGGTGGGGGCGCTCGCAGCGGAGGATCTCACCGTGGGCGTTGCCATCGAGCGCGAACGTGCCGCCGAGCCGCAGGTCACCGCTGACCTTGAGGAACCAGCGGCTCAACCGGTCGGGCTCCGTGCACGCCGCCCACACATCCTCGATGGACGCGTTGTAGTCGCGGCGAAGGATCATGCTCATGGCGCCGTCTCGGCGGCCGATCTCGCGGTGGTTGCGGGCTCGCGCGCCACGCCGGCGCCCTCCAGGCCGATCTCCGTCGATGCCTGGATCACAGCACTCATCAGGTGCGTTCCTTGATCAGCGGACCGTACAGCCCGTATTAGACCTGCTGAGCTTTGTCGGTCTTGCCTGTCGGCCGGGGTGACGTTCGTGCGCCCACCTGGGGGTGCGCCCGAGCGGGGCGCGCCCGGCCGATCAGTGAAGCTCCTCGGACCTCCAGCGGGGCCGTCGGACACTTAGCCGACGCAGTCGGAATGTCCAGCCGATCCAACGGTTCCACTATTCCGGCCGCGCTCAGCGGGGCCCATAGTTTTGCCTCACCGTGCGTGTCTGTCTAGTGAAGTCCAGCCCACCACGCTCAACCGGAGGCGAAATGTCGCGAAGGACAAGAGAGCGACGCTCAGCCGTGTTAGTCGCCGTCGCTGTGCTCGGGATGCTCGTGTCCCTGCTCACAGCGCCCCCCGCGTCCGCGCTCACCACGCGCAGCGTGAGCTCCCCCAACGGACAGGTCACCTTCACCGTCACCGAGCAGACGGCAGGCGCCCTGACGTTCGCGGTGACCGCCGGCACCACATCGGTCTTCGGCGACTCTCCCCTGGGCATCGCCACCTCGACGGTCGATCTGCGGTCCGGACTGAGCTATGTCAGCGAGGCGCGCACCACGACCGACACCACCTACTCGTTGCCGGCGGGAGCCAAGCCATCGTATCGCGATCATGCCAACGAGCTGATCCTGCGGTACGCGAAGAGCGGGCAGACGCTGGAGCTGGTGATTCGCGCCTACGACGACGGCATCGCCTACCGGTACCGGCTGCCGGGCGGCGGGGCGGTGTCGATCACGGATGAGACCAGCGGATTCCGCCTGCCCACGACGACGGGTGGCTGGGCGGCACCGTGGAACGCGAACTACGAGCAGGACTACACCTATCGGAACGCGTCCCAGCTGAATTCCGGCACCGAGCTCACGATGCCGCTGCTGGCGTCGATCGACGACAACGCCTACTTCACGGTCATCACCGAGGCACAGGTGGTGAACTCGAACGCCTCCTACGTACCGTCCCTGCTGAAAGGCAGCGGGGCGAACGACGGGCTGCTGAACCTCGAGCGGACGCCGGATCAGGCGTTCCCGATCTCGGCGACGTATCCCTTCCAGACGCCCTGGCGCGCGGCGATCATCGCGGGGAACCTGAACACGCTCTACAACTCCGATCTGGTGCAGCACCTCAACCCCCCGGCGTCGGTGAACGCCTCCTGGGTCCGCCCGGGACGCGCCGCGTGGTCCTGGTACGCCGACGGGGACAGCGCGAGCGATCTCGACAAGCAGAAGGAGTACGTCGACTTCGCCGAGGCCATGGGCTTCGAGTACGTGACCATGGACTGCTGCTACAACCGCACGACGGACCTGCCGGCGATCGCCGCGTATGCCAAGCAGCGCGGCGTGAAGATGTTCGCCTGGGTCACCGCCGAGCCGTTCGCCGAACCCGCCGACGCCGAGGCCCTGATGGCCGAGCACAAGGGCTACGGCATCGACGGCCTCAAGGTGGACTTCTTCCTCAGCGACTCGCAGCAGGCGATGAGCTGGTACCAGTCGATCGGTCAGGCGGCGGCGAACCACCAGATGATGCTCAACTTCCACGGCAGCACCAAGCCGAGCGGTGAGAACCGCACCTGGCCGTGGGTGGTGACCTCGGAGGCGGTCGCCGGCACCGAGCACTACCTGTATCCGCCGCCCACGACCGCTCGCCAGGACGTGACGTACCCCTTCATCCGCAACATGCTCGGCGGGATGGACTACACGCCAACGATGATCTCGGAGAACGCGTCGATTCTCACCCAGGGTCACTCCCTGGCGCAGGCGATCGTCTTCACCTCCGCGATGGTCAACTACGCCGACTCGGCCGCGGCCTACGAGCAGTGGGCCGGCCGTCACCTGATGCGCGCGATCCCAACGGTGTGGGACGAGACGAAGGTCGTCGAAGGGTTCCCCGGCGACCACATCACGGTCGCGCGCCGGTCCGGCGACGACTGGTTCGTCGGCGCGATGACGTCGCCGGCCAGGACCGCCTCGGTCCCGCTGTCGTTCCTCGGCTCGGGCGACCACACCGCGACGATCTTCTCTGACGACGCCTCGGGCCGGCTCACCACGTCGACCCGGACCGTCACGAGCGCGACCACGCTCTCGCTGCCGATGATCGCCACCGGCGGCGTCTCGGTACGCATCTCGAAGACGCCCCTCGCGATGATCGGCACCGGTGACAGCCGGTACGAGGCGGAGAGCGCGTCGAACACCCTGGGCGGTGGCGCCGGCATCCAGGCGTGCAAGGGCTGTTCGGGCGGCCAGAAGGTGGGCAACGTCGGGGCCGGCGGCTCGGTGCGGTTCGATGGCGTGACGACCGCGACCGCGGGCCCGCACAAGCTGACCTTCACCTACACCTCCGGCGACCCGCGATCGGTCCAGGTCCAGGTCAACGGCACCACCATCGCGACGGAGAACGTCAAGGACTCCGGCGGCTGGGAGCACGTGGGCAAGTGGTCGCTCGACGTGCCGCTCAACGCCGGCGCGAACACGATCACGTTCATGAACGCGGGCGCCCATGCGCCGGACATCGACGCGCTGACGATCTCACGCACGGTCGAGGCCGAGGCCGCGGCGAACACGCGCGCGGGCGGCGCGGCCGTGGACGTGTGCTCGGGATGCTCGGGCGGCAACGGGGTGTCCGGTCTGGCGGCCGGCTCGCTCTCGGTGCCGTTCCAGGGCCACCTCACCGGCAACAAGACGGTGCGGATCCACTATGCGTCGTCCGCCGCCGCGTCGATCAAGGTCGCGGTCAACGGCGGCATGCCGGTGACGGTCCCGCTGCACGCGACGGGCGGCGACGACGCCCCCGGCACCGCCACCGTCGGGCTCCCCCTGAGCGCCGGCGTGAACACGATTCTGATCAAGGACGCGTCCGGGGCGGGGGTGACGGTCGACTCGCTCGACGTGGTGATGTGAGCTCAGAGGTCTGGGGCGCTTGCGCCCCAGACCTGCGCCGAATTGCCGAATCGTCCCTTTCCCAACTAAGAAATTTCAGTGGGCCCGAGGATGACGCGACCTGTGACATCCCTGGTGATGGCAGGTCATCGCCACGTGAGCAACCCGACGGCATCCGATGGAGAACGTGTTGAGCAACGATGTACGCCCCCGCCGAACGACGAGCGGGGGCCCAGTGAACGGCCCAGTGAACGGCCCAGTGAACGGCCCAGTGAACGCCTGGATCCGTAGCACGGACGAGGGCGTGCAGTTGACCGTGACCCGCGACGACGAGACGGTCCTTGACCGGGTTCCGCTCGGATTCTCGATCGACGGCATCCACCTGGGCACGGACGCGGAGCTCGTGCATGTCTCGGACCGAACGGTTCGCGATCGGTTCACTTTGCGCTCCGGCAAGTCCGCCGGCGACCACGACTACGAACACCACGAGAGCGTGCACACGTTCCGCGCGGCCGGCGGTGTCGAGTGGCAGGTCATCCTGCGCGTCGGGCGCGACGGCGTGGCGATCCGCTACGCCCTGCCCGCGCTGGACGGCACCACCCGTGTGACGGGGGATCGCACCGCCGTCACCCTGCCCGCCTGGTCGCGAAGCTGGGTCCTCGACTACCAGACCTGGTACGAAACCGCCCGGTTCGGCGTGGACACCGCCGAGCTGGCGAGCGGCGCGTACGGGC
The DNA here is from genome assembly GCF_015645445.1 of Nonomuraea cypriaca. Classification (GTDB taxonomy): domain Bacteria; phylum Actinomycetota; class Actinomycetes; order Streptosporangiales; family Streptosporangiaceae; genus Nonomuraea; species Nonomuraea cypriaca. The sequence continues at coordinate 1,371 of NZ_JADOGI010000014.1, read as the reverse complement.
TTCCCTTCCTCACCCGCCTGGACGGGACGACGCATCTCCTGATCACCGAGTCCGGGATCGACGGCCGTTTCGCCGGCGCGCACGTGCGCGCCGGCGAGCCAGAGCCGCCGGGCGGCTCGGACGGGTCGGCGCCGCAAGGCGGCCGGACGCTGCGCTTCACCCTGGCCGACGACGCCGTCGAGGTCACCCGCGGCGTCGTGACGCCGTGGCGCGTCTTCCTCGTCGGAACCCTCGCCGAGCTCGTGTCCTCGCTGTTCGTCGAGGAGCTGGCGCCGGCCGTCGCGCCCGAGTTGGCGGACGCGACCTGGGTACGCCCCGGTCGCGCGGCCTGGTCGTGGTGGTCCGACTTCTACTCGGGCGCGCAGCAGGCCAAGCAGCGGCACTTCGTCGATGTCGCCGCCGACCTCGGCTGGGAGCACCTGCTGATCGACTGCGGCTGGGAGGAGACCTGGGTACCGGAGATCGTCGCGTATGCCAGCCGCCGCGGCATCCAGGTGCACCTGTGGACCATCTGGCGCGATCTCAACAGCCCTGAGGGCCTGCGCAAGCTGGCGCTGTGGCGCTCCTGGGGCGTCGCCGGGATCAAGGTCGACTTCATGGAGTCGGAGTCGAAGGACCGTTATCGCTGGTACGACACGATCCTGACCGAATCCGCGCGGCTCGGCCTCATGGTGAACTTCCATGGCTCGGTCATCCCGCGCGGCTGGATGCGCACGTTCCCCCAGGTGATCGGGTACGAGGCGATCCGCGGCGCCGAGTACTACGTCTTCTTCGAGAACCAGGCGCTCACCGCCGCCCACAACGTCATCCAGCCGTTCACCCGCAACATCGTCGGGGCGATGGACGCCACCCCGGTCGCCTTCGGCGCCGCCGGCCGCACCACCAGTGACGGCCATGAGCTCGGGCTCTCGGTGGCGTTCGAATGCGGGATCACCCACTTCGCCGATCACGTCGACGCCTATGCGGCGCGGCCGGTCGCGGCCCGGTTCCTGGCGGAGCTGGCGCCGGTCTGGGACGAGACGGTGTTGCTGGCGGGCGACCCCGACACGCACGCGGTCATCGGCCGCCGCGCCGGCGACCGGTGGTTCCTGGGCGGAATCGCCACCGGTGACGCGCGCGTGATCCACGTGCCGCTGGACCGGCTCGGCGTGGGACCGGACGCCCAGGTGTGGATCGTCACCGACGCCCCACCGGCGCCGTATGCCCCGCCGACGCCCGACGCCCCACCGGCGACCGGCCTCGCCGAGACGACGACGACCGCCGCGGACGGCATCGACGTCGCCGTGGCCCGCGACGGTGGTTTCGCCGCCATCGTGGCGCCGGCGGGCGCGGACGTCTTCCGCGCCGCGCCCCGGCCGCACCATCCCGCCC